>JAFQLP010000001.1 GCA_017414565.1 Lentisphaeria bacterium | reverse complement strand
CCGCAGGCCACCTTCTGGATACCGAAAAGTACACCCCCTACGCCTGTTACTACATGGGGCTGTTTTTCAAGGGCAATGTGGACAATCAGCCCATCGACTTCCGTTATATCGGTCTGCACCGGACGGCCGGATACATTCTGGGGGTTGATCCGGCGGATATTCCGCCCCGGGTGAATCTTTCTGCCAAACGCAAGATCAAAGAAAAATATGTGTGCATCGCGGCGCAGAGTTCAAGTCAGGCGAAATACTGGAACAATCCCTACGGCTGGATGACGGTGGTGCAGTTCCTGAAAGACAACGGCTACCGGGTGCTGTGCATCGACAAGGAAAAAGTCCACGGCACGGGCTTGAATTGGAATTTTATCCCCTACGGGGCGGAAGATTTCACCGGCGACATTCCCTTGCAGGAACGCATTGATCTTATCAAGGATGCGGATTTCTTCATCGGCTTGAGCAGCGGTTTGAGCTGGCTGGCCTGGTGCTGCAAAGTGCCGGTGGTGATGATCTCCGGTTTCACCCACCCGACCAACGAATTTGAAACGCCGTACCGGGTGATCAATTATCACACCTGCCACAGCTGCTGGAACGATATGCGGCTGGACTTTGACCATTTTGATTTTCTCTGGTGTCCCCGGCACAAGGGGACCGACCGGCATTTTGAATGCACCCGGCTGATCTCCGCCGAACAGGTGATCACCACCATCAAAAAGATCCCGACATTCAGAGGGAGTGAAGACAAGTAAAGCAGACAGGAGTTCGGGTTATGGAACTGCAGATGATTTCAGACGGAGGGGTGCAATATGTTCTGCAGGCGGCAGTGGATCCGGAAGAAATTTCCGCCGTTGACGGTGAGCCGGTTGCCATATCCAACTTTACCATAACGGGGACCGAGGTCGGTTTTGTTGCCGGGATCGGGGGGCTTTCCTGGAGCGATTTCAAAGTCGGCTACGGCGGCTATTATTATCAGAATGCCGCCGTTGTCGATGCGGAAAAATGCAACAGCATCAGTTCGGATGATATGATGTGCTGGGCGGCCACGGCTGCCAATATGCTCTGTTACACCGGGTGGCGTATTGCCGGGGCGACAGACGAAGACGGCTTTTTTTCTGTCTTCGTCGATCATTTCCAGTACGGTGATCGCTACGGCGGGAACACCTATTACGGGGTCGGCTGGTTTCTGGCCGGCACCTGGGTCTCGGCCGGTGAAGATGGGTGGGATTATCCGCTTGCCGGGGCTGGTGATTATTACAGCACGACCTTTGACAGAAACAATTTACGCGATTATCTTTCCAACACCGGTATTACTGTTTCCGGTTTTGCGGAAGCACAGGAAAAATTGGCGGCCGGCTATGGTGTCGGTATGAGTTACGGTTATTATGACCAATCGGGCAATCGTACCGGCGGGCACGCGATCACGCTCTGGGGGCTGACCTGTGATACATCTCTGTCTGTGACCGATCCCAATTATTACACCGGGATCATTATCACGGATTCAGATGATGACAAATATTCTTACAGCGATCCGCTGGCGGCTCCGGATGTTCTCAAAGTCATCTCCATAACCTACGACAGCACAGCGGGAAAATATATTCTGGACCCGGCCTATGTCGGCAGTCAAAAAGGTATTCTGGAGCAGTTTACCTTTCTTGCTCCCAATCCCGGGTTCAGCCCGGATGTCGATGATTCTGTAAAGATTTACAGCGGCAGTGTGGAGAACAATATCGTATTGAACAACGGCGGTGCCATGTACATTTACAGCGGCGGCACCGCGAACAGTACTGTATTGAACAACGGCGGCTCCATGACCATCTGCCGCGGCGGGTCCGCGCGTGATACCACTGTGAATCTCGGCGGCCGGATGACCATTTCCAGCGGCGGCGCGGCGCATGATACGGTTGTGGTTTTCGGCGGCAGAATGACCATCGCCAGTGGTGGTACGGCGGCCGGTAAACTGGAAATCGCTTCATGGGCGATCGTCAGTGCCTATGCCGGGGCGATCATTGATTTCACGGTGGCAGAGCAGACTGTTGGCGGTGCGGCGTTGGTCAACAACTGGAGCCGCATCACCGATGCCGGAGCCAATTACACCATCACGGTCAAGGCGGATCAGGCATTCGGAACCTACGCTCTGGCGGGCGGCGCGGCCAACTTCAACAAGACCATCACGGTCAAGACGGCCGATGCCGAACTCGGTACGATCACTGTTGGCGAAACCCTGACTGTTGGCAACACTGGCTAT
>JAFQLP010000028.1 GCA_017414565.1 Lentisphaeria bacterium | reverse complement strand
CCCGGCCCGATCAAGCCCGCCCAACGGGGCGGGCGCGACATTCCGAAGCGGCCGCGCCGCCGGCAGCCGTTTTTTGCAGCGATCCGGGCCGTTTACTTGCCCATCTTCATCAGGCGGTCCTGACGGAATTTCGGATTCTGCTGCCGCACCAGGTCGGCAACCCGCACGACCTCGACCGACTCTTCGACCTTGATCCGGTACGGAATGCCTTTGCGGATGGCATTGTAAACATGCCGGTAAATGGTGGAGATATTGTCGCCGTCCTTTTCCGTGATCGGGAACGACTTTTCGATCCAGTGCAATTCTTCCGGATTCCGGTACGGTTCCCAGCCGTTGTCCGCCATGACCGGGGTCTTGGGATCGGCCTTGATCGATTCCAGCGGATACGCCGGGTCCAGATATTTCATCTGGAATTCAGCCCCCGGAGCCGAGGGCAGGATCAGACTGCCGCGATCGCCGTGGACCTCGTAAATGTTGCTCGAAAGAGCCGCGCCGCCGCTGAATTCCACATCCACGATGCGCCCGTTGCGGCCGGTCAGAATGATCTTGAAGAAATCTTCGGCATCACCGACCGCCGTTGCCCGGCGCAGAATACCGTTGACCGTCTTGATTTTGTCGCCCATCAACTGCACGGCGTGATCGATCAGATGCGGGCCCCAGTTGTTCAACTGGCCGCCGCCGCAACGCAGAATGGTCTGCCAGTCGTTGCGCCGCTGATAGGAGAAAATACTGTGCCGGATCATGTAAATATTGCCCAGCAGACCCGACTCCACAACATCGAGGACATTGTTGAATTCCGGCTCGAAGCGGCGGTTCTGGCGGCAATACAGCAGACCGGGATATTTTTTTGATGCCGCCAGCAGTTTTTTGGCTTCGGCATAATTCATGGCCACCGGTTTATCCAGCACCACATATTTGCCCTGCTTCATGGCCTCGATGGCATACGAAGTGTGTTCGGGCGAACGGCAGGCGATCGCCACCAGTTCGACCTCCGGGTCCGCAATCAGCGGCCCGTGGGTACGATGCACGCGCACATTGCCGCCGATCTTCTTTTCAGCCGCTCTGGCCCGTCTGATATCCACATCACAGACCGCGGTGATCTCAAACATATCCTGAAACCGCAGGAGTTCCGTGACATGCATCCCCATTCCGGCGCGCCCCAGACCGATAATACCGACCTTGATCCGACCTTCACTCATTCTCAAAACACTCCTCATTTATGCAACCCGTCCGCAAACCGGCTGCCTGCCGCCGGCCAATTGACCGGCTCCGGTGTAAAAAACAAAAATAAACCGGTTGATACAATATCACTTTTCTGTTATTTTTCAACAAAAAAAGCCGCCGGCAACGGTGTTATCCCGCGATCCGGCGACTGAATATCCCGGCGGCCCGTCCGGCCGCACTCATTTATTCGGCCGTAACCTCCGCGGCCTCCTTCTTTTCATCCTCTTTGACCCGGCCGAGATAATCCGGCAATTCCACACCCGCCATTTTGGCAACATCCTGCAACGGCGGGATGCTCTTGACCAGACCGCTCAAAAAATCAGCCGTACCGGTTTTGCCGCCGGTCCCGGAACCATTGTCCCACACCGTGACTTTGTCGATACGGATATTGCGGATCGCTTCGGTCTGGAGGGCCACGATCTCCTGCAGTTTTTCAATCAACAGCAGTTTACCGGCGGCATCGGCATTGTCGCAGGCGGCCACGATCGCCTTGTAACCATTCGCTTTGGCATTGAGGATCTCGAAATTACCTTTGGCCTCGGCTTCCAGTTTGGCAAAGATCGCATCGGCTTCGCCGCGGGCTTCGCGGCGGCGTTTTTCGGCTTCGGCTTCGGCGGCGATCTCGATCTTGTTGCGCTGGATCTCCGCTTCAACGATCACATCGGCGCGCTGGCGTTCTTCTTCCATCCGGGCGCGGGCTTTCTGCGCTTCGGCTTCGGCCCCGAATTTGGCCTGTTCGATCTGGGCTTCGGCGATCTTGCGGGCGGCCTCGGCGCGGCGGTGCGCCTCGGCTTCTTCTTCGGCCCGGAGCGCGTTGGATTTGGCGATTTCGATCGCCGACAGGTTTTCGCCCTGGGTGGCAGCGGCATCGGCCTGTTTCACAGCAATACGCCGGTCGCGATCGGCATCGGCTTCACCGGCGGCCGCGGCGGCTTCCGCCATCGACACGGCGATGCGCTGCTGTTTGACGGCTTCGGCGGCACCGGTATTACCTTTGCGTTCTTCTTCGGCCACATCGATCCGGGCGCGGTTGATCGCCTCCGATGCGGCGCGTTTGCCGATGGCTTCGATATAGCCGGATTCATCGGTAATGTCGGTGATATTGACGTTGAGCAATTCCAGACCGATCTTTTTCAGTTCCTCGGCCACGTTGTCTTCCACCGCGCGCAAAAATGTTTCCCGGTCGGCGTTGATCTCCTCGATCGTCATGGAGGCGATCACCAGACGGAGCTGGCCGAAAATAATATCTTTGGCCAATTCCGCAATGGCATCCGGGGTCTGTCCGAAAAGCCGCTCCGAAGCGTTGCCCATCACCTCCGGCTTGGTGCTGACGCCCACCGTAAAAACACTGGGCACATTGATACGGATATTCTGTTTGCAGAGCGCGTTGCCGAGATTCACCTCGATCTGGAGCGGCCGCAGCGAAATATAGCCGTAATCCTGAAAAATCGGCCACACAAATTTGGCCCCGCCATGCACACAACGCGACGGTGCTTTGCCGCCGGTCTTACCATAAATCACCATGATCCGGTCAGAGGGGCATTTCTGATACCACTTGACACAGCAGGCCATGATGATGAACAACACCACCACCGCCAAGACACAGATGACTGTCAGTCCTTCCATTTCCGATCCTTTCCTGTTACATCGGTTTTATCCGTTCTGTTTGACAACAGCTTCCACCAGAAACAATCCCTCCTCGAGAGCCGCTTTGACCACCACCGGCGTACCGCAGTCCAAATCTTCATCCGCCACGGCGGCGATCTGCCGGGTGCAATGCGGCAGCTGGACCGTCACCGTCCCGCGCACGCGCCGTCCGGCACCGATCCCCAGATAGACTGTACCGCTCCGGCCGACCATATCCTCCGCCACCAGATTGCCGGATTGCTGCATCTGCAGCAGAAACCACAACACCAGCGCGGTCAACAGCATCATCAACGCCCCGCATCCGAGGGCCGCAAAGAATCCGGGCCAGCCGGTGCCGCCCCAGAAAAAACCGGCCCAGCCGAAAAATGTGACGAAGGATATCAGCCCTTTGAGGGAAAAAATCTTCAGTCCTTCGATACTGGCAAAATCGTGACATTCAACGCCATCGGTATTGATTTCCAGATGACCGGCATCCGCATCCAGTCCGATCCCGGCGGTCAGCATCAGAAAAACCTGTATGGCAAAAAATGTGGAACCGACAACCGCCATGGCGAAATAAACATACCGCGCCTGCTCCAGCCACTGCCCCGCCTGATCCAAGAATTCCATGATGCCTCCCGACTTGCATTTCACATCTGTCAGAAAAAATACATTTCACCGCCCTAAAATGCAAGCGGCAAAATGCGGCTTTGCAGAAAATAAACCGAAAATCAGTTGCATTTTTTTCAAAAAGCCGCTACAGTAACGCCGCAACCAACAGAGAGGAATCCCATCATGCAGAAAACCATCCAATACAAAACCACCGGCGTGTGCAGTTCCGCCATCGAGCTGGAAATCACCGACGGGATCATCACCGGGGCCCGGTTCCACGGCGGCTGTCCCGGTAATACCGCCGGTCTGGCCCGCATGGTCATCGGCTGCCGTCCCGAAGATGTGATCGCCCGGCTGAAAGGCATCCGTTGCGGCCTCAAATCCACCAGCTGCCCGGATCAGATGGCACTGGCACTCGAACAGATGCTCAAAGACTGACCGTTTTCAGGCAAACGCGATCGCCGTATAGCCCACACAGTGCTGCCAGTTGCCGGTGATTTCGCCGCTGTTGGCCGTACTGGTGATCGTGCCGGTGCGTTTCCGTTCCGGATCGACCAGATCCAACATCGTCAGCAGCAGCAGGATCGGCATGGCTCCGCAGATCGTGGCACCGGTTTCCGCCAGCAATGCGGCAAACCCGGCGCGGTCACGCCCGGCGATCCGCCGGGCCGCCCGGTCATCGAGCCGCCGCAGTTGCTCCGGTACATCGCGATCAAACGGCACATACCCAAATGACCGGCCGTAATGGGTGAAATCGGAACTGACGACCACCAGCGTATCATCCTGCCATTCCGCCGTCAATGCCTGTGCCAGCGGCGGCAGCATGGCCGGCTGCAATGCACCGCAAACGACCGGCAGCACGGTAATATCGCCCCAAGCGTAATGCAGCAGCGGCAACTCCACCTCCACGGCGTGTTCGCGCGCCATCACATCCTCCCGGAACGCACATCCCGGCACCGCCGCCAGCCGTTCTGCTCCGGCCGGATCGGTTTCCAACACCCCGAACGGCGTGGCCAAACCTTCGCACCGGCTCACCGCCAATCCGGAAAATCCGATGTAATGCCCGGGTGCCAGCAACAGGACCCGCCGGTATTGCCGGGCCGCGGCCAGCAGGATCGCCGTCATTGCCGTTGCCAGCGAAAAACAATACCCCGCGTGCGGCACGATCACGGCCCGGGGAATGCTGTCTGACATCCCCCCCTGTTGGCGCACCGTGCGTTCGGTTTCCATCATTTCGCGACGGAGCCGGAGGGGATCGCCATCGTAAAAACGCCCCGCTTCAACGGCCCGTCGGATGCGCCGTTCATCACGCATCGCCATCCGGCCCGTTCTCCTGTTTCTCCCGCAACGCCCGGCCTTTGCCGCCTTTGGCCATAAAACGGAAATCCACCTGTCTGGCATAAAACGGATACCGCGCCCGCACCGCCTCCGGACAATCCTCCGGAATGTACTGAAACCGGCGGTAAAGCCAGAGATATTGATCCGGATACTGCCGGATATCCGCCTCGCCCATAGCGATCAATTCCTGCACCATCTCGGCATCATCGGTGTAATCCGCCAACGGCCGGGACAACGGCCGCACCACTGCATAATTTTTACCATCCGCCTTGCGGACCACCGAAGCATACCCCACATACAGCGGGATGTCGTGTTTCCGGCAGTAATCCGCCAACACCGCCGGGGAACGGCTGCTGGCGACCGGCATCCCGAAGAAATCGACAAACACCCCGCCGGACCGCACCTTGGTATTCTGATCGATCAACAGCCCGATCGAATCCCCGGCTTTCAATGCCTGCATGGAGGCCTGCATAGCTCCCCGCGCAAAAATGACTTTCACCCCTTTTTCCGCTTTCCGCCCGCGATCGTTCAGCAGCCAGTTCAAATAGGGATTTTTCTGCGGCTTGACGACCGCGGCCAGCGTCACCCCGACCAAATGCGTGGCGATCACGGCTTCGCCCTCCCAACTGCCCAGATGCGGGGTCACGTACATAAACCGGGTCCCGGTATCCCGGATACGCTGCAATTCCGCCAGCATTTCCGGTTCCATCCGGTAATGATCCTCGACCCGGCGGGTGATCCCGGCAGCCCAGAAAAATTCCAGCAGATTCAACATCATGTGGCCGAAACTGCGCCGGACGATACGGTTCCGTTCCGCCGCCGGCAGTTCCGGAAAAGCCACCTGCACGTTGGCCGCCACCAGTTTCCGCAGCGATGGCACACACCACGCCGCCCAACCGAACAGCCCGGCCAGCAGCCGCACCACCGCAAACGGCATCACCCGCAACAGCAGATAGGGTACAAAAATAGCGGCAAAGACCACCAGATCCCGGATTTTTTTCATTTCCGTTTTTCCTTTCCCGGCAGGGGCGGCAACGGTGCCGCTTTGACCATGATCCCCTCCCCGGCTCTCCGGCGGCGCGGCAGACGGCTCAACCGGATGCGGCCATCAGCCCCGGCGGCCACCCCATTGCCGAACAGAACCGCATTTCCCGAAGCCGCGGCGATATTCAGCGCAAAATGATTCCGTTTTTCCGGATCACACATCTGATCTTCCGGGGGGCGTTCTTCCGTGATCCGGCCGTCTTCGTGGATATACAGCAATCCCCACCCCGGAGCCACTTCATCGGGGGCCAATTCCCCGGCCGGGATCACCAGATACAGAAAATCCGCCACCCCGGCGGTCCGGATGCGTTCCAACCGGCTGCCCCGGAAAAGATCCCGCTGAAGCCGCTCCAATTCCCGCCGGAGCATCCGGTACCGCGGATTCACGCTCCGTTCATAATGCCAGGTACGGTATTCGCTGAAAAGATCGTCCGTATCCGCCAGGTGCGGCTCGGTCTGCCGGATCTGCTGTTCCAGCATTTCGCGTTCTTCCCGAAGGGCCCGGATACCCCGCAAAATCGCCGGTTTGTCGGCACACTCCGTAAAACGCCGGTCGCAAACCTCCACCAGCGCGCTCCGGCAGCAGCGGTTGCCGCCGCGCTCCGGCTGCAGCCAGAATGCCGCTGCCGCCACCCGGTATTTGGCAAACCGCGCCGGGACCCCGGCCGCCACGCCATCCGGCTTCTGCGCCGCCAGGAAACCGAGAGCCAGCCGCCGCATCACATCCGGACGGCGGAAAAAGGACGGACCTCCGGCCGCCGAAGCAGCCGCAACAACCGGCATCTGCTGCTCTGCCGCCCATTGAAAAAGATCATTTCCGGCGTTCCCGGATGCCTGTTTTGTCATACTGAAAATCTCCTACTCCCCATTCGGGCAAAAAAAACCGGAGACAGCGGACTGTCTCCGGGAATATAGCACCAACCGGAAAAAATTCCAGTAGGCGAACAGGTTTTGCGCTTACTTCAGGTTGAGGCCGTTCAGAGCATCATCGTTGAAGATATCGCCCATATCGACGATGGATTCGCCGGGACGGAACGCAGCCGTGTATTCTTCTTCGGCAGCCTTCATATCGGCTTCAGAGAAACCATCGGCAACCGCCTTGATCGAGAGACCGATGCGGCGTTCGTCGGCATCGACTTTGATCACGCGGGCTTCGACTTCGCTGCCCACCGAAAGCACATCCTTGACCTTGTCAACGTGGTCGCGGCTGAGCTGGGAAATGTGGATCAGACCGTCGATCTTGTTGGAAAGTTCAACAAAAGCACCGAAGCTGGTGATCTTGGTGACTTTGCCGGTAACAACGTCGCCAACCTTGTAGAGGTTGTTGATTTCGGACCACGGATCGACTTCCGCCTGCTTGAGGCCGAGGGAAATGCGCTGCAGTTCCGGATTGATGTCGAGGATGACCGCTTCGACTTCCTGGCCGGGCTTCAGGATCTCATTCGGGTTGTTGATCTTGCGGGTCCAGCTCATATCGGTCACATGGATCATGCCGTCGATATCGTTTTCGATTTCAACGAATG
>JAFQLP010000027.1 GCA_017414565.1 Lentisphaeria bacterium | reverse complement strand
TCTGCAACGCCGTACCGTCTTTGGCAACGCTCTGGTTGCCGAGCGTGATCGTCGTGGATTCGACACGGCCGACCGCGACCGTCTGCGCGGCACCCGTCAGCGTATTCCCGATCGCTGTACCCCCCTGAACAAACTGGCTGCCGCCAACGATTTGTGTATCTGTAACGGCACCGCTGTAAAGCACCTGGCTGACCGCATACAGGATATTGCCGGAGGCGGCCCCCCCCTGAATGATCTGTTTGCCGCCGGATAACGTGTTGTCCAGTGCGGAACCCGTTACCCACTGTTCACCGGAGACGACTGTATTGCCGGAGGCGTAACCGCCAACTGTCTGCGAACCCGATTCGATCCGGGTCTGCCATGCCGTACCGTCTTTCGCGATACTCTGATCCGCCTGTTTGATCGTGGTGGACTCTGCACGGCCGCTCACAACCGTCTGAATGGCTCCGATCAGGGTGTTGTTGATCGCACTCCCGGTCTGGATAAACTGGCGACCGCCGGATAATGTATTATCGACGGCAACGCCCCCCATCACCATCTGCGAACCGTCAACAAAAACATTGGCCGTTGCCGAGCCCCCTTTGTCGATCACCTGACTGCCGCCGGACAACACCGTATTCGACAGCGACCCGCCGCCGGAAGATGCCCCGGCCGACGAATGCACAAACTGCACACCGCCGGACACCGTATTGGAACACGCGAATCCGTAAATCGACTGACTGCCGTTTTTTTCAAGCACATTCCGGACGGCACTGCCGCCTTCCATCACCTTCTGCACGCCGTCAATATTAGTATCCCAGGCCAGCCCGCCGGCATACACACACTGCATCCCGCCCCGGGAAATCACCGCATCGCAGGAAAACGCGGCCGAATTGATCCCCAGCAAACCACCGCTGAAAACAACGGTCTGATGGGCCGTTCCTCCGGCATCGACCGTCTGCCATGCCAGGTCATAGATCTGACTCCGCCAGGTGACACCGCCGCTCTCCACAAAATGGTCCCCGTAGGCATAAACCACCGTATCGTATGCAACGCCGGCCACCAACTGCCAGGCGGCATTCCACGCCGCGACACCGGACCCCAGCACAGCACCGGATGCCGTACCACCGGCCATCACCATCTGCCGCCCGAAAAGCCCGATCACAGTATTCTGGGCCAAACCGCCGTCATAGACCACCTGGTATCCGAAATGGGAAACCACCGCGCCGGAAGCATAACCGCCTTTGAGCACGCCCTGAAAACCGGAACGGATCGTTGCCGGGCCGGAAACGACTTTGCCGCCGACCGTAGCAGTACCGATGGGCGTATTTTCGTCCAGATAACGGATATCCGAAACCGCCACCCCACTGACATAGGCGCAACCGGTGATCGTACCGCCAGCCGCCTGACCGCCGGAGGCAATGCGCACGATCCCGCCGCCCCCGATGCTGCCGTTGAACGATACGCCGCCAGAATTGATTTCCGTAAAACCGCCGTTTGCGATTTCGGCATCCCATATCACACCGCCGCTGTTGATCAGATAGCCGCCACTGCCGACCCAGGCTCCGGCAACCACATCTCCATTATAAATAATCTTCAGCGCGCTGCTGCCGGAAACGACAATATTTTCATAAATAGCCATTCGCCCCTCCGCTATCACCCCGTCCGGAAAAAACAACAGAATGGATAGATTATCTGCGTGTTATCATTTGCGTATATTTCATTAAGTATATCACAAAAAAAGTGAAATCGCAACTGGTTATGAAAAAAAAATCACGCCCCGGCAGAAGATTTCGTTTCGTGATATTCGGCTTCGGTGTTGACATCCCATACGGCGGCGGCCGGAGCCCCGGCAACGGCCGCGGCGACCGCCTGTATGGCCGTCAGCATGGAGTGGTCCATGTTGTTGTAACGGTGCTGACCGTTCCGCCCGATGCAATGCAGGTTGTCAAATTGCAGCAGTTCGGATTTCAAACGCTCAAACCGGTCATAGGTCCCGAAATAGGCCGGATATGCTTTGGGAACATTGATCCGGATGCTGTCAAGCACATCGTCCGGCCCGATCATGCCCATCAGCACCAATTCACCGGCTGCCATACGGACAAAATCCGCATCGGACATCTGCCACAGATCATCCCCTTCGCGGCAGAAATATTCCATGCCGAT
>JAFQLP010000026.1 GCA_017414565.1 Lentisphaeria bacterium | reverse complement strand
GAGTTCGGATCGGGGAGCTTTGCGTATATTTTCATATAAGGCTTGCTTCATTCCGAAGTTTGCATTCCTATATTTTGACCGTTGCCAAAATTATTTGCGCGGGATAAATTCCTTTCTTTTCGATGATGCAGGGGTTTTGTGCCCTGTTAACAGGAATTTTGTATTTATTCAGCCGCAAAAGCTGCGAGTGGGGAGCTTTTTGCGGCTGTTTTATTTTTTTGCCGCCCAGATTCCTGTCAAACAATGTTTTTTAAGTGTGCGGTTTGGCGGCGATATGATGGCCGGCACACCAGTCTGCTCGGAAAATTTCATTTAACACGTTATTATACAGAGGGGAATAAAAGAATGAAAAATGTTGTTGGTATCGTTCCTGCTTATCGTCCGGACTTCAAACTTTCCGAAACGGTACATGCGATAGTCGAAGCTGATTTTCTTGAGCATATCGTCATTGTTGACGATGGCAGTGGGGCATCATACGATGATATTTTTAATGGTTTGTCAATCGATAACAATGTGACAGTGCTGCATTTGGCCGTTAACAGCGGTACGGGCGGTGCCATAAAGTATGGTTTACAGTATGTACTTTATCACTATCCGGACTGTAAAGGTGTTGTTACTTTTGATGCCGATGGCCAACACGCCCCGGATGATGTGAAAAAAATAGTTGAATGTTTTACCGAAATGCCGGACAAAACAGTTTTAGGTGTGCGCGATTTCTATTCTCCAGAAATAAATATTCCGTTGCGCAGCCGTTTCGGCAATCGGATGACCGAGTTGGTTTTTTATGCATTTACGGGCGTGAAACTTCCGGATACGCAAACCGGGTTGCGTTGTTATCCTCGAAAAATCGCCGAAATGGTTACCCAGCTGTTGCACAGCCGGTATGAGTTTCAATTGGAAGCTCTTATGCTGGCGGTAGACAAGTCTGCGCTTGAGCAGGTAAAGATAAAAACCATATATGAGGATAACAACAAACGCAGCCACTTTAACCCAGTGTTGGATTCAATACGCATATATATGGTGTTTTTCAGATTCATTGGAGCCTCATTGTTTTGCAGTGTTTTAGATTACGCTATCTTTTCGTTGCTTTTTTTGCTTCATGGTACAGTTTTATCGAGTCTCGTGATCTCGCGGGTGATAAGTGTTATGGTGAATTTTGTAATCAATCGCCAAAAAGTGTTCAATGGGAAGGGGCATTTTTTCACCCAAGGGGTAAAATTTTTATTATTGGCAGTACTGCTCTTTGCCGGTTCGTATTTGGGGATCAGTTTTGCCAGAAAATATCTCGGTTGGTCGCCTCTGTTTTCTAAAATTGTTGTTGAAGTCGGCATGTTCATCGTGAGTTTTTTGGCACAGAGAGTTTGGATATTTGCCAGGCAGGACCGTTGATCGGAGGGCGGGTACATGATCATCACAGCCTTATTTTTTGTGCTTTTGCCGTCTGCTTTTTTGAGTTTTGTTTTGCGGAGGCGCATCGAGTATTTTATTGGGGGTATTCTGCCTTTTTGGGGGATTTTATTATATTTGGGCGGAATTTGCCGGGTACTTGATTTTACATATTGTGCTATTGTGGCTGCTATATGGTTGATGTTGCCGGTGGGGGGGGGAATCGTCTGTTTCGGGATAAAGAGAGGTAAAATATCTGAATATTGCCGTCTTGCCATCGACCAGATCGTGACCCCCGGCTGTGTGCTTTTTGTCATCGGAATTTTTTTTGCGAACTTTGTTTGCGAGGGAAGGTGTTTTTCCCTTTGGGACGAGTTTTCTCACTGGGGCAGAATCGTCTATGCGATTTTTTTCAATAATGTGCTTCCGGTGACTGATTCGCGGGTATTGGAGATAATATCTTTCAAAAGTTATCCCGTCGGGACATCCATTATTGAGTACATGTTTGCGCGACACTTTGATGCTTCGCAACTGTCTGAAAGTGCGGCCATGTTCGCCATGGCAACCACCGAGATTGCAGTATTGCTGTTGATGACAGTCAAAGCAACTTGGAAGAATGCATGGGCTGCTTTCCTTTTTGTTCTGTCAGGATTACTTGTCTGCGGCAGTTTTTTTCCGAATTTTCTCCGGACAGTGTATGTTGATACTCTGCTCGGGCTGATTATGGGGGGAGCTTATTTTCTCATTATAGATGATGAGCGTTTTTCATGGTTTAATTCCATATTGTTGACAATTTTGCTTGGTTTTTTGATTTTGACAAAAGATTCCGGAAGCGGACTTGCCATATTTGTTGTGATAATTCCTGTATTTATCGGAATATACCGGATTATCGGGAATATATCGCACAAATGCTATAGTGATCTGTCCGGTAATCTGCGTTATTTTATTCCGGTTGCCGCTTTTTTATTGCGGTTCATCCACAAGGTATCTCTGGCTGACATACCAAAGAATTTTTCTTCGAAAAAAATATCGGTTGAAGGATTGATTGACGGTTTTACTTATTGGGGACATGACCGTTTGCACTCTATTTGGACCAACATGTACAAAAGCGTATGCTATACGAAAGTGTCGGAATTTGATGTTCCGGTGTCTTATTTCACGCTTACCGTTGTCATCTGTATGGCTTTATTTTTCTCGGCATCATTATTTCGTGATCAAAGAAAACGTATTGTGCAGATTTCTGCGCTGGTTTTGTTTGTTGGCTTTTTTGTTTACAGCTTCACGCTTTTTGTTTATTATGTTTTTGTTTTTGCTCCCGTCGAAGCCGCCAGATTGGCCTCTCTTAATCGCTATATGGCAACATACATGATTTTTGAATGGATGTTTTTGTTTGCGGTTGGGATGTGTCTGACAGAAGTCGGCGATACCAAGACTCCCGGTATCGTTTGCTGTATGGTGTTGGTTCCCATACTGAATATTCCCGGTTGGAGAGACTTGTTTCAATCTTGTGAGCCCATCAGGAACCTGAGCATGACACGATTTGAGGTTATGGATCAGGTGGTTGCTCCGTACTTGGTGGAAAACAAAAAATTTTTAATCATTTCAAACTCTGCTCACTTTGATCATTGGGTGGCGGGAATGCGTTGGCAGAGCCATTACTATGACTCCCAATGGCGGATATCCGCAAACGGAGTCGAAAATCAATCCGGCCACCGGTACTCCGATGCCTCGATAATGAATTTGTTGAAAAATACGGACTATTGCTATATTGCTGCGTTAAATGATGCATTTATTCAGACGTACGGTAAATATTTCGAGGGCGGCATAGAATTTGCTGCACTTTATAAATGCGATGGCACGAAGTTCCGGAAATTGCCACTGAAACAATTTATTTTTGATTTTCAAAAAACTTCTCTGCTTCGGTCCCAGCAACGGAACGCACTGGTTTCGCCGTCTTTGAAATCACACCGTTTGAATGTAAAAGTCAACAGTGGAGGAGAAGTAAAGATATTTCCGCTTCCGAAATTTGTTCCGCTTCACATGGGCAAAGTTTCCAAAGTCGTTGTGTTTTTCGCAGATATCCGTGGTGATGGCAAGTGGGAATTCAGAGATAAGTCGAATAAACTTCATGGCAGTGGCTCTATGTGTGAAATAGAGGATCAGTTGGTTGTAAACGTGGATAATGTTGCTGATTTTAATTTTACATTTACGGTCAGGACGGCGAAAGATCAACAATGTGTCTTTTCCATTTCCCGGCTGGAAGTTTATTATGACAACTCCGACAGCAGTGCTCCAGCGTCCGCACATGAATTGTGTGATCAGCATATTTGTGCGATATAACTATATGATTATAAATTGATTGTGATTTTAAAATGTTATATTCATTGTTGCTGTGTTAATATTTGTTTCCGTTAATAACGCCGCTTCAACAGGGGGGCACGGTTGTTTGGCGGCGGTTTTTTTCCGCCGGATGGGCCGGATACTCTTGCAAAATCTTCCGGATGTGTGTATCTTTAATAAAAACGGGGAATGGCGGCGCATCCGCTGTGTACGCAAGCAGGAGATGAAGACATGACACAGGTTTTGGGGTTGGCAGAGTCCGGGGCGTTGATCTGTTCAGACGATGAATTCGGGTTGGCGGCGGCCGGCTTTTCCGGCGACCTTTCCCCGTGGGACCGGGGGCAGGATGAACTGACTGGCGATGCCGCTCTGCCGATCCATTACCTTTCCGCCTTTTCCCGGGAGCGGGAGATGCTCGGATACGATCCGCGTTTTCTTCCCGGCATGATCACTTTTTCGCCGGATAACCGGCCGGTGATGCGGATCGGGCTGGCGGATTCTTCGTATCTCGGCGAAAACGGTCACACCGTCACCACCCGCGACTACGGCACCGTCAATCTGATCCAGTATCTCGGCGATGACGGCCGCTGGCATGTCACCGACGGCCATGTCCGGGCGGTCGCCCGCGCGCTGGGACTGGCGGAAGATGCCGACATTCCGGTCTGTTTCGGAGAACGCACCCCGGATGCGGTCGAATTCGACTCCGATGGCGGGGCTTACACGCTGGTCATTTCCAACGCCACGGTCAACGGGCGGCAGGTGCTTCGCCGCCATCTTGTTTATTCCGCCGATGGTTTTCAGACCTTTACCGCTGTCAATGTGCCGTACAATGATGCGCGGCTGGAACCGTGGCGGCCGAATGCCGATCCGCGCACCCCGCAGATGCTGGTGCGCGACGGTTCTTCCAACTACTATATCGTGCCGCTCCGGACCACGGCTGACGGCGGGATTTCGCTTGATGCGGCGGTAAAGGTCATCGACAGTTCATGGAAGCCGGTCGTCAACATTTCAACGATGGCGGGCGACGGTTCCATGATGATTACCCGCGGCAACAAAACCTTTGTCGTCTTCATGTCGCAGAACGGCATTGAGGGCGATGACGGTTCCCCGCACTACATCGTGGAATACGATCACACCACCGGGCGTGTTTCGGACCCGGTTTTCCTCTGCACCACCGGGACCGCCGTTGACGGCCACAACCTGCCGGTCATCGATGTTGATTCCCAGGGGTATCTTCATATCGTCTGCGGGGCGCATTGGAACAGTTTCATGTATCTCCGCTCGAATACGCCGTTGAGCATTTCCGACGGCTTCACCGCGCCGGAGGCCATCGGCGGCGGGCAGAACAACAACTGGAGCCGCGACGGACTGACCTATCCCGCGTTTTCCATCGATGCCAACGACACGCTCCATCTCGTTGCCCGCGGCCGCAGTACCGATATTCAGGCGATCGATTCCGGCAGCCCTTACGACACCTCCCAGCAGGGGACCTACATCAATTACGCGCTGGTCTATTACGAAAAAGATGCCGGCAGCGATGAATGGAGTGTCCGGCAGGATGTTGTCACGCCCGGCTACAACCCCTATTCAAACTGGTACCAGAAAACCACGCTCGATCGCGGCGGCAACTGTTATCTGCTGTATTATTACTACGCTGAATACATTTCCCGCTATCCGGAGGTTTACGCTGAATATCAGGCCCGCTGGCCGGAAGAGGAGGCCACCGGTTTTGCCGCCCGCGCCCACGATCCTGTGATCGCCGTCTGCGATGAGAGCGGCGACTGGAGCATTGCCACCACCCCGTGGTTCCGGCAGGAGATGCTCGAATACATCCGCGACGGGGCGTTCATTTTCCCCGTCATTCTTACGATCGCCGATCCGGATCATGCGTATTTCGGAGCCACCGGCGGATGGAAGACACCAAGTACCGCCACCGTGGAATGGCAGGATCTTTCGACACTCAGTGCGGGTTTTGCGATCCTCGGTCAGGGGTACACCACTTCCATTGAAGCGGTGGCCGATATTTTTGTTTACAATGCCGAAGCCGGATTTGTCGGCGCGTACATCACCGACGATACCGGAGCTGTTATCGGCTTTGAATCGATCTATTCCGGCGGAACTGCGTTGCGGCAGATCGGGCTGGCCGACTTCAATGCGGATGGGGTTTCCGATCTTTTGCTCCGCACGGCGGAGGGTTTTGTCGGCTATTATGCGAATGGTACTTTTGCGGCGGTGCAGGGGCTCGGTGATGAATGGTCTGTGGCCGCGCTCGGCGATGTTGACGGTAACGGCTGCGACGACATCATCATTGCCCACGAAGCGGGTTATGTCGGCGCGTATCTCATGGGGCAAGATGGCTCCATTACCTGGGGCGATCTCGGCACCCTCAACGGCACTGCCGGTATCGTCGGTTCCGGCGATTTCAACGGTGACGGTACCGATGATATCGCTTTCCGGATCGGCAGGGATTTTTATGGTGCATGGCTCTGCGGCGCAGGGGGCGTGATCGGCTTTTGCGGTCTGGGTAATTTCGATGCGGAGGTGCAGGATATTGCCGATTGCAACGGCGACGGCCGGGACGATTTGCTTTTCCGCACGGCGGGCGGTGTGGTCGGTGCGGCTCTGATCACCGGACCGGATTCTGCTGCCTGGACCGAATACGGCACGCTGGGGGCCGAATGGTCCACCAAAGGTGTCGGCATCCTGTAAGGCGGCGCGCGGAAAAAGAGATAATTCAGGTCATTTCCGCCTGAACGATCCATTGGCCGGGCGCAAACGGAATGTGGGCAGCAGACAATTTTCTGACAACAGAAGAGCGGCTGTCCACCGTTCGGTCTGTGCGGGATCATGCCACCAGTTGCCCTCTCGTTCCCGACACACTTGAGGCAACGGGGAACTCTACTGCTTCGCCCGCGAATTCCTGACCGGCGAACCCGCCCCGAGGGACATTTACTCCGCCGCCGACGCCACGCTCGCGGGGATCATGGCGGGCCGCTGCGCGGAGGCGAAATGATGCTCCGGATCGTGCCATGCTGGGATGACGGCGACGTAACGGACATCCGCGTGGCGGTCCTGCCGGTTCCTTCCTCTTTCCTGTTTTTCCCTGTTTTTCTCTTTTTTAAACGGATAGGTCGCCGATGGGGCCTTCTGCGGCGACGAGTGCCCCGCCGCGCCCCATGACAGCACGCTGCCGAACG
This sequence comes from Lentisphaeria bacterium, assembly GCA_017414565.1. GTDB lineage: Bacteria > Verrucomicrobiota > Lentisphaeria > Victivallales > Victivallaceae > RGIG1931. The sequence goes on along the minus strand of JAFQLP010000026.1, from coordinate 25,821 downwards.
CTCTTATGGACGCGCGGAAGCGGCCTTCCGGCGCCGGGCGTGTCTGCCGCTTTCAAACGTTCAATGGCATTCCGCATGAACGGTGCGGACCATAACGGTCTTTCTTTTGACGCCGTTTTTGTCCGGGATCTGGAAATCGGTGAAGACCAGCATGGCGGTATCGTCGTCGAGAGGGAGCAGCCCGGTGTAAAAGCAGCTCCGCGCCCACGGTTCCTGTTTGCCGTAAAGCGACGGCATCAATTCGCAGGGCTCTTCCCACTTCATGCCGGACGGGTCCCGGGTGGCGCGCACCCGCAGCGCCGGTCTGCCGTAACTGCAGAGCGTGACGCCGCATTTCAGATGGAGAAGCTGCGGATACACGCCGAAATCGTCGAAACGTTCGGGCTTCGACCAGGTTCTGCCGCCGTCCGTCGAACGGGCGATATAACTGGGGGTGAAACTGCCGGTGCGCATGACGGTGATCATGCTTCCGTCCGGCATCCAGCAGATGTCGGGTTCGCAAAAACCTTCCGTAAGGAACGCCTCCGGAAAATCGTTCGTGTCGGGGAGGTATTGAATCCAGCTCATAAGCCGGAAAGAGCGTCCCTCGTCCGTCGAGCGGAAATAGTAACAGGCGTAGAAGCCCGTATAACCCATATTGACGGGATTGCGGCCGTTGGCGTATCTGGCGATCCATACGCTGCCGTCCGGGGCCACCTTCATGGCGCCGAACGGACAGGGGCGGATGATGGCGCCGGTCGTCAGCCCCGTCGTCATGCCGGGGAAATCCAGATCGCAGTAATACTGCTCCTCTTCCAGCGTTTCGGGGCCGGAAACGGCAAAGAGCCAGGTTTTGGGAAAGAGACCGTCCGGCACATCTTCCATGGCGATGCAGTTTTTCCCCCGCCCGACGATTTTCGTCAGCTTGGCATGGAGTTCGGGACTGATCGGATACGGCTTCGGCATGATGAAGCGCAGATTCCTGCCGGAGGGAAGGCGGGTGCCGAAGCGCGCCTTGACGGCCGGGAGTTCCTCCGGCGTGACATCGCTCCAGCTCCGCCCGCCGTCCGACGAAGTCGCCCAGCCGCGTTCAAGGCCGTAGGCCTCCGTCGTATCGGCAACGATGTGGTAACTGACGGCCAGTCTTCCGTCCGGCAGTCTTCGGATTTCCGGGAACTGGTGCGTGCCCCAGCCGGCCTGTTCATAGGTCGGTCCCTGGGCGACGATACGCGGTTCGCCGAATGACAGTCGTATGGCCATGTTCCTCTCTCCTTTTGTTGCGCCCGGCCCTCGCCGGACCGTTTTTCCCCAACGAATCGGTGCAAGGCGTCGTGAATTACTATACCCCCTGATGGGGGGCCTTGCAAGCACTGAAACGGACCGATCTCCCGTGCCCGTATTCTGCTGCCTGGACCGAATGCGGCACGCTGGGGGCCGAATGGTCCACCAAAGGTGTCGGCATCCTGTAAGGCGGCGCGCGGAAAAAGAGATAATTCAGGTCATTTCCGCCTGAACGATCCATTGGCCGGGCGCAAACGGAATGTGAGCAGCAGACAATTTTCTGACAACAGAAGAGCGGCTGTCCACCGTTCGGTCTGTGCGGGATCATGCCACCAGTTGCCCTCTCGTTCCCGACACACTTGAGGCAACGCTATTTCTGTGGCAACAGAACGGTTCCATCTCCACGCCATTTGAAATGGCTGGCGGTGCGAAAGGCGGTTGAGGAAACGCCGACAGCCGTGATTCTTTATCTGATTGTTAACATGAGGCGCAAAATGTTAACATTATATACTATATTTATTATCAATTGATTATGATTTGAAATTCAGTATTTACCGCGGCTTTGTTAATATCTGTTTCCGTCGATTGAGCCGCTTCAACGGGGGGCGCGTTGGATCAATCTTCCTTGAATTCCTGGAGCGTTCAAAAAAAGGGAAAATAATAGCCGGAAACGAAAAAAGGAGAAGCGCGGGAAAGACATGATCTCGAGGTCGAGCCACCCGGAAATAAGGTCAGGAATCGGGGTAGAAAAATGGTGGATCCGCCCGGACTTGAACCGAGGACCCGGAGATTATGAGTCACCTGCTCTAACCGACTGAGCTACGGATCCAATGCTTTTCTTCCAACTACTATACCGGGAAATCGGCAGCTTGCAAGCCGGAGTTCGCAAAATCCTTGCGAAAAAGATGATGCCGGTTATTTTTCCGGGATCGAGGCCCCCGCCTCCACCGCTTCCAGATAGGTCCGGGCCGCCCGGAGCAGGACCTCCGATTCATCGTCGTCTTCCGGCAGAGTCAGCATCAGTTGGAAAAGCCGGATCGCGGAAGCCTGGTCATTCTGATTGAGGGCCATTTCCGCCGCCGCCTGCGCCGCCCGCAAACGGAACCGTACCGGTTGTTCCGTATCCCGGAAAAGTGCCAGAAAATGCTTGAATGCGCCGTTGTGATCGCCCGCCTGTATCCCCACAAAACCAATGTTGAGCAGGGCGTGACTGCGGACTTCTTCGGATCGGCCCAGATTGACCAGTTCCAGCAGCCGTTCCCGCGCTTCGTCGTAACGGTGCGCCACCATCAGTTTTTCGATCAGGCGGACACGCGCCACATCGTAGATCTCTCCCCGGGCATCGCGGTAGTCGTACAACGCCCGCGACAGGGCCGGAATGCTGCGGGCGCGGTTCAACCGCCGCACCACCTGTTTTTCCCGGTAAATGTGCAGCATGTACCATGTCATGCCGCAACCGGACAACAGCACGATCAGCAACGCCCCCATCACGATCAGCCGTTGCCGCGTCACCGCTGACAGCCGGGCAGGAGAGCCGGTCATGACCGCAAGTCCCTGATGGCTTTTTTCAGACCTTGCGGAGCCTGAAAAACCGCCGTTCCGGCAACCAGTGTATCCGCTCCGGCCGCCCGCACCAGCGGGGCCGTCCGGGCATCGATGCCGCCGTCCACTTCCAGCCGGATCGCGCGTCCGGAGGCGTCGATCGCCTGCCGCAATTCCGCAATTTTCCGCAGTTGATCCGGCATGAACCGCTGGCCGCCGAAGCCCGGTTCCACCGTCATGACCAGGAGCAGGTCGATCCGGTCCAGATACGGCAGCACCGCCGAGGCCGGCGTGGCCGGTTTGAGCGACAAACCCGCTGCCACACCATTGCTGTGGATCCGGTCGATCGTGGCCGCCGGGTCATCATCCGACTCGATATGAAAGGTGATCAGGTCCGCTCCGGCCCGGGCGAATGCCGCCGCGTAACGCGCCGGATGCGAGATCATCAGGTGGGTATCAAAAAAGATATCCGTAGCGGGACGGAGTGCTGCCATGACCGGGAGCCCGAATGAAATGTTGGGGACAAAATGTCCGTCCATCACATCCCAGTGCAGCCATTCCGCCCCGGCATCCGCCACCTTCGCGATCGATTTGTCGAGACAGCTGAAGTCCGCCGCCAGCAATGACGGCGATATCACCGGACGGTTCTGCGGAAAATGTTGAAAAATACGCATGTTACGGCTTTGCTTTTGCAGCTGCTTCCTGCAGCATTTTTTCCATTTCCGGCTGGCCGGCCGCAAAGTCAGCCGCCGATTGTCCGAACCGGTTTTTGTGGGTCAGATCCGGGTGGAGCGTCAGAAGATAGCGCACCACCTCCGGCTGACGGTTGAAAACCGCCGTCATCAGAGCGGTGTTGCCGCTCAAATCTTCGGCATTGACGGCGATCCCGGTTGCCAGCAACCGTTTCAGTTCCGTCAGATCTCCGTTTTTGGCCGCCGCGAAAAAGGCCGGATCGGTGAACGAAGGGGCCGCCGGTTTGGCCGGTTTTTCCGGTTCCATATCGGTCAGATCCATGCTGGCTTCGCTCGGTGCCTCCCGGCCCAGAAAATTGACCTGGGTCCCTGTCAGCGGGATATGGGTCAGTTTGGCGTGCTTGGCGGCTTCCGGCTGCAGGGCTTCGCGCATCAGGTTCTCCGGCAGGGTGTCCTGGGTGGCGGGCCCCACCGGCGCAACGGTTTCCGCTTCGTTTTCCGGCTCCATCAGAAATTCCGTCGGCTGGGCCGCCACTTCGATCACATCCGGTTTGCCGCGATGCAGGGTCCCCAGCCAGAAACTGACAGCCGCCAGCGGGATCAGCAATGCCAGAACCACTGTCGGGCGGAACTGCGACCGCACCGTCTGCGGATCGACCGTCAGCAATTTGACGGCGACCCGGCGGCCGGAGGAACGCTGTTCCGCCAGATAGGTGACACCCGCGCTGTCACGCGAGAGTTCCTTGAGAACGGCAAAGGAATCCTGTTCCTGTTTGCTTGTGTCTGTCATGGGTGATGGATCCCGCATCAGCAGACCAGCAGTTCCTCAACGGAGTTGCCGGTGCGTTCGATGGTGCGGCCGTCGATCTTGACCACATCCGCGCGGTGCGGGAGCGGGGTGCGTTCCACGAATTCCGTGCGGAGCGTAGCCGGGTAATCCACCTTGAGGAGTTTGCTGCGGCGGCGATGTTTGATCGCTTCGATCGTGTATTCCTTGATCATGGCATGGGCCGCGCTGGGGATCATCAGGCGGGTGCCCTGGGTGTCGTAGGATTTTTTGACCTGGCAGGCGCGGACATTGGGGATCCAGAGGACGGCTTCCTGACAGGCTTTGTCGTCGCCGGAGACCATCAGCACCGGCACTTTGTGTTCGGAGGCGATGGCGGCATCGAGGCCGATCTCGCCGATCCGGCGGTCATTGAGCCACAGATTCTGGATCTCGGCACTGTTGTAGGAATGTTCCAGCAGGGCACCTTCGGTACCGGCCATGGCGTGATAGCCCAGCAGGATCAGGCCGTTGGAGCCTTCGATATCCGGGAAACGGACGCCGTAGGGGGCGGCCCCCTGGATCAGGGTGGCGCGGGGATCGATCATGTGGGGATCCAGATTGGTCCCGTTGCAGTGACCGTCGCGGACGATGACTTCGGTGGCGCCGGCTTCAAAGCAACCCTCAACGCAACTGTTGATGTCTTCGGCCATGTAACGGCGCGCCAGTTCAACAAAATGCGGATTGCCATTGATGTATTCGCTGTTGGCGATGCCGCTGATGCCTTCGAGGTCTGCAAAGATGTAGATTTTCATGTGTCAGCTCCTTTGGGTTGCTATTGCTCTGATTCATACAATATCGTATAACATTAAAAATTCAATCGGCGGATTGCCTCCCGCAACAAAGCTTCGGCATCTTTTTTATCATTTTCTGCCGCCAACTGCCGTAAAGTGCGGTCGATGGCGTCGCGTTTGAACCCCAATTGTTCCAAAGCGGCGGCAACATCGCGGAACGCATCCAGCTGCGGAGCCGGTAAATCCGGCATTCCGCCGGTCTCGCCGCCGCTGCCCAGTTTGTCTTTCAATTCCACGACCAGCCGTTCCGCCGTGCGTTTGCCGATGCCGCTGATCCGCGACAGCAGTTTGATATCGCCGCCGGTGACGGCCGCCCGGAATGTTTCCACCGGCATACCGCTCAAAATATTGAGGGCGAGTTTGCCGCCCACACCGGAAATGCCGATCAACTGCCGGAAAAGATCCCGTTCCCCGGCGGTGGCAAAACCGTAAAGCGTGATCGCATCTTCGCGCACCTGGGTGTGGATCAGCAGGACGGCTTCGCTACCCGGGTGCGGCAGTTTTTCAAAGGTCGAAACCGGGATCAGGATTTCATATCCGACCCCGCCGGCCTCAATGACACAGCCGGTAAAACTGCTTTCCAGCAATTCTCCGCGGAGCCGGGCGATCATGGACGGTTCTCCGCCACGATATCCAGCGAAATATCGGCGGCTTTGACCGAATGGGTCAGCGCGCCGGAGGAAACAAAGTCAACGCCGATTCTGCCGATACGCGGCAGGCGTTCCAGCGTGATGCCGCCGGAGGCTTCCAAGTTGGCCCGTCCGGCGTTGATTTTGACCGCTTCCGCCATCATTTCGTCGCTCATATTATCCAGCAGAATGTAATCGGCTCCGGCTGCGGCGGCTTCGCGCACTTCATCCAGCGAATCCGCTTCCACCTCGATTTCCACTTCCGGATGGTTCTGCCGGATCATGGCCACCGACCGGGTGATGCCGCCCGGACCGTCCAGTGCCGCCAATTCCCGGTGGTTGTCTTTGATCATGGCGCGGTCAAACAATCCGATACGGTGATTGGTGGCTCCGCCGACGGCCACGGCGTATTTTTCCAGATTGCGGTAGCCGGGGGTCGTTTTGCGGGTGTCAAGCACCACGGTCCGGCTGCCGGCCAGGGCCGCCGCATAACGGTGGGCCGTGGTGGCGCAGCCGCAGAGCCGCTGAAGAAAATTCAGGGCGGTCCGTTCCGCCGTCAGCAGGGCGCGGGCGCGGGCGTGGACTTCGGCGATCACATCGCCGGGCGCACAGCATTCGCCATCGTTTTTACGGATGATGTATTCGGCCTCCGGATCAAGCCGGAGAAAGACCCGCCGGGCCACCTCCTGACCGGCTACGACCATATCCGGTTCTTTACAGCGCAATACGGCGGTCGCCATCAAGGTTTCTCCGACCACCGAATCAGTCGTGACATCGCCAGCGGAATCAAGATCTTCGGCCAACGCCATTTCGATCAGGCGATCGACCTGCTGCCAATTGATTCCGGGATCATTTTTCTGCATGGTTCCTCCCGATGGATCAAACAGTGAATTCCCGGCGTACCGGCTGGATCGCTCCGGCACGGCCGGTTTGATAATCGTATGAGATCAGCACCGCATCCAGACGGATGGTGCCGCTTTCGACCACCCGCAGGCGGTTGGGCATACCGGTGGTGAATTTGTAGAGTACATCTTCGACTTCGCGGCCGAGCACGCTCCGGGCCGCCCCAACCATGCCCGCATCGCTCAAATAGGCGGTGCCGCCGGGCAGAATGACCCCGTCGGCCGTGGGAACATGGGTGTGGGTGCCGATGACCGCCGTGACACGGCCGTCAAGGTAATAGCCCATGGCCAGTTTTTCGCTGGTGGCTTCGGCGTGGAAATCGACCAGGATCGTTTTGACCGAGCGCGGCAGTTCTTCGAGCAGCCGGTCAACGGTTTCAAAGGGATTGTAGGCCGAGTCCCGCATAAAAGTTTTGCCCATCAGGGCGATCACGGCCACATCGCCGCCGGCGGGATTGGAGAACACACCGCAGCCGCGGCCCGGCTGGACGGTTGCCAGATTGGCGGGCCGGATCACATTGTTCAGGGTGCGGATCTCCGAATCAAACCCCTTTTGATCCCAGACATGATCGCCGGCGGTGAAAACATCGACAGCCGGAGTCATTTCTTTCAGACAACGGGCCGTCAGGCCGTTTCCGGCCGCACAATTTTCCGCGTTGGCCACCACAAACGAGGCGTGCAGTTCCGTACGCAGATCCGGTACGAGTTGCTGTACCGCCATTCTGCCGCCCGAGCCGACAATGTCACCGATAAAGAGCAGATTCATGCCGAAATTTTCCGGGTAAAGACAAAAAAAGCCGGAAAAGATTTTCCGGCCTTTTTTCTGATGTCGATGCTGATCAAAGGGTGATCGCTTCGTTGGGGCATTCGCCGACGCAGGCACCGCATTCGATGCATTCGCCGTCTTTGACACAGGCGACACCGTCCTGCATTTCAATCGCGCTGACCGGGCAGGCACCAACGCAAGCTTCGCAACCGACACATTTTTCTTTATCAATCTTGGCAGCCATTTTGATACTCCTTGGTAATGATATGACTTTTTATTCCGGGGGTGCCGACCGACACCCCTCAACGGATAATATACATCGAAAGAATCAGTTGTCAAATAACGATTCTTTACGCTCCTTTTTTCCGGAAAAGACGGGCCAACGACTCCCGGCTCCGCTGGAAAAGCGCGTACAGTGCCGGGACAAAGCAGATACCCACCACCGTTGCCAGGATCATACCGAAGAAGGTGCTGACCCCGATATCGTGACGGCTGCTGGAACCGGCACCGGTGGCCCAAACCAGCGGCGCGACCCCGATCACAAAGGAGTACGCGGTCATCAGCACCGCCCGGTAACGGGCACTGGCACCATTCATGGCCGCATCGGTGATCGAGGAGCCCATTTCCCGTTCCTGCTTGGAAAATTCGACCATCAGGATCGCGTTTTTGCTGGCCAGACCGATCAGCATGATCAGACCGAGCTGGGAGTAGATACTCAACGACAGCCCCCAGAAATGCAGCCCCAGGAAGCCGCCGAGCGTAGCCACGGCAACCGACAGCATCACCGGCATGGGAATGGTCCAGCTTTCGTACTGCGCCACCAGGAAGAGGTAGCCGAAAAGCAGGGCCACGCCGATCATCCAGCCCAGCCGGTTTTCGTTTTTCCGTTCCTGATAACTCAAATCGACCCATGAGATCTTGTAGTCTTTGGAAAGCGTTTCCTCGACCACTTTTTCAATGGTCTGCATGTACTGACCGGTAGGGATGCCCGGTTTTGCCTGCGCGTTGATACCCGCCGAAAGCGACAGATTGAAGCGTTCGACCTGACGCGGCCCGATCATGTAACGCAGCGAAGCCAGCGAACTCAAGGGGACCAGTTTGCCGGTGTCGCTCTGGATCATGATCTGGTTGATGTCTTCCAGATCGGAGCGGTCTTCGTGTTCCGACTGCATTTTCACCTTGAAAGAATAGCCGTTCAGGTTGAAGTCGTTGACATAGACCGAGGCCAGTTCGCTCTGCAGGGTGGAGAAGATCCGGCTGATCGGCACATGCATCGCTTCCGCCATGGGCCGGTCGAGATCCAGATACAACTGCGGCGTGTTGACGTTGAACGTGGTGTAGGCGCGGGCGGTTTCCGGATTCCGGTTCAGGGCGGCCAGCAATTTGTTCATGGCCCCGGCCAGTTCCTGCGGGGTCTGACCGCCGATCGCTTCCAGTTTGAAGGTCACGTCGCCGGTTGCGCCCAGACCCATGATCGCCGGCGGCAGGAAGGCCATCATGCGGGCCTCCGGAATACCGGCTGCAATGCCGTAGATCTGCCCCAGAATGGCATTCGCCGACAAATCCGGCGTGGTGCGTTCCTTCCAGTCTTTCAGCGTGACGATGAGCAGACCCACATTTTCGCCGGAACCGGCGATGAAACTGAAGCCGCTGACCCGGATGGTGTTTTCGACCCCCGGCAGTTTGGCAAGTTTGTCGTTGATCTCCGTCATGACCCGGGTGGTGCGGGAAAGCGAAGCCCCCGGCGGCAATTCGATGTCGCACAGAATGGCTCCTTTGTCTTCCTGCGGCAGGAACGATGTGGGCATGGTGTTGAAGAAGAAATAGTTCGCCCCGAGAACCAGCCCGAACAGCAACAGGGTCAGACTGGCGCGGCGCACCAGAATGCCGGTCACGCCCAGATAGACCTTGCGGCTCTGATCCAGTGTCCAGTTGAAGGGGGCAAAGAGTTTCCGGGCTTTCCGGTTCGGATCATAGGGCCGCAGCAGCAGGGCGCAGAGGGCCGGGCTGAGGGTCAGCGCGTTGATCGTGGAGAAGCTCAGAGCCACGCACATAGCCACCGAAAACTGCAGATAAATGGTCCCGACCATACCGCCGTAGAACGCAAACGGTACATAGATCGCAACAGTCACCAGCGTGGTCGCAATGATGGCCCCGGTGATCTGCTGCATGCTTTTGCTGGCGGCTTCTTTGGGCGAGAGGTGTTCTTCCTCGATGATGCGGGAACAGTTTTCCACTACCACGATGGCATCGTCCACCAGCGACCCGATCACCAGGATCAGCCCGAACATGGTCAGCACGTTGATGGAGAATCCCAGCGGTGCCAGCACGATGAAAGTACCGATCAGCGACACCGGGATCGCCAGTGTCGGGATCAGGGTGGCCCGCCAGTCCTGCAGGAAGATGTAGGTGATGGCCACCACCAGCACCAGGGTCAGCACCAGGGTCCAGGCGATTTCTTCGATACTGGTGCGGATGTAACGGGTCGGGTCGTAACCGATGGTGTAGGAGACCCCATCCGGGAAGTTTTTGGAAAGTTCCTTCAAACGCGCGGCGGTGGCATCGGCAACATCAATGGCGTTGGCATCGGTGTTGCGGTAAAGAGCCATGGCAATGGCCGGGCGGGTGTTGAAGGCATCCTCCGCATTGTAGGCTTCGGACCCCAGTTCGATCCGGGCGATATCGCGCAGACGGGTGATCGCGCCGCCGGTCCCGGTTTTTACCACGATCTCGCCGAATTCTTCCGGCGTCTTCAGACGGCCCATCGTATTGACTTTGAGCTGCACATACTGGTTGCTGTTTTCCGCCCCGACCGACCCGGCCGCCGCCTGGATGTTCTGGGCGCGGATGGCGGCAACGACCTGATCCGGACGGAGTTGCAACGATGCCATTTTGCCGGCATCCAGCCAGACACGCATGGAATAGGTGCGGGTGCCGAAGATCTCGGCCTGCGCCACCCCGGGGATACGGGCGATATCATCACGGACACGCATCCGGACAAAGTTGTTCAATTCGAGCTGGGACATGACACCGGGCTCCGCCGTAAAGGCATACATGGCCAGAATGTCGCCGGAGCGTTTGCGGATCTGGATACCGAGGTCGATCACATCCTGCGGCAGCGAAGGTTCGGCCCGGCGGACGGCGTTCTGCACATTGACCATGGCAATATCGCTGTCGGTTCCGGATTCAAAGGTCAGATTCAACTGATAACTGCCGTTGTTGCTGGACGACGAGGAAAAATAGACCAGATCTTCGACACCGTTGATTTCGGCTTCGATGATATTGGCCACTGCGTCGGTGATGGTTTCGGCACCGGCACCGGGGTAGTTGGCCCAGACCATGATGGAGGGCGGCGCGATTTCCGGATATTCCGCCACCGGCATGGTACGCAAACACATCAAACCTGCCAGCACGGTGACGATGGAGATCACCATGGCAAATTTCGGACGATCAATAAAGACTTGGGAAATCATATTCGATTCTCTCTGTCGCGGTGAGGTGTCAGCGTGCTGCCGCCGGTACCGGGCTCACCACCATACCGGGCTGGACTTTGTGATTGCCGTCAACGATCACGGTTTCACCGGGTTTCAGGCCGGACCGGATCAACTGCCAGGGACCGTTGATGCGGCCGATTTCGACATGGCGCGATTCGATTTTGTTCTGTTCATCGAGGACATAGACATAATGACCTTTTTCGCCGACCATGACTGCCGACAGTGTCACCGCCGGCAGATCCGGGGCGGAGGCATTGCGGAGCAGCACCGGCATATAGCCGCCGGGGCGCAGACTGCTCTGCGGATTCTGGACCGTGGCCCAGATGGTGATGGTGCCGGTCTGGTTGTCGATCTGATTGTCCAGCATGGTGATTTTGGTATCGTGTTTGTAGGGGGTGCCGTCGGGCAGCAGGAGCCGGATGGCGGCATTCTGCAACATCTGTTTCGGGGTCTGGAACATGTCCTGCAATTCCCGGGAACTGATGGCAAAACGGATGTAGAGCGGATTGATCTGGACGATATTCGCCAATTCACCGCTGGCCGGCGTGATGTAGTTGCCGACCGAATAGGCCGATTTGCCGATGATACCGCTGATCGGCGCGTAGATTTTGGTATAGGAGAGATTGTTTTCTGCATCCAGCAGTTTGGCCCGGGCCCCATCCAGGGCGGCTTCGGTCATGTGCAGGGCGCGTTCGGCTTCTTCATAGACGATTTCGGAAACGGCGTTGCCGCTGCGCAGATTTTTCTGACGATTGTAGTTGTTGCGGGCAAAGACCAGTTCCGCTTCCAACTGTTTGATCTGGGATTTGGCAAGCTTCACCTGCGCCAGATAGGTGGTGTCTTCGATTTCAAAGAGCAGATCACCTTTTTTGACCGGCGCGCCTTCGTTGAAATGCCGTTTCTGAAGCACGCCGGAGACCCGGCTCGGCAGCGATACCGCTTCAATGGCTTCCAGCCAGCCAACATATTTTTTCTCCACGCTTTCCGATTGCAGAGAAACCTTTTCCACCAGCACCACGGTGGGCGGCACGGCCGGTGCCGATGCTTTTTCAGCAGCAAAAACACCGCAGCCGGTCAGCGCGGCAACGGCCGTGAGCGAATAAATCCACTTTTTCATAATCCCATTTCCTGTTGTATGAATTGATAAAATTTTGCCAATGTTCCCACGAATTGTTCCGCTTCTGTCTCCGGCAGGCTTTTGAGAAATGCTGATACCTGGTCGGAGATCTGCGTGATCCCGGTCTGGATGATCATCATCCCCAGAGGGGCCAGCCGGATCTGGACCGCACGCCGGTCATGGGGACAGACGGTACGCTCCAACATTTGCTTGCAAACCAGCGTTTCCACTGCTTCGGAAACGGTGCCGGGGGAAAGATTCAATGCTTCAGCCAATTGTTTCAGCGATATCCCGCTGGGATTGGTCATGGTCAGCAGGCAGACTTCGCGCAGTACGGCATGTTGTCTGCCGGTGAAACTGGAAAGCAGTTCCAGACATTTCCGGTTTTGACTGCGGGCTGCCTGCGACTGCAACTGATTGGCCACAGTCAACAGCAGAAACCACGGTGATCCTTTGAGATCAGGGGCAATACCGTTCATGATACATTCTCCCGTGTTTGCGTCGTCATTTCTTCCCTTTAATATATCACAATACGGAATAATTTGCAAATCCGAACTATCGGACAGGGCAAACTTTTCCGGAACGGTATCCTGCGATACGCCGGGAGGGGATGGACGGCCGCCGGTTTCCCGGGGGCCGCGGAATTGCGGTCAGCGTTCCGCTTTGGGGGTGCGGGTCATCAGGGTCCGGATCGCGGAACGGGGGGCCTGCCCGTCATAAAGGATCGACCGGATCTGTTGACAGATGGGAACTTCCACACCGGCCTGTTCCGCCAGGGCGCAAACCCCTCTGGCGGCTTCCACGCCTTCGGCAACCATCATGCCCAGTTCCTGCTGTACCTGTGCCATGGAAAGGCCGCGGCCCAGACCTTCGCCGACCCGCCGGTTGCGGCTGTGACGGCTGGTGCAGGTCACGATCAGGTCGCCGATACCGGAAAGCCCGGAAAAGGTTTCCGCTTTGCCGCCGAGAGCCACGCCCAGCCGCATCATTTCGGTAATGGCGCGGGTCATCATGGCGGCCTTGGGATTGTCGCCGAGCTCCATGCCGTCGAGGATGCCGACACCGACAGCCAGCACGTTTTTGAGTGCGCCGCCCAGTTCCACGCCGATGGGATCGTCGGAAGTGTAAACCCGGAAATTCTCATTCATCAGCAGGGATTGCGCCAACCGGGCATCACTGTCGCAGTGCGAGGCGGCCACGACCAGTGTCGGCACGCCGCGCGATACTTCTTCGGCGTGGCTGGGTCCGGCGACCACCGTCAGGCGGCAGGGACCCAGGATTTCGGTAATGATCTCCGAGGGGCGTTTCCAGCTTTCGGCCTCGATCCCTTTGGCAACATCTATAATCAACTGCCGGGCGGGATCGAAATGCGGTTTCAAAATGGTGGCCACGCTCCGGAAAAAGCGCGTCGGCGAAGCCATCAGGATCACATCACTGCCGGCGACAGCAGTCTTGGCATCGGCTTCAAAACGGATGCCCGGGGCAAATTTGACTCCCGGCAGGAAACGGGGATTTTCGCCGCAGGCCGCCATCTCCGCCAGATATTCGGGGAACGGCCCCCACATGGTTACTTCGTGACCGTTGTGCAGCAGCACATCCGCCAGGGCCGAACCCCAGGCACCATCTCCCATTACCGTTATTTTCATGCCGCTGTTCATCCTTTGTTTTTGCCGCCGAACCGGAGTTCCGTACCTTTGCGGAGCCGGTCAATGTTGCTGCGATGTTTCCAGATGGCCAGGGCTCCCAGCAGATAGAAAAATACCAGTACCTCCACGCTCATACTGCCGTGGTTGCGGAGATACAGCATGGTCGCGGTCAGCGGCAGTGCCGCTGCCGCCGCAATGCTTGCCACGGAAACATAACGGGTCAGGAAAAAGACCGCGATCCAGATGATCCCGGCGGCCAGTACCGACCACGGCGACAGACCGAGTGCGGCACCCGCCGCGGTGGAAATGCCTTTGCCGCCTTTGAACCGGAGATAGACCGGATACATGTGACCGGCAACGGCGGCCGCCCCCGCCAGCAGGGAGGGCAGCGCGATACAGCCGTAATAGTGCGACACCAGCAGCACCGGCAGGGCTCCTTTGAGCATGTCGAGGAGGAAACAGAGCCGCCCCTGCCAACGGCCGATCACCCGGGTGACATTGGTGGCACCGATATTGCCGCTGCCTTCTTTGCGGATATCTTTGCCGTAAACGCGGCCGATCAGGTATCCGAACGGGATGGCACCGGCGAGATACGCCAAAACGATAACAATGAGCAGACTCATTTTTTTCCCTTCCTGAAAATTTGGTAAAACGCCCGCAGAAACCATGTTTTTCTGCAGGGGAATAATATACTTTCAGGAGTTTCTTTGTCAAGTTCGGCGGAAAATTGGGAACAGAAGCGGATATTTTTACTGTTTGGGGCTTTATTCGGCGGCATTTCCGGTGTAATGTATATAGGGACAGATTTTTTGGATTCATTCATGTGAACGAAAGGAAGCAAAGATGATTCATCGGATTGAAATCGCCACGCTGGCACGCTGGCGTGATTCCCGGGCAGAAAGCGTAAAAGCACAGATCCGTGATTTTCTGAAAATCGAGGTCAACGCCATCCGTACCCGCGACGTTTACACGGTCGATGCGGATGTGGATGCCGCCCAGGCGGTAAAAATTGCGGAACTGCTTTACAACCCGGTTCTGCAGTCCTGGCGCACCGGGGATGCCTGTTCGGCCAACTGCGAAGCCGATGCACCCTGCGATTTCCTGATCGCCGTCGGGTTCCGGCCGGGCGTGACGGACAATGTGGGCCGCTCGGCCAAATCCGCCGTCGGCGATATCCTGGCCCGTCCGTTGCGGGATGATGAAGCGGTTTACAGTTCGGTCGAATACATGCTGTCCGGTGATCTTTCCGGCGAACAGGTGGAAACGATCGCGCGGAAACTGCTGGCCAACGAACTGATCCAGAGTGTCCGTATCCTGAAAGGTAGTGAACTGGTGCAGGGCGTGCCGGTGAACCGGCCGGTCATCAGCGGTGTGACCGGCGGCAATGTCCGGACCTTCGATCTGGCGGTTTCCGATGACGCGCTCATGGAACTCAGCCGGGAACGGACGCTGGCCCTGACACTGGAGGAAATGAAGGTCATCCAGGAATATTTCCGTACCGCCGGTGATCGCGCCGCCTACGGGCTTTCGGCGCAGCCGACCGATGTGGAACTGGAAGTGCTGGCGCAGACCTGGAGCGAACACTGCAAACACAAGATCTTCAGTGCCACGATCGATTATCAGGATCTGGAAACGGGTGCTTCCATCACGGTCGATTCCTGCTACAAGAGCTTCATCAAAAAGAGTACCCGGGAAATTGCCGAAGAAGTCGATTTCCTGGTTTCGGTCTTCAGCGACAACGCCGGGGTCATCACCTTCAACGACCAGGTGGATATCTGCTACAAGGTGGAAACCCACAACAGTCCCTCCGCACTGGACCCCTACGGCGGTGCCATGACCGGTATCGTCGGTGTCAACCGCGACCCGATGGGGACCGGTCAGGGGGCGGATCTGCTGATCAACGTCTGGGGCTACTGTCTTGGTTCGCCGTTCACGGCGGATGAAGATGTGCCGGAAGGTCTGCTGCACCCGCGGCGCATTCGCGACGGCGTTCACAAGGGCGTGATCGACGGCGGCAACCAGAGCGGCATTCCCTACGGCAACGGCTGGGAATATTTCGATGAACGCTACATCGGCAAACCCCTGATCTATTGCGGTACGGTCGGTACGCTGCCGCGTCAGATCGGCGATGTGAAGGGTTTTGAAAAGAGCATCAAACCCGGCGACCTGATCGTGATGGGCGGCGGCCGGATCGGCAAAGACGGTATCCACGGTGCCACCTTTTCCAGCGAAGAACTGCATCAGGACAGCCCGGTGCAGGCGGTCCAGATCGGGGACCCGATCACCCAGAAGAAACTGGGCGACTTCATCCACGAGGCGCGTCAGCGCGGCCTGTACCGCTTTATCACGGACAATGGCGCGGGCGGTCTTTCCTCCAGCGTCGGCGAAATGTCCGAACTCTGCAATGGCTGCCGTCTGGAACTCGGTGCCGCGCCGCTCAAATACAGCGGTCTGGACCCGTGGGAAATTCTGGTTTCCGAGGCGCAGGAACGGATGAGTTTTGCCGTGCCGCCGGAAAAGAAAGAGGAATTCCTGGCGTTGGCCGCCGCGCGGGATGTGGAAGTGAGCATCTTGGGCGAATTCACCGATGACGGTTTCTTCCATGTGCTTTACAATGGCAAGACGGTGGCCCGGCTCTCCATTGAATTCATGCACAGCGGTCTGCCGAAAATGCACCTGAAGGCCGCGTGGCGTGCGCCGCAGTTTGAAGAACCGGTCATCACCACCGATGTCGCCGCCGACCTGGTGGCCATGGTGGGGCGGCTCAACATCTGTTCCGACGAATACAAGGCCCGCCAGTACGACCACGAGGTCAAGGGCTTGAGCGTGATCAAACCGTTCATCGGCAAATGCCGGGACGTTGCCTCCGATGCCACCGTGACCATGATCGGGCCGCTGGCGACCGAAGGTGTGGTGCTTTCCAGCGGTATCCTGCCGCGTTACAGCGATATCGACACCTACTGGATGGCGGCTTCGGTGCTGGATCTTGCCATCCGCCGGATCATTGCGGTCGGCGGCAGTCTCGGTCACATCGCCGGGCTGGACAACTTCTGCTGGCCGGACCCGGTGCAGAGTGCCAAGACCCCCGACGGGGAATACAAACTGGCGCAGTTGGTGCGGGCCAATCAGGGGCTTTACGATTTCACCAAGAAATTCCGGGTGCCGCTGATCTCCGGCAAAGACTCCATGAAAAACGACAGCACCCGCGGCGGCCGCAAGATCTCCATTCCGCCGACGGTCCTGTTGAGTGCCATTTCCAAAATGGACGATGTTTCCAAGGCGTTGACGCTTGATTTCAAACGTCCGGGCGAGGTCATTTATGTGATCGGTGAAACGCTGGATGAACTCGGCGGCTCCGAATACTATGCCATGTTCAATGCCATCGGCAGCAATGTGCCGCGGGTCGATGCGGACAAAGCGTTGCAGATCTATCAGGCGGTCTCCGAAGCCACCCGTGCCGAATTGGTCACGGCTCTGCATACCCCGGCGTTGGGCGGGCTCGGTGTGGCATTTGCCAAAATGGCGGTTGCCGGCCGGCTCGGTGCCAAACTTGATCTGCGGGCGATCCAGAACGGTCTGACGGTCCGGAAACTGCTCTTCTCTGAATCCAACAGCCGCTTTGTTGCCACGGTGCGCGAATCCGATGCGGCTGCGTTTGAAGCGAAACTGGCCGGGGTCCCCTTTGCCAGAGTCGGGGTCGTTACCGGAGAACCGGTGCTGGCCTGGACGGCGGAAGATGACGGTGCCGTTGTGGAAGCCTCCATCGGTGTCGACGCGTTGGTCAAGTCTTACAAGACCACGCTGGATCACATCTGATAACCGTCAGAGATACACAGAAACGGCAGGATACGCCGCGATCATCCGGAAGGGATCGCGGGGCCTGCCGTTTTTCTTTACCCGGAGCAGCCTCCGGGTGGGAACGAAACTGCGGGATTACAGCGAAAGTTTGGCTTTGATGGCTTCCGCCGTTGCCGTCCGGTCTTCATCGGAGGCGTAGGGCAGCTGCCGCCAATTCCAGTGAAAATGGTCTTCCACGCCGCGGGGGATCACATGCAGATGGGCGTGCATGACCACCTGCCCGGCGGCCATGCCGTCAGCCAGATGGAGATTGTACGCATCGTAGGCTTCGAGCCGCTTCAGGGCGATCCCGATGCGGGAGCCGATCCGGAACATCCGTCCGGCGGTGGCTTCCGGGATGGTGGAGGCACTTTCGTGGTGTTCTTTGGGGATCACCAGGACATGCCCCGGATTGATGGGGCTGATGTCGAGAAAGGCGTAAACCAGTTCGTCTTCATAGATTTTGGTGGAGGGGATCTCCCCGGCGATGATCTTGCAGAAGATGCAGTCAGGCATGATGTCAGTCCTTAAATAATTCGATGATGGATTTCTGGGTTCCGAAAACGGTAAGCTGATCCCCGCTTTCCAGCACGGTATCCGGATCGAAAACCGTTTCCGGAGAGCCGCCGCCGTGGCCGATGGTCAGCACAGTGATGTTGTAACGGTTGCGGAGTGCCAGTTCGCGGAGCGATTTACCGGCCAGTTTCTCCGGCACGATCACTTCGGCGATGGCCTGCCCCTTGAATGTGAAAAAGTCGGAGATGTTGTCCAACGACAGCCGCCGCGACAGCCGCTCCGCCACATCCTGCTCCGGCTGGATGATCTCATCGGCTCCGAGCCGGTACAGGATCCGTTCCTGGATGCGGCTGCCGGCTTTGGCGATAACGCGTTTGGCTCCCTCCTGCCGGAGCAGCGTCAGGGTGAGGACCTGCGCTTCAAAATGGGAACTCATACCCAGGATCACCGCATCGAATTTTTTGACATTCAATTCGCGGATGACCTCTTCGTTGCTCACGTCTGCCACAACGGCTTCCGCCACTTCGTCCCGGAGTTCATTCACCCGATCGCTGTCCAGGTCAATGGCAACGACATCGTTGCCCGCCCGGCTCAATTCCACCGCCAGACGGCTGCCGAATGCGCCGAGGCCGAATACCGCATAGGTGCTTTTTTTCATGATCTCCTCAATTTACAACAATCAGTTCTTTGGGATAAATCAACCGGCTCCGCCGTTCACGGTCCAGCAGAAACAGGAAAAAGGTGAACAGCCCCACCCGGCCGATAAACATATAGGTTATCAGCAGCACTTTGGCCTCTGTTGTCAGGTCCTGCGGCGGCCGCAGTTCCATACCGGTGGTCGTCAATGCCGACACCGTTTGAAAAAAGGCCCATTCGCTGTCGCAACGGGTCAGGGATTGGATCAGTACGGTGCCGACGGCGATCAGTGTGATCATGGTCAGGATCAGTACAAATGCCTTCATCACATTGGACAGCGGGATCTCCCGGTGCCGGATCAGGACCCGGGGGTTGCCCTGGAATGTATTGAATACCGCCGCCGCCGCCAGCGCGACCGATGTCACCCGCACTCCGCCGCCGGTGGAGCCGGGCGCGGTACCGATCAGCATCAGCACGATCAGCAGAGCCACGCTGCCGCCGGTCATGGTATCCATATTGACACTGGTGAAGCCAGCACTGCGGGCCGAAGCGGATTGAAAAAACGCATCGACCCAGTTGACCGGTTGTCCGGCAAGGTGCTGGATGCACCAGATCAGCAGCGTGCCGCCGATCAACAGCAGACAGGTGGCAAAAAGCACGATGTGCGATTGTACCGAAAGCCGGGCCGGCCGCCGGTAATGCAGATAAAGATCGTAGATGAAGTAGAAGCCCAGTGAGCCGGCAATGATCAGGCCGGCAACCGTCAGTTTGATGATGAGCCCCATGCCGATCATGCTGGCGGGAAAATGCGAGATTCCGGCGTGACAGAATCCCGATACCGCCAGAAAGACCGCCTGCCACAGTGCTTCCGGCACCGGTGTACTGCCGAAAAGAAACGCCGGAAACAGCAACAGGAATCCGGCCCCTTCACAGCAAAGCGTGTAGATCAGGATGAACCGGGTCATGCCCTCGGTCCGGGTTACCGCAAAATTGTCGGAAATGTTGGAGAGCATCAATGTATCGGTATAACTGAATTTTTTGGAAAGCATCAGCATGATGGAGGCGGAAAGCCACATGATGCCGATCCCGCCGACCTGGATCAGCATCAGGATCACCGCCTGGCCGAAAAACGAAAATTGCGTGAACGGCACCGTCATCAATCCGGTGGTCGTGACCGTGGTGGTGGCGGTGAACAGCGCATCGATCCACGCCAGCGGGTGGTCGCCGCGCCACATGAACGGGAGTTTCAACAGGGCGGCCCCGCAGGCGATCGTCAGCAGAAACGAGAAAATAAAGTAAAGCTGACTTTTTTTGATGAGCGAAATCGCCATAATGGTTCCTCCCCCGGTCAGAAACCTTCGGCCGTAAACTCAACGATCTTTTCCGCCAGATCCCGGCATGCCATCTGAAGACCGCGCTGACGGGCGTTGATGATATCCCCCGCGGACTGGAACTGGCTGGTCCCGGTAACGGTGCGCGGCCGGATCAGCGGTTCCCGGTTGCCGGGCACGATGACCGTGAATTCCGCGGTGACGGCAAGCTGCCATTCATCCGGTTTGAAAATATCGCCGTCGTTGTTGTACGACGATTCCGAGATCGCGCTCATGGTCGCACTGACGATCCGGGCGCACACCAGACTGTCGGCCCGGGAGTTGGAAACGACCTTGTAAGTGCCGTCAACCATGAATTGTTCCGAAAGCGCGGCCCGGAGCAGGGCGGACGCATTGTAATAGGTCGTATCGTTGACTACCGGCTCGATCCCGACGGAGTGGATCTGCGGATGGCCCATGCGGCCGACATGGTAGTTGCAACCGCTGACAACGGTCAGCAGCAGGGCCGACAGAACGGAAAGAACAGTCAGATGTTTCATTTTTGGTTTTCCTCCTCCACTCTGCCGACCCGGAGATCATAGACCGGCAACAGATATTTGCCGTTGCTGTTGTCCGGGGCGACCAGAAGCGGCATGGGCTGCGGCGGCAACCGGCGGGCCGGCAGGATCGCATGGCGGGGTTCCTCTTCCGGACGGAACGGATCGGGGGTGTAGGCTTCATCCAGTTCGACCAGCATCCGTTCCGCCTCCGGTGCCGATTGGGAATCGGGATACTCGCGGAGAATGGTCCCCAGATATTTGGCCGCCGCCGCTGAACGGTCATTGCGGGCATAGAAGCGGGCGGTGCCGAGCAGTTGTTTGGCGCGGGCATCCATGGCCTGCAGCCGGATGCGTTCCGCCATGGCGGTTTCCGGGGCGTTGGGGAATTCTTTTTTGAAACGGGCCAGCAACGTTGCCGCTTCGGCGGCGATCCGGCCGTCGCCATCGCCGGACTGCGAGCGTTTGTAGAGCAGTTCCCCCAACCCGAGCAGGGCGAATTTGTACTGCGGGGAAGAAGGATAATCCCGGATCAGCAGCCGGAGTTGTTCAATGGCATCATCGGTTTTGCCGTCATCGTCCAGCAAATACGCCAACTGCAGCCGGGCCGCCGGGGCGGCGGCGGCAAACGGCGCGCGCGCCAGGACCTTGTGGTACATGTCGATACTGCGGTCGGGGCCGTTGAGCCACGGTATCCAGCGCAGGGACCAGAATTCCGGATCGCGGTGGCCTTTGCGGTACGCATCGGCAATGGCGTATTCCCGGGCGGTGAGCGCGGCAAAATCGCACTGGCCGGCGTAACGGGTCAGCAGATCCTCGATCGTGTCGAATTCCGCCGCCAGCAGACCGGCCTGACGGAATGCTTCGCGTTTCTGCTGCAGTGCGTTGCAGCGCAGGATCGGGTCATCGGCCAAAAAATGCGCCTGATCGTATTCCCCGGCGGCCTGATAAAATTTCCCATCGCGGAACATTTCATTTCCGGCGGCGACTTTCCGGCGCGCATCTTCGTCATCAGCGCGGAGCGCAAAGCCCGTTGCCGCGATCAGCAGAATGGCGAAAAGAAAACGCATGGAGTTCTCCCTGGTTATGGCTAAATCAATTTCAATCCGGGCAGATCCTGAACATCGATCAATCCGACCACCCGGTCATCGGCATCGACTACGATCACGCTGTTGATGCGGCGTTGTTCGACGGTCTTCATCACCTCCACCGCCATCGCATCGCTGCGGATGGTAACGGGATGGCGGGTCATCACTTCGCCCATCTTCCGGTCGAGGACCGCAGTATCGGCTTTGGCAAGACGGCGGAAATCCCCATCGGTGAAGATCCCGGCCACACGCCGGTCGGCATCCGCAATGATCGCGGCTCCGCAACGGGCTTCGCTCATCTGATAAAGCGCGTCGCGCAGCAGGGTGTTTTCATCGACAATGGCACACCGGTCGCTGCCGCGGACGATATCTTTGACCTTCAATGTCACCGCCAGTCCGATGGCTCCGCCCGGATGCAGCCGCCCGTAGTTTTCGCGGGTGAAATGGCGTTCCTGCAGCAGTACCATGGCCATGGCATCGCCCAGCGCAAGCAAGGCGGTGGTGCTGGTGGTGGGGGCCAGTTTGAACGGACAGGCTTCTTCGGGGATCGGCATGGGCAGGACCACATCGGAGGCGTGCGCCAACTGGGATTCCCCGTTGCCGGTAATGGCAATGACCTTCAAGCCGAACCGGCGGATATAGGTAATCATGCGCAGCAGTTCGGTGGTTTCGCCACTGTAACTCAAGGCCAGGATCAGATCGTTTTCCTGTACGATCCCCAAGTCGCCATGCAGAGCCTCCACCGGATGCATGAAAATCGAAGGCGCGCCCACACTGGACATGGTGGCGGCGATCTTTTTACCGATGTACCCGCTTTTGCCGATGCCGGTCCAGATCAGTTTCCCGCCCTGCTCCAGGGTTTCCAGACAGCAGGCGATGGTGGCGGCAAATTCTTTACCGAGCGAGTCCCGGAGGGTTTGCAGGCCGTTGATCTCAATATCGAGAACTTCACGGGCGCGGGTCAGAATATCGGTCGTCATGGGTTTCTCCGTCAGATCCGGCAGGAGCGCAATTCCGTTACAAAGATCCCCCGCGCGCCGATGGCGTACAATTCATCCATGATTCGGTTGCTTTCGTTGCGGCGGATCATGGCTTTGACGGCGACCCAGTCGGTATTGTTCAGCGGTGACACCGTGGGCGATTCGATGCCCGGGGTGATGGCGCAGGCCGCCGCCAGATCCTGCTTGCGGATGTTGTATTCGATCATGGCGTAGGTGCGGGCCAGCAGGATGCCGCGGAGCCGCCCGATCAGAATGGCGACCTCCCGGACATCATCCGAGACCCCGTTGCGGCTGATCAGCAGGGCTTCGGATTCCAGCATCGGTTCCCCGATCACGCCCAGCCCGGCTTCGACCAGCGTCCGGCCGGATTCCACCACATCGGCGATGGCATCGGCCACGCCCAGCCGGATCGAGATTTCAACGGCACCGTCCAGTTTGACGATTTCCGCCTGACAGTTACGCCGGACCAGATCCTGACGCAGCAATTCCGGGTAGCTGGTGGCAATGCGTTTGCCGTTGAGCGAATCCACCGTGATCCCGCTGTTGACCGGAGCCGCATAGCAGAATTTCGAGCGGCCGAAACCCAGCGGCAGCAATTCCTGCACATCGGCGGCACTGTCAACCATCAGATCGCGGCCGGTAATACCCAGATCCAACACGCCCTTGCCCACATAGATCGCAATGTCGCGGGGGCGGAGAAAAATAAAATCAATACCGTTTTCGCGGTCGGAAACAATCAGTTCGCGGCCGGAGCGGGTACATTTGTAACCTGCATCGGAGAGCAGTTTGATCGCGGATTCAGAGAGCGACCCTTTATTCGGAACAGCCAGCTGCAGCATCGGAACCTCCTACAAATAACGATAGATGTCTTCGAGTTTGAGATCATTGGCGATCATCATCACCTGCAGGTGATAGAGCAACTGGGAAATTTCCTCGGAGGTGCGTTCCCGGCCTTCGTATTCCGCCGCCATCCAGACTTCGCTGGCTTCTTCCACAATTTTTTTGCCGATGAAATGTTTGCCTTTGGCCAGTTCTTTTACAGTTCCGGATTCCGGATTCCCGGCGGCACATTTGGCTTGGAGTTCGGCAAAAAGTTCTTCAAATGTTTTCATAGCGACAACCGCATTGGTCCTTAAGTTATAAAATATCCTGACAAAATCACTGTAAGACACTTTATAATATAATACATTCCCGGCAAAATACCAGTTTTTTGAATCAACAGGGGATTCCGGCAAGATACAGGATGACGGTCAGGGCGGGCAGCCACGCTCCGGCCGTCCGGCGGCAGTGGTATGCCGTTGCCGTCAGAACCGCCGCGGCGATCACCGGCACCGTCAGGGCGATTGCCGGGATCTGCCAGCAGGTGAAGGCCGTATCCGTGACCGGGGAGCCGGTGAGAAATACGATCAGCAGCGACCACATGGCGATCCGGCGGTGCGGTTGCGGCAGCTGCGACAGCCAGTGCCGCCAGCCCGTCCAGGCCGCCAGCAGAAGCGGCGCATAAAGCGGCAGGATGAACCGCACCAGATCGTCGCGGGTATGATAATAACCGAGGAAAAAAAGCAGAGTCGGCAGGACCCACAGTGCCAGCCATCCGGCGGTCCGGCGGTCCGGCATCAGCATCAACCCGGTCACTCCGGCAAACAGAAAGACCCGGTTGCCGCGCATCAGCAGCGGCCAGTTTCCGGCCATATTGGCCAAGGCGAAGCCGTCGGCGGTGTTTTCGTACCGGACATAGGGGAATGTCAGCGGATGGCCCAGTTGGAGCGCATTGGTCAGCAGTTGCGGGACCATGACCGCGGTGGTCAGTGCGAGCATCCACCCGGCAAAGATCAGCCATTCCCGGCGGGGCAGATCACGCCGGATGCAGAGCGGGGCCGTCAGCAGGGCGGGGAGGAAAAGCAGGGCATTGATCCGCAAAAGCAAC
Source organism: Lentisphaeria bacterium (assembly GCA_017414565.1). GTDB lineage: Bacteria > Verrucomicrobiota > Lentisphaeria > Victivallales > Victivallaceae > RGIG1931. The sequence continues at coordinate 1,281 of JAFQLP010000026.1, read as the reverse complement.
GCCATGCCGAAACAGATGCCGCAGGCGGCCGCGTTCCACGGGCGGGGCGGGAGCAGGGCCAACAGCAGGGAGGCAAACAGCATGGTCAACGCGGGGGTATCGCTCATAGCACAGAATCCGCCGGCGATCATGGTCTGGTAAAATTCGTAGGAAAGACGGCCGGACGGCCACAGAAACACCCCGCTGGCCGTGGTGCCGCTGCCGGGTTCAAAGTGAAACCAGAAAAGCGGCAGAACGGCAAACAGCATGGCGGCGGCAAAGGCGGTCCGCCGGTCGGTGAGGCGTTCTGCGGCACATTGCCAGCAGAAGATCGCCGCCGGGACGGCGACAAAAGCGGAAAAATAGGAAAACGGTGCCAGGATCCCGGTGATATCCGTTGCGCCGGTCAGCAGGGCAAACGGCAGATACCACAAGCCGGTCCCCAGCGAACGCGGTTGAAAGCGCGAAAAATCTCCCTGCATCAGCGAAGCGCAGGTGACAAAGAAATCCGGTTCGTCACTGGAGAAAAGATAGACCGCCCCGGCTCCGGACAGAATGGAGATCAGAAGCCCGCTCCGGATCAGCGGCGGCAGCAGCCGGAGGGCCATCGGCGCGGGCGGATGCTGTTTGCGTATCCGCCAGAGCAGAACCGCCGCGGCCAGCAGGCAGATGCCCTGCCAAATCCGGTCTCCGGCCGCGGTCCCGGTCCGGATCGCGGTCGTGCCGTCGGGGCGGAGATCCAGTTGTGGTACGGCGATCCGGTGACGGCCGTCCGGGAGGGTCACTTCGAGGCAGTCGAACCGGTACATGGCAAAACCGTTGCGCTGCCACAGCGAACGGTTGGCTCCGGTTTGGCACATTACCGGTTCGGTGACGATGGTTTCCGGCGGTGTCTGGGCCGGATCACCGGTAAACAGCGGCGTTCCGGGTTCCAGCAGCCGGGTCCCGGCGTGACCGGTCAGACCGGCCAGAAACAGCATGGCAATGGCAATCAGACGGATCATCCGGCTACCAGTTGTTGAATTTGGTTCCGAGGTTGACCGTATTTTCCCAGCGTTTGCCACCCGGATTTTTCGGCAGGGTGATCGTTTGCAGATGGGCGATCAACCGTTTGGCGGCGGCATCCATTTCGGTGTTGCCGCTGGAACGGATGATGGTGCCGCTGATCAACCGCCCCTCCGGCGAGATCACCAGTTTGACTCCGACCGTGGCATCATCGCGCAAATTGGCCAGCGACGGCGAATATTCCTGCCATTTCACCTTCAGAAACTGGGACAGCACAGCCGTGTAGCGATCGTTCTG
>JAFQLP010000025.1 GCA_017414565.1 Lentisphaeria bacterium | reverse complement strand
TCACTTTTCCGGAGACAATGATGAAAAAAAATCCTGCTGAAAACATGTTGGCCATCCTGCACTATCAGGATTACGATGCGGTCCCGGTCCTCGATTTCGGTTACTGGGATGAACTGCTTATCGAATGGCGGGATGCCCATTTGCTCACCCCCGAAGAATGCGAACTCCTCGAAGGCCCCAACCCCCAATACGCAAAGGTCAGCACCATGGTGAGCCGGCGGCAGGGATTCGACGAAGTCTATGCCTCGATCGGATTCAACGCCCACCTTTTCCCGTCCTTTGAACCGCGGGTGATCAAAACCTTTCCGGACGGCAGAGTCCACCGGCAGAATCGGGATGGCGTGATCGTGCTGGATATTCCCGGTGCCGTCGGCATCCCCACCGAAATTGAACATACCCTGGTGGACCGGGCTTCGTGGGAAAAAGAATACCTGCCGCGGATGCAGTGGAGCGAAAAACGCCTCGGCGAAAACCTCGCAGAACGCATCGCCGCCGTCAACAACCGCCCCGACCGAATCACCTGTTTCCATGTCGGCAGCGGCATCGGTACCATCCGGAATATCCTCGGCATCGTCGGCTTGAGCTACATGCAAATGGATGATCCGGAACTCCTGCACGAAATCGTCCGGACCTTTGCCGATATCTCCTACCGGGGCGTCAAAATCATGCTCGAAGCCGGACTCCGCCCCCAGATGGCTCACTATTGGGAAGATATCTCGTTCAATCACGGCCCGCTGGTCACACCGACATTCTTCCGCGAAGAAATCGTCCCCTTCTATCAGCGCACCACCAGCCTGCTCCGGGAATACGGCTGCGACCTGGTATCGGTGGACAGCGACGGCAAATTGGATGAACTGGTCCCGCTGTTTCTGGAAGGCGGCGTGAACATTATGTTTCCCATCGAGATCGGCACCTGGAAAACCGACTTCAGTAACTGGCGAAAACTCCACGGCCGCGAATTGCGCGGTATCGGCGGCATGAACAAACATGTCCTGTCCTACGACAAAGCCGCCGTCGATGCCGAACTTGAACGGCTCCGACCCTGGATCGAACTCGGCGGCTACATCCCGTGCCCCGACCATCGCCTGCCCCCCGGCACAAAATGGGAACTGGTCCAATACTATACCGACCGTTTCCGCACCCTCTACTCTTAAAACCAGGGCGCGTGGCCCGTGCGACGGGCTGCGAAATAAGGCGGCTGTTCCGTTGTCACAGCCGGGCCGTACGACGGCCAGCGGAATAACGCGGTTGTTCCGCTGTCACAACCGCAGGCCGCGTGGCGGCTTCAGTATGTCGCGGCGGCTTCGCTCGCCTTGATCGGGGGGTGGCCCAACGAGGCCACCCCTACACATTTTAAAAATATATTCACTTAAAGAATATTTTTCCCTTTCGCCTCCCTGTCCAAAACACAAACTCAGCGCGTGTATCTGGCCGCGACAGCGGCGGATAAACGCGCTCATTTAGAAGTCTTTGGAAAAGAGGGAGCGCGAGGGAGAAAGAACCGTTCTTCAGAAAGG
>JAFQLP010000024.1 GCA_017414565.1 Lentisphaeria bacterium | reverse complement strand
GCCGTACTGGGAACCCATCTGCTGCAGTTCCGACATGGATTTGAGCTGAAGATCCGTAATGTTGAACGCCGGGGCATTGACCGCTTCATTGCCGCCGCGATTCTGTTCTTCGCGGCAATCCGTATCCAGCACCGCATCATCCGGCAGCCCCTCCGGCCGCTGCGGGCGGCGCGGACGGCGTTCCGTCATCTCGCTGTGGACATCTTCGCAATCATTATGTTCCATGGCATCGCGATAATCCGGATGCGGCGTATTGTAAAGCGGAGCGGGTTGCGGCCCGTCTTCAAACCGGGGCTCGACCCGGCGTCCTTCGGCATTGTTGCGCCGCTGACGGGAACCGCCCGACACACCGGTTTCATTTTCGCGGCGGGTCTGCCATTTACGGCCATTGCCGCCATTGTTGTCGCGGCGGAATTCGCGGCGTTCACCCCGTTCCCGTTCCCGCCGGGTCATCGGCTGGGCGGGCGGTTCGGTCGGCGTATTTTCTGCTGCCGGAGCGGGGGCCGCCACCGGAGCGGGCGGTTCGACCGGCGTATTTTCCACCGCCGGAGCGGGGGCTGCCGCCGGAGCGGTTTCCACTGCCGGAGCGGCTTCTTCCACCGGGCGTTTTTTCGGGGGACGCCCGCGGCGTTTCGGGGCAGGTTTCACCTCGGCCGCCGGTTCCTGCGGAACGGGCGTTTTTTCCATTTCGTCACTCATATTCTAATCTTTCTGAAGTTGGTCGGCCAAATCCCGACATTGTTTTTTCAAAAATTCCGGAGAACCGTTGTTGACCAGTCCGTAATCAGCGGCCTCCCATTTCGCGGCGGCGGGCATCTGACGGCTTTCCCGGCGTTGGATCTCCGCCTCGTCCAGACCCCGGCCGAGCAGACGGCGGTGCCGGATCTCCGGATCGCACCACAAAGCGGCCACCGCATCCACCATGGTCTCAAAATGTTCCTCAAACAGCAGGGGGATCTCGATCACCGTCAACTGTTCCGGGTGCTGCCGCATACGGTCGCACACCTCCCGGAGCCGCCGCCGCAGTTCCGGATAAAGATGCGAGGTCAGAAAAGCCAATTCCGCATCGTTGCGAAATACGATCGCGCCGATCTTCCGCCGATCGACCATGCCTGCTTCGTCAAAAATATCGCCCCACCGCTGCGCCAGCGCAGTGACCAGCGGCGACCGGGGATCGGCGTAACACTCGTGACACATGCGGTCGGCATCGAAAACCACAGCTCCGGCTTCAGCAAAAGCCGTCAGTGCTGTACTTTTTCCGCTGCCGATGGCACCGGTCAGACCGAGAATCATAGAGGAACACCCGAAGAAACGATTTCAGAGAACGCAGCAATCCGGACAGAAAAAAAGGGAACTGCGGATCGGACAGGACCACGGAGAGCCAATCTTTTCTCCGTTATGGCATATAAAATAACTTGATTTTTCCGATTGTCAAATACATATTGTAAAAAACAGATCTTTATATCCGGAAATCAGGGAGCGTTTTTATGACATTCAAAATCGTTGGTGAACGGCATCTGGCCGCCGGAAAATTTCTCAATCTGCGACTCATCGACTACCTGGATGACAACGGCAACCCGCGCACCTGGGAGGCCGCCGGCCGGGTCAACAGTCAGGGGGCGGTCCTCCTCATTCCCCGTTTTGAACCGGATGGCGGGGTATTGCTGATCCGGCAATTCCGGGCCCCCACCGGCGGCTATGTCATCGAATTTCCGGCCGGACTGATCGACCCCGGCGAAACCCCGGAAAGCACCGCCGTCCGCGAACTGTACGAAGAAACCGGCTACCGGGGCAGGATCGACCGGATCGGCACCCCGAGTTACAGTTCCCCGGGACTCTCCGGCGAACAGATCATACCGGTATGGATGACCATCGACCGCCGCCAATACCCGGAACCACCGGAATCCCACCCGGAAAGCACCGAATCCATCGAAGTATTCCCGCTGTATCCGGACGAGATCGCCCCGTTTCTGGATGCCGCCATTGCCCGCGGTGACGGCATTGATACCAAAGTGCTGCTGCTTTACCGCAACGGCGATCATGGCATTTGATCAAACCATCAGCCCGGCAGACAGATACACCACATGACCTCAAAGAAAGACATGTTTACAAACCCGCCGGGATCAGAAAAAAACATCTCTGCCACCGGGTGTAACGGCATGCAGGAGACAGGCTTTTTGAGCGAAAAAACAGCGTTTCCCTCTTGCTTTTCCGCAGAATATGCGCTATAATTATTGAATATGGACAATGGAGACTGTTGTAAACGGAAACAATCAACCACAAACATAAAGGATGTGTCCCGTGAAAAAGTGTTTTACTCTGATCGAACTCCTGGTCGTGATCGCCATCATTGCGATTCTCGCATCGATCCTGCTTCCGGCGCTGGGGCAGGCCCGGGAAAAAGCCAAAGCCTCCCAGTGCGTCGGCAACCTCCGGCAGCAGGGGCTCGCCGTTCAGCAGTATGTGTCGGATTATGACTTCTATCCCTGCATGAACGACACCAAACACAACGGTCAGGACTGCCACTTTGTCGGTTGGAAATTCGCCATCGCGCCGTATCTCGGCGTCACCCCCGGTTCCGATGATGTCCGGGACAAAGACAACGCCATGTTCGCTTCCGGCGTTTTCCAGTGCCCGAAATTCTCCTACGACGCTCTGCCGACCCAGTATCAGCCGACCGGCGGCAATGTGATCTTCGGCGGCGGTTACGGTTACAACTGGGGTTCCTATCAGGGCATGGGTTACAACCATAGCGGCAGCAACTCCCGTCACTGGATCAAACCGACCATGGTTTCGATCCCCTCCGAAACGATCATCATCGGCGATGGTCCCGATCACCCCGTCACGGCCGGCGGTTACGACGTTACCTGTCTGGCGGTGATGTACATGAAGAACGAACCGTTCCGCCACGCCAGCGATTTTGGTGTCAGCTGGGTTGACGGCCACGCCACCATGTCCAAGGTCTATACGATCCGTCAGGGCAAAGAAAGCGCGACCAACTCGGCCTGCCGCGGTGCCGGTGCCTACAAATACTACTACTACCGCCAGAAATAATTTTTCCGGTCGCGGTATCAGATCCGGCGGGATTTCCCCCGCCGGATTTTTTTATGCCCGCAAGGTGGCTGTCAGAACGAAACCGGACCGGCAACGACAGTAAAAGGAATGCCGCCGGACAGCCCCGTCCGGGCGTGGCTGTCAGAGCAGAACGCCCCCGGCCACCGGCAGTTGCCGGACCAACCGGGCGAGGCTGTCAGAGCAGAACGCCCCCGGCCACCGGCAGTTGCCGGACCAACCGGGCGTGGCGGAGCCGGAAGAAACGCCCCGGCCTGCCATCATACCGCCGGATCACGCGACCGGAGCGGCATCTTCCAGCGGAGTATCGAGAACTTCAAATTTGTGGATGGCAACCTGATGCGCCGCGCAGACATCCCGGAGTTTTTTAAGGCGTTCCGGTTTGATCCGGGTCGTAACCACCACCCGGTCCACATGACAGCGGGTCAGGATCGCATCCAGATCATCGACTCCGCCCAGAACCGGAAAATCACACACAAACAAACCCTGCAGCAGCTTGGTATCGTCCAGGATCCCCACGATCCGCCGCCGTTCCCCCTGCACATCGCGGCTCAAAGCATACAGGGCTTTGATATACATCCGGCAATGCAGACCGCCGCCGTACAGCAGAATGGCGATCGGCCGGATCTGCCCTTTGACCTGGTTTTCCAGATGCAGTTGCTGAAAGAGGAAGATCGTAGCATAATAAAGACACATCCGCTCAAACAGAATCAGTCCCAGCATCAGCAGCGTGAACAGCGCAGCGGCAATAACAAACGGCCGGTCCGTCAGGAACATTTCCGGATACATCCCGCTGTGGATGAGAACATACATCACGATCTGACCGATCAGGGCAGCAAAAAATCCGGTGATCAACAGCCGGAAAAAAGACCGGATACTGCAACGGAGCCAATAGATCTTGTAAATCCCGCCCAGCCACATGATCAGCAGGATCGGTGCGGCCATATACACAAACACCGTCAGCCGCACCGAACCAAGTGTCATATAGGAGACCAGAACATAGGAGAAAAAGATCAGAACACCGTCGAGCATCGGATGGAATATGCCGAAAAAAGTCCCGGGACGGATCCGGGACACCCCCTGCTGGATCAGCCGGGCCGAGTCACTCAGTTCAATCGTGGCAAATTTCCGCACCACCAGCAAAATGACCATCAATACGATGATGTAGGCGATCCCCGGCACGGAATTGCGGAGCAGCAGCAGAACCATTGCCAGCCCGGAGAAAACCCCGCAGATGACATACATGCGGATCGCCGTGCGGGGTTGATCGTATTCCTCCGTCCGCAACAGCCGGTGATGCAGATGATCCTGATCCGCCGACATCACAGACACCCCGGCTTCCGGATCGATCAGTTTGCGGAAACTCCGCCGCCAGACCGCCAGTACCACATCAAACAGCGGCACGCCAACCGCCAGCACCGGAATGGCAAGCGAAGCAAATGTCACCACCCGGTCCATCGCGGAAATACCGATCACCGCAAAGATGATCCCGATAAAGGTACTGCCGGTGTCACCCAGAAAAATCCTCGCCGGATGAAAATTGAACCGGAGAAATCCCAGACACGCCCCCGCCAGAATCAGCATGGCCAATGTTTCCGGACGGCTGCGGTTCGCCAGCAGAAACCACAGTGCCATACTGCAGCTGGAGATGAAAGCCAATCCGGAAGCCAGCCCATCCATCCCGTCGATCAGGTTGAAGGCGTTGACCACCAGAATCACCCAGCCGACGATAAACGGCAGTGTCAGCCACGCCGGGCACTGCCAGCCGAAAACCGAAAATTCACTGGGGGTGAAGTGCCAGACCATCACCCCGACCAGAATCTGCACCAGCAGTTTCAACTTGGCATTGATGTCGAACCGGTCGTCCAGCACGCCCAGGATCACGATCGGCAACGACGGCAGAAACAGCCGCATGAAAACCCGTTGGGTGGAAAATGGCGATGCCAGCGGAACAGCCATGGCAAGCGCAACAAAAAATGCCACCGCCACAGCGATCCCGCCGCCGCGGGGAATGGCCCCTTTGTGAATGTGCCGCCCGCCGCCATGATCCACAAAACCCAGTATCGGCAGGACCCGGATGCACAGATATGTCAACCCCAGCGACAACACCAGTGCGATCCCGGGATATGTCAAAACCTGCAATACGCCGATCGCGTCTGCCATTATTGTTTCCAGCATTTCACCCTCCCGCCATAGAAAAACATTTCCTGTTTACACTAAATATAAAGACTTTGTCCGGCTTTGCAACTTTTTCCGCCAAAAAACCGCCGTCTTTTCATCACGGTGCCGCCAGTGAAGCCGGGTAGGGAAAATAGATCAACAGCGGCGCGGACGGTTCAAAATCAAATTCGATCCGCGGTTCCACCGCCCGGTTCAGGGTAGCCTGCCACCAGCGTGACAACCGCAGACCGTCCAGCGGATATTCCAGACCGCGCGCCGTGATCGCCTGACCGGGATCGAAACTGAAAATGGATACCCGCTGCCCCGGCTCCACATCAAATCCGCCGGGTGCAGTCAGCGCGGCAAAACAACCGTAGTCCGTGTAAAGCCGGATGGCAGGCAGCTGCATGGCAAAATCAGCCAGCAGGGAAAAATTCCCCAGCGCGTGGTCATCCCGCAATCCGCCAGCCCCCAACACCGCCACCGCTTCGGAACCATGCGCCAGCGCATACCGGAAACCTTTGGTCAGATCGTTGGTCTCCTGTTCGGCCACATGGACCCAGCGGTCACGCCAGCGTTCCTTGCAGACCGCCGGCAGACTGTCGCCATCACCGACGATCACATCCGGTTCCATCCCCGGCGGCAGTTTGGCAGCCGCACCATCGCAACAGATCAGGGTCCCGGCCGCCCGCAAAATCGCCAGTGGCACCGGGTGCACCGGAAATGCCCCGTCCGCCAGCAATACCGTGCAGCCGGCACCGGGAAAATACCAGTCCATCATCCCTCCGGCATGAAAAGCATTGACAAATAAAGACACAGATACCATACCACGCACCCGCCTTTTTTGCAATCATCGGGCCAAAGGTTTTCTCCGGACCGGCAGTTCCCCGGGACGGAAGCCGTCAATCCCGTTGGGAATGCCACCATTCCGCCGGGATCTCCGGCAGCAGCATGGGGCGACGGAGCAGCTGCGAGATCCGCTGTTGACTGATCTGCAATACGGCCGCCGTCTGGCATTGGGTCAGCCCATCGAAACAGAGCCGCCAGGCCCGCCACTGGACCGGACGGCAGCAGACACTGTGGATCAGATGGACCGCCCGGCAGTAGGTCAGCGATCCCGGCGGCCGGGGGACTGCCGGATCCTTTCCGGCCGTTACGATCCCGTCTTCTATCAGCACCTGCGGCCGCATGAACCGCCGGACCTCCGGTTCCGCCAGCGACAACATCTCCGCCAGCACCGGCAACGCCCGCTCCGGCTGTTCAAAATGCAGCCGGGAAACCCGCCATGCCGACGGTTGTTCCGCCGCCCAGTCAGCCAGCACCAGCAGATACCGGCAGATCACGGTCGATGGATATCCTCCCACCCCCTGCCAATGTGCCGGATCGGCGGCCAGTTCCGCCAGAATGGCATACTGATCCAATTGCCTGCCGATCCCCCCGTTCCGCGCTTCAACCATTTTCCCTCCTGTGTTTGACAGCCGGATCTACCCGGACGGGTTCTGTACCCATCCGGTGCCCGGATACAACAAACCGGGCTTTGACCGCTTTGCCGGAACGATCCCGGCAGGAGGGGAACGGTAAAAACCTTGATCGTTTCGCCCCATGGTGGGATGTGGGGGAAATCTACTTTTATTTTATGCACAAAAGCATAAACAGGTCTTAATATTAATGCAAAAATCCATAAAATCAAATAAAAAAACAGCAAAAAATAGATTTTTTTTCAACTAACGATACATTAAGGCCGGAGGTTTATGGACTTTTGCGTAATATGCCAACACTGGATTATCTGAAAAATTCTCTGCAGCGTGCCATTTCACGCGCCGGTAACATGCGGCGCCTGGCGGAAGAGCGCGGCATGGACTACTCCACCATCAACCGCTTCAACAGTGGCCGCAATGACCTTGCCAACATGCCAGTCAAAACCCTCATCAAACTTTTTCCGGAGTTGACCATTTATTGTTTTGACGAGGATGATCCCCACCGACAGGCCCCGCCCCCCAGTGTGGCGGATGCCGATATCATTGCGGAGATCTCGGATCTGATTCATCAACTGCCGCCGCGGGAAAAATTGAAACTTCTGACCATGGTCGCGGCCACTTACGGCTCACAAACCGGCAAATAACCACCGCTTTTCGCGTCGGACAGCCGGAACAGGAGTAGTAAAAACTGCGATTTTCTCCCAAATACGAAGAGCTTTGATTTTCAAAAGGGAGAAAAAATGGAAAACACCTCACCCACCCCGCCGCTGCCGTTGCCGCCCCCCCCGGATGACAGCAGCGGTTCCCCGGCCGGGCAGGCCCGCTCCGCCCTGCTCCGGGCCATTGCTGAACTGGCGGAACCCAATGCCGACGGAGCCCGGGTCCAAACCATCCGCACCCTTGCCCAAAGTCTGGCCCAGTTGACCGAAAACGACCACGATGCCAGATCCGAAAAAATATGGCAGCGTCTGGAACTGGTGGAAAAACGGGTGGAAGATCTGGAAAAAAGCATTCCGCCCATCGCACCGTCGGTCGTGGCCGATGCCATGAGCCTTAAATTCTCCGGCGGCGGGACAACGGAAAAACGATCCCGCAAACGCCGCCGCGAATCGCTCTCACAACCGGCCTGATATCCTCATAATCAACGATCTGCCCAATCCGGCACCGATGGCCGGACAGGAGTCCTATGTTCTTTTTACCCTACCAGAAACGCTGGATCGATGACGAATCACCGCTCAAGATCTATGTGAAAAGCCGCCGGATCGGCATCACCTACGCCACGGCATTCCGCTGTGTCCTCAAATGTCTGCGGGAGCCGCCGGGCAGCAACTTTGTGCAATGGGTCTCCAGCCGCGATGAAGCCACCGCCCGGGCATTCATCACCGAATATGTCGCCCGCTGGACCCGGGAAGCCGATCTGCTGACCCGGACGCTCGCCGGTGATTCGCCCCGGGCCGCCGACGGCATCACCGAAAAAAGCCGTTCCCCGACCATGTCAACGATCCGGTTCCGCAACGGTGCCAGGATCTGTTCGCTTTCGAGCAATCCGCTGGCATTCGCCGGCAAAGGCGGCGATGTCCTGATCGACGAAATGGATCTCCACCCCGATCCGGAAACCTTGTATGCCATGGCGTATCCGTGCATCACCTGGGGCGGTCAACTGGAGATCGTATCCGCCTACAGTGCCGACGGCTGCGATCAAACGCTGTTCGCCCGGCTCTGTGCCGAAGCCGCCGCCGCCAATCCGCGCGGCTTCAGTCTGCACCGCACGACCATTGACGATGCCATCGCCGCCGGGTTCGTCGATAAGATCAATGCCGCCTCGCTCCGGCGCGGCGGACCGCCGCAGAGTGCCGGGGAATTCCGCACCCGGCTCCGGCAGGGCTGTCTGGGCCCCAACGACTTCAACAGTCAATATCTGTGCATTCCCAACCGCGCCGCCGGTGATGCCCTGATCGATGCCGATGACCTGAATGCCGCCTGCTGTCCGCAGCCGGTCCTGCGGGCCGATGGGTTCCAACCGGAATTCACGGAACCGGCGTTCTGGCGCAGCCGGGTCGATCCGGACAGTTCCGCCCGGTACGCACTGGGCTACGATCCGGCCCGTACCGGCGATCTTTCGGCATGGTGGCTCAACCGGATCGAACGCGACAACACCGCGGTCCCGGAGGCCGTCATCACATTGAAAAACTGCCGTTTTGAACAGCAGAAAAGAATCGTTGCCGCCATACTGGAAGGCTTGGATGCCACGGCCTGCGGCGACCGGACCGGTCTGGGCATGGCGGTTTGTGAAGAATTGGAGGAACGTTATCCGGATTCATTCCGGGGCGTGTCATTTGCCGCCGAAAAAACCGCACTCGGTCTCAATACCGCCGCCGCTTTTGAAAACCGGCGGCAGAAACTGCCGCAGGACTGCCCCGAAATCGTGGCGGATCTTGCCGGCATCCGCAAAGGGACCGCCGCCACCGGCAGACTGCAGCTTATCGAAAGCGGCAACCCGCTGCTGCCGGATTCGCACAACGATATTTTCTGGAGTCTGGCACTGGCGATCCGGGCCGCCGCCCCACTGACGGCAGCCGGTCCCTGCGGCATCGAACCCGTCGCCCCGCCGCCGGAACTTTTCCGGCATGAACATCAATTTTTTGAACCGAACAGGATGGTGTACCATGAAAAATTACCCGAAAAATACTGGTTCTGAACCGTCTGCGCTTCCGGCCGTCCGGCAACGCCGTCCCGCCGGGCCGCCCTGCACGCCGCAATATCTGCGTCAGGTCTTTGCGGCCGCCGACAATGGCGATATCGAACCCCTGTGTCTGCTCGGCCGCGAGATCCTGGAACGCAACTGGGATGTTATCGGCGCGCTGGAACAGCGTACCGACGCGCTTTGCGGCCTGCCATGGAGCATCCTGCCCGGCGGCCCGACCGAAGCCGACCGGTGTGCCGCTGAAACATTTTCCGACGCGCTTTCCGAATGCGGCCTGCTGAACGGTCTGGACACCTTCGATGATCTGATCCGGTCCGCTGCCGAAGCCGCTGTCATGCCTTTTGCTGCCTCTGAAATCATCTGGCGACCCGGCGGCGGAATCGCCGGATTCCGCAGTGTTGACCCGTGGCAGTTCACGCTCCGCAACTCCTTTGAACCGCGGCTGATACAGGACGACTGTCCGGATGGTGTCCCGCTGCCGCCCCACCGTTTTGTGATCCACCGCATCCGCCGGAACCACGATCCGGCACACGGCGGCAAACTCCGGGTACTGGCCTGGCTGCACGGCTTTCAGAATTGGCCCATCAAAGACCTTTTCAGTTACATCGAACGCTTCGGGATGCCGTTTGTCATTGCCCGGGTCGATCGCAAAACCTGGGAGGATGAACGGTCCGTACTGCATTCGCTCATCCGCAACTTCGGTCCCAACGGCGGCGGGGTCTTCACCAAATCCACCGAACTGGAACTGCTGAACACCTCCGGCAACGGCGATGGAGGCATCTATTTCCGGGCATTGGAATTCACCCGCAAAGCGATCTACACCTTGCTGGTCGGTCAGCTGGCCAGCAGTTCCGATGCCTCCGGCATGTCCAACGGATCGGCCCAGACGGCGGTCCGGCAGGATATTCTGGAATCCGATGCCCGGGCTTTTGAAGCCACCTGCCGGGCCCAGATCGCCGCCCCCTGGACCCGCTGGAACTGTCCCCCCGGCACCGCGGTCCCGAAACTCCGGTTCCATACCGAACCGCCGGCGGATCTGGCCCGCCTTGCGGCCGTGGTGGAAACCCTGGCCCGTGCCGGATTCCGTGCCGATCCGGATGAACTTTCCGAACGCTTCGGGCTCCATTTAACCGCCGCAAATGCGGCAGAAAGGAACACGCCACATGAATCCTGATCCCGAAACCACCACCCCGGTCGCGCCGCCGCCTTCCCCGGAAGCCGCAGCGGCTCCGGCCGCGGAAACCATCGCCCCCGGCTGGTATGATCTGCTCCGCGAACTTTTGCGTGTGCCTGCCGATGCCGCCCCGGAGGCCGTGATGGACACCCTGAAAGAACAACTGTCCAAAGCGGATGAAGCCGATGGCTGCCGTCAGCAGTTGGCCGAACTGACCGCCGCCAACGAACGCCGTGCCTGTGCCGCATTGATCGCCCGGGGCCGTGCCGAAGGCAAAATCGCCGAAAACGATATGGATTATGTCCGTTCACTGGATTCGGCGGCCCTGAAAGCCCATCTGGCGCACACCGCTGCCAAAATCCCGCTGGAACGGTCCGCGCGGCACCATGACACCGGCGGCAATCTCACCGCGGAAGACCGGTCGGCGATCCGCCGTCTCCGGCTTGATCCGGTCAAATATCTCAACACCAAACAGGAAAGGATGAAGTAACATGTCTGCACTCACCCGGGAACGCAACACCATTGAACTGCTCGGAGCCATCAGTTACGAGCGCACCGTCGCCGCCGGCAAAACCGTTTACGCCGGGGCCCTCACCGCCCAGAATGCCGATGGCGAAGCCGTCCCGGCCGCGGATGCCGCCGGTCTGGTGGTCCTCGGCCGCGCCGAAAATACCGCCGCCGCGGGGGAAACGGTGCTGATCCGCACCGGCATTTTTCTCTATGATTCCGGCACCGCCACCGAAGCAATCACGGTAACGGCGATCGGCAAGCCCTGCTACGCGCTTGACGATCAGACGATCGGCATCAAAGGCGGAACCAATGCCATCGCGGCCGGTATCGTGGCGGATGTCATGACCGACGGTGTCGCCATCAAAATCGGTTAATCTGTAACAGGGAGATCTATCATGAATCTTTATGCTGACAAAATCCAGGCCATGACCACGGCCTTTGTTCTGACTTTCAAAGACGCTTTCCAGGCGGCCCCCGGCCTCTGTGACAGTTTCTGCATGACCGTCGGCGATACCGACCACACGCTGGTGGAACTGCCTTTTTTCGACACATTCAGTTTCATGCGGAAATGGGTCGGCCCGCGCCAGATCAAAAATCTTGCCGCCCGGAAACTGGTCATGCGGGAACAGGCGTACGAAGACACGCTGGCCATCCCGCAGCGGCAGATCGAAACCGACAACTGGGGTTTCTACCGTTCCGCCATTGCCCAGATGGGTGAAAACGCCCGGCTGCTGTGGGACCGCCTTGCCATTGATGCCCTGCTCAATCCCGGCAACTGGGTCGATCACAAAGCCTTTTTCGCCACCGACCGGAAATACGGCAAAAGCGTGATCTGCAACAAAACCACCGATGCTCTTTCGGCCGCCTCTTTCGATGCCGCCTATCAGACCATGTGCAGTTATTGCGCGCACGACGGCGAACCGCTGGGCATTGCGCCGGATACGCTGATGGTGGGTCCGAAACTGCGGAAAACCGCCTTTGAGATCCTGCATTCGCGCCTGACCTCCGGCAGCGATTCGGTTACGGTCGACAATCCGGATTTCGGGCTGTGCCGCACGATCATCAATCCGCGTCTTACCGGGGATTACGATGACTACTGGTTCCTGATGTCCTGCAACGGAGCCATCAAACCGGTCGCCCTGCAGAAGAGCCGCGAAGGCTCGCTGGCCATCCTCAACCGTCCCACCGACGAAGCGGTGTTCATGGAAGGCAATGCCCTTTTCGGCACGGATGCCTACGGTTCCGCCGCGGCGGCGTTCCCGCACCTCGTTTACGCCGGCATCCTCTGATGGCGTACGCTTCGCTGAATGACTTTCAGAGCCGCCTCGGGACCGAGCGGTATCTGGCGTTGTATCCCACCCCGGATACCGCGGAAACCGATCTGGATGCGGCGGCGGCTGAACTCGATGGTTCGCTGGCCTACCGTTACCGGCTTCCGGTGACCGGAGCCCGGACACTGGCCCTGGTCAGCGACTGGAATCTGACGCTGGCCGAAGAACGCGCCGCCGTCCGGTCCGCCGGCGGGACCGTTGACGGGACTCTCCGCGACCGGGTCGAAGCGGTGCGGCATTATCTCACGCTGATCCGCACCGGAGAATTCGTTTTACCGGATGGAACCGAAAAAAACGACCCGCCGGGCGGAATCGCGCTGGCCCGCTGTGACCGGCCCGTTTTCGGCCGGGAACGGAGTGCCGGATTCTGACCTGTACCGTGTCGTCCGGACCGGATTCCGGCTCCGGCACGGTATTTTCTGCCACCATCAGGAGAATTTTCATGCAATCCATCGAACAACTTGCCGATGACCTGCGTACCCTGCTTGCCGCCACCTGGCCGACCGTCCGCTTGAGTGCCGCCGGCAGTGATTGTCAATTTCAGCAGGAATTGCGGCAACTGCACCGGGATCAGCTTCCCGGTATCATCATCGCCTTCAACCGGACGGCGTTCTCCGGCGAAAACACCCTGCGGGAATGCGGGCTGTCCGTGGTGCTGATCGACCGGTTCCGGGCCGGTTCGGAATCGCGGGCCCGGGCCCTGCTGCAGGCAGCGGAAACGTTTTTCACCATTTTTCCGCCGACCGGCCGGATGATCGGAGACGGCTTCTGTCTGCCCGGCGAATGCCGTACCATTGCCACCGGCGGGGAATTGTTCCGGCTGGTGCTTGACCTGACCATTACACAAGGAGTATAAAACTATGGCTGTTGTATTCGGACTGGCGGCTTACCGCAATGCCATTGCAGGATTGCAACTGCAAACCGTGGTATGCGGCGAAACCGGAACCACCGCGGAAGCGTGGAACGAAGACGGTTCCATCGCCCAGATCGACATTTACGCCTGCAAACGCACCATCCGGGCGGAGGGCAATGTCATAGAAGGCAGCGACCTTTCCGCCCTGACCGTCGGTGCCGCCCTGACGGTGGATGGGGTCACTTACACCATTGAATCGGTAACGCTCCGCAGTTCGGCGGCCGGGCACCGGAGCTGCACCGTTACCGGTATTTCACCCCGCATCTGACCATGGAGGATCACCCGATGAATCAGGACCCCGCTTTTGACAACCCGCCGGACAATACCGGAACCGCCCTGTTGGAAGAATGGCGGCTTTTCCGGCAGGAATCAGCCGATACATCCGCCCGGATACTGGCATCGCTGTTGGAAATCGAACGGATGCTGACACAGCTTCTGGAGGGATAAATGCTGAAAAACGGCTTTCAATCGCGCATACTGGAACGCAGTGCCGATGGCGAAAATACGATCATCGTTTACCGCGGCAGTCAGGCGGAAATGGAACAACTGGCGGATTCGCTCGAAGCCAATTCCCCGGACGCCCCCGGTATGTTGAAATCCCTGCGGATCAAGCAGGAATCACCCCGGATCTGGTGTTGTGAATGCCGCTACGAAACCGACCGCGGCGGAAATATCAGCGCACCGGATACCACTTTCGGCAAAAAATCCGCCACCCTGCGCGGTTCCACCCATGCTTTGAGGTTGTCGGAACACCCGGCGTACCGGATGTGCTGGGATCACCAGTTGATCGCCGCACCGGGGATCACCCGCCTCCCGACCTGGTGGGATTCGGCGGCCACGCCCCGCATCGGTATTGAAACCGATGCGGCCAATTACCGTTGGCAGCGGCCCGGCACGCAACCGGTCCGTACCGCCGCCGGGGTCTGGCAGATCCTTGCCGAACCGACCAAACCGGGGGTGGAAACATTCGACTGGTCCTGTTACACGATCACGGAACGGGCCCGTTTCCGTTCCGACCGTTCTGCCGGACGGATGATCGCCGGCAAATTGAACCAGATCGGCACCCCGGTCACCACATTCGGCATCACCGGCGGCAACTGGAAATGCTGTGATGCCGGTGTCACCTGGAACGGCCGGTGCTGGGTCGCCACCCTCGTCTGGAGCCGCAGCCGTTATGAAACCGGCTGGGACACCGACCTTTATCCGGACGGGGTGGAATCATGAACGGGATCACACCCAATACCATCGTCCGCCGGAAACATCTGCTGGAATGGGAAAATCAACTGTCCGGTCAGCAGTTGATCCCCGGCCCCGGGGTGGTCTGCCGCCGGACCGGAGCCGGTACGGTGATCGAAGCGGTCAGGGAAATACCGGAAATGCCGGAGTTCCCCTCCGGCCCGTTTTCCCTCCATCCGGATGTCGGCGCAGGCAGACTCGGCATCGGTCCCGGCAGCATCCTTTACCGTTGCGGAGCCGAAACCCGCATGGTCACGCTCAAACCGCAGTTGGCCCCGCTTCCGGCTGCTCCGGGCGATTATCTGCTGACCCTGCTCTGTCAGTACGACTGCGGCGAATGGCACCGGATGGTCTGGCTGACCGGCGATATGCTGTCGCTCGGCTGGCGCGCCCATGCCGGACTGCACCGGCTCCCGGTTGCCCGGCTCCGGACGGTTGCCGCCGGGGACACGGTCCGGATCGCGGAACTCACGCCATACTGTGCTTCGCTGCCGATCATCGACATTCCGGATTTTCCCTTCCGGGCGACCATGTGGTGTGCGGCACCGGAACCGTTTTCGGTCTGTTCGCAAACGGATCTTACCCCCACCAAACTGCTGATCTCCGGCGGGGCGGCACCTTTTGTCAAACGCGGCAGCAGCGTACCGGCCAATCCGTGGACCTGGATCAACAGCGCGACCTACACCATCGGCGACAATACCGATACGCTGGACGGGCTGTATTTTCTCCGTCTGGAATCCCAATCCGCCGGTATTTGTGTCAGTCAGTGCAGTCTGCCCAATCTGGCGGCCAATGGCGGCCCGGTCTGGGATGAAGCCAACGGGCGGGCGCATATCCCCATCTGCCGGGTGACGGATCTGGTGATCACCCAGTATGCCGGATATGCCCAATACGCGCTGCCCTGTTATGCCCCGGAATCGTAATACAAAGGAATCTGTTTCATGCTTGACATTCTGCAAAACATCACAACCGGCATCTGCTACCGTGCCGATGGCGAACCATTCGGCCGCCATGAACCGGCCCTGGGGCTCGGCACCCGGGAAACCATCCGCTGGCGGCTTTTTTCCGCCACGCCGGAATATGTCCCGGTCAGCCAATGGCCCCCCTGCACCGATTTTGCCGATGGCACATTCGCGGCCCGCTGTTCCGGCGATGCCGACTTTATCGGCACCCACAGTTTGAAATTGAAAACCGCCCTGCCTGCCGGACCGGTCACCTCCCTCGATGTGATCTCCACCCTGGATCCGGCCGATATTCCCGACACCGGCGAACTGGAATTTTCCGACAACACCGGCACGGCACACCGGTTGTCCTATCAGGCCCGCACCCGGCTGCCGGACGGGTTCCGTTTTCAGGTCGATGCGGTTCTGACCGAACCGGTCCCGGCGGATACCGCGGTGGAGGTTCCGGATGCCCTGTTTTTCACCGCGCCCCACCAGGAACCGGCATCATCTCCGGCGGATGGGATATTCGTGTTCGATCTCCGGATCGATTCCCCCAAACTCCGCCGGGCCGCCGCGGCCGCCGGGGAACGGCAGATGGTCACATTGGAATTGCTGATCTATCACATCGGCCACACCGAAACCATTGAGATCCAACGCCTGTTCTGCCGTTCTGCGGTGGTGAATGCCGGTATCCACGGCCGTCTGCCCGGTGCGATCACCCCGCCGGAGCAGACCAATGAAATGCTGGTGTATTTGCGGCAGATCGCCCCGGAATACCTGCCGTCCATCGGTGAAAACGGCCATTGGTTCATCGGTTCCGCCGATACCGGCATAGCGGCAAATGGCAGCAACATGCCGTCTTTGCCGCCGTTCCGGAACGATGACGGAGCCAGACTGGTCGGCAACGCCTCCGGCGCGGAATGGGTCTTTGGCGAAGACAACACGCCGCTATCGACCAGCAGTATCATGTTCGAGGATGGCGTGCTTTACACCGCCGCCATTGACGGCGCGACCGGCATCGATTTCTACTATGGCGCAGAAATGGAAATGTACGACCAGAATTTCGGTTTGCGGGTCACGCAGGGGGCAACACCGGGGTCGCTGGAACTGACCTGCAACAACGATTCCGTGTGGTGGGGCAATGATGATTCCCCGCCGCATTACGCCGCAGACAACACCCCGCCGGACATCTCCACGGCCAACCGGGCGTACATGATCCGGCTGCATTGGGACGCGGTCGGCCATCATCTGCTGGCTAATCTCGCGTACACGGAGGATGTTTGATTATGGGACTGTACTGGAAATTCGATCCGCTGGGCACGGCGGGCGGGGGCAAATCGCCATACTTTGAATTGACGGTCGCCACCACCGCCGACAGCCTGACATGGGGATTCACACCCTATATCCCGGCAGGAGGAACCCTTACCGTCGATTGGGGTGATGGAACAACCAACGCTTACACCGGTAACAGCAGCGCACGGCGTGACCACACCTACGCTGCTGCCGGAAATTACAAGGTTTGCCTGATCGGAGATGTCACCCGTTTGATCTTTGGGGGTAGTGCCGCACCGCTGATAACCTACGCTGGAATGGTGACATGGTGTAATTTTAATTGGGATGTATTCCCGAGCTGGACGGATTTCGGCACCGCGTTTATCAGGTGCGTCAACCTCGCCGGTACTTGCACGACCCTGCCGGATCGTGTCACGCGGTTGCAATCCGCCTTTAACAACTGTCAAAAATTGCGCCTGAAAATCAACCGGCTGCCATCCGCGCTGAATGTCGCGGCGGCGTTGGCGAATGCTTTTCAAAGTTGCTATTTGGCCGAAATCAACCTTGATGAATTGGCGGCGAATGCCCCCGCCAACGGCTGGCCGTCATTAACCACCTTGACTTACGCCTTTTATCGCTGCGGCGTGAACAACAGTCCGGGGACATGTACCGGCTCGCAATCGGCATTTCTGGCAAAATTCCCAAATGTCACCAACACCACCGACGCATTTACAGGCACAAACACCACCGCATAAGGAGGATATATGACTTGGTATAACTCACTTGGACAGGCCGCTCCGACTGCGGTCAGGATTGAGCGCAAAGGCAAGATGGTCTGGCTGATGAACCCGGCCGCATCTGCCGAATGGCGCGAAGCCAATGGCTACACGCTGACGGAACGCCCGCCTGCACCTACTATGCCAGTCACAGAAGATTGGCAACCCCTATCTGTCTTTATCATAGCACTTCGTCAGATTATTACTGCGGAGGTTGCAGAGACAATCATGTCGAATCCTACTATGATGCTTGATGTATTGGCTGGGGCATTGCAGCTTGCCAGCGAAAAGACACAGGGCGGTTATATTGACATGATGCACCCTGATGTTCCTACATATCTTTCGGTGCTTGGCGTATCTGTCGATCAGGTTAAGCAAGTTATGGATACATATATGGCAACCACCGGAGGCATGCAATGAGATATTCTGCTGTCGAAATCGAACAGATCAGAACAACCGCCTGTAAAAACAATCTGACGGCCCCCTCGATCTTCTGGTCGTATTCCGCCCAACATCTGCGGCAGATCTGCAACGGTTGCGGTGCGGAGGACGCGCCCGAATGGGTGCGCGACATTCTGACCTGGATTTACCGTCACTACACCGCCGCCCATTGCATCCATGATTGCGATTTTGAAATCAGCGATGGTTCTGACGAATCGCGGAACAAAGCCAATGCCCGATTCCATGACAACTGTCTGCTGTTGTGGAAAAACAAATACGGCTTCACCCGCTGGATCAACCCGGTCGCGCTCTGGGGCCGGAAGAAAATCCGCCTGGCTCACAAAGCCCTTGTGCTTTTCAGCAAAGATGCGTGGCTGGATGCCTATCAAAAACGTCTGCAAAAAGAGGTATCTGCGCTATGAGCGAAGTCTGGGCTATTGCATTGGTCGGCGGCTATATCACCGTTATGTTGGCCGTGTGGGGGCTGGTGGCGACCTGTCTGTGGAAAATCGCCGGATGGCTGGCTCGGATCAGTGAAACGCTGAATCAGTTTGTCCCGAAAGACGATTGCGACCGGCTGATGGGCAATCACTGCGGAGAGATCGCCGCCCTGCGCAATCAAATCAACGGATTACGCACGGAGATAACGGAAATGAGCACAAAAATGGAGATCTGGCACCGGGGCTGAATGGATCATAAAAACAAAGGAGAATGTATGAAACATGTTTTTGCTGCTGCCGTATTGACGGCACTGGCGGTAACGGGCTGTACCGCCACAAAATCCACCGTCCGCGAATTCGATGCGGCGGGGAATCTGACCCGCGAAACCATCACCACCGAAAGCGTGGCAAAGGAGATCACGGCCTCCACGCAGGGGAAAACCGTGATCGCGTGGGAAAACGGCTGGGCGGCGTATCTGTCGGCCAGTACCGCCACCACGGATGACCCGACACCGACCGTCAAAATGTGGGCGGGCAAAGCGGCCAAAGGCGTGATTTCGGCCCGCCCGGATCAACAGGATTGGGACGGTATCGCCCGGACGATCGCCGCCACCCGCGAAGAGCTGACTGTCACCCCCGCCGGAATCGAAACCTCCGCGCCCGCAGAATAGCATCCGGCCTTGCGGACAGGTCATTTCCGGTGTATGTTAATAGGTCTTGCCGTTTTTTGAGAAAT
>JAFQLP010000023.1 GCA_017414565.1 Lentisphaeria bacterium | reverse complement strand
CAAACCAAACAGTCGTTTGCTTGGATCCCCTTTGGCTCGGAATTACCATGGATCCGTTGGCTCCATGTCGGCCCTTCGTGCCGGAACCTGCGGTTCGGTTCACCGCCTCCGGCCGTCATCCGTCTTTGTCCCCTGTTGAAGCGGCTTTATCAACGGATAATAAATGTTAACACTGTGGCAATGAATATGTCAATTTAAAATCGCAGTAGATTTATAATTAATATGTTGCATATTGTAAACATGCCGCATAAAAAGTTAACAGACGGGAAGCGGCTGTATTTTCAATAGAGAAATGATGCCGGTATTGTCACAACCCATTGGCGAGACTCCTGCCCGGCAACAGTTACTGGAGCTCCTGCAAGGCTTGTTCGACGAAAGAAGGTCTATCAGGAAAATATTTGAATCCTTCGATTTCATATCCTTTAAGACGAATTTCCTCCAAATTTTGAAATTTATTTCTAAATGACTTTGGTAAAATAATTACACCATTATCATTACGCAAGTTAATTACGCGAACACGCGGCATATCAGGTATTGTCATCAATTCATCGGCCGACATGCCCGATAATTTTAAATAGAATATTTTTTTTAAATAAATCAAATCAGAAAAATCAAAATTTCCACATCCACATTTCTCGATTACAAGCCCCCAAAGGTTCTTTGCGTATCGCAAATCTCTCATACTAAATGGTGGAGATTTTAAATTAATAATTTCAGCATCTTTACCCATAATTTTAGCGATACTTTTTACATTTCTCAATGGTTCTGTAGTATTTATTATAATCTTTGGACCTTCAATTCTTATATTATCTAAATCAATGTCGTTATCTTTGCTCAACGCCAATACGATATGCGGCAATCTTTCTCCGATTGTCGGATGTGAATAATGATTAATAAGTAACTGCATAGGTACATATATGGATAATGAAAGTACCGTTATAAAAATAATAAATCTTAATCTTATCTTATGCATAAATATTTCTCCTCTATTGTGGCAAGTGATAACCTAGTCCAGTTGTATCATGATCCTGCCTTATCGTATCATGGTATTACTC
The DNA here is from genome assembly GCA_017414565.1 of Lentisphaeria bacterium. Classification (GTDB taxonomy): domain Bacteria; phylum Verrucomicrobiota; class Lentisphaeria; order Victivallales; family Victivallaceae; genus RGIG1931. The sequence continues at coordinate 19,298 of JAFQLP010000023.1, read as the reverse complement.
CCTTGTCAAGAGCAAAAATGTTTTTTTATCCCTTTTTCTTTGCTGAACGCAGGGTTGTAACACTCTTTGTTTCATTTCCTGCGGGCGTGCGTTGCACGGGGCGGTTTCCCGGTGTATATTACAGGGATGATCGTGGACGAAACCGGGAGTGATGGAGATGGATGGAAAAATCCTGAAATTGCGGATCGATTGGAGCGAAATGGATTTGCTCGGTCATGTCAATAATATTGCCATTTCGCGCTACTTTCAGGCAGCGCGGATTCATTACATGGATCAGGTGGGGCTCAAAGTCTTCCCCGGCATGGAAACCGGACCGATCCTCGCCGCCGCCAAAGTCGATTTTCTGCGGCAGCTGCATTTCCCGGGGCACATTACGATCCATACCCGGTGCGGCAGTATCCGCAATACCAGCCTCACGCTGCTTTATGAACTGCTGGACGAGGCGGGCCAACTCTGCGCCCGTTCCGAAGAAGTTATCGTTCATTTCGATTTCCGGCAGCAGATCCCGATCCGCCTCACCGATGAGATCCGCCAGGCCATTGCCGCCGCAGAGGCCGGAGCAGATCCCGGTATCGGGTGACAAAGCGCGGATTCTTTTGAACAAAGATGATGGGATACGGTTATATTTTTCCAATTACCAACCGGAGGAAAAATCATGATGCGAATGAACCTGTTGATCCTTGCTTTCGCTCTCTCGCTTTGCGGCTGTGCTGTTAAAGACCACGCCGGAACGCCCGTCACCATTACCGTGGCCAGTTACAACATCCGTTCTTTCCGCGGCATGGACGGTGTGCGTGATATCGACCGCACCATTGCCGCGATCGGCCGCCTGCACTGCGATATTTGCGGCTTGCAGGAGGTGCGGAAGACTGACGGCGATGCGGTGGCTCCCATCGACCTTGCCGCCGGCCGCCTCGGTATGCAGGCTTTTTTCGCGCAGACCCTGGCCCGGCCCGGTTTCATTTACGGGATCGGGTTGTTGAGCCGCGTTCCGTTTGAGATCGTGGAGGTGGTGAAACTCCGGGTGCCGGAGGGATTGGAGCCGCGCTCGGCGATCTTTGCCAGAGTCACGCTGCCGGACGGCTTTTTCTATCTTGTCAATACGCATCTGGGGGCCAACAACGATGCCGGCCGTAAGATGCAGATGGAACACATCCTTGAAACCATTCGCGAAAAAGGTTACACACCGGTTCTGCTGATCGGCGATATGAATTCGCATTTCGGCTCGGAAACGATGAAACTCCTGCACAAAGACTGGATGATCTTCGGCGATGCCGCACTGACCGCGCCCGCCGGAAAGCCGCGCTGGCGGTTCGATTACATCGCCGGATATCCGAAAGATGCTTTCCGCGGTACCGGTTACCGGGTGATCGATGATCCGGTTTCTTCCGACCACCGGCCGGTGGTGATGGAGTTGGAACTCCTGCATCCTGCGCGCTGAACGCCGCGCTGTTGAATGCACCGGAATCATTTTCTCTTTTGCGGCCGGGCGAAAATGCCGGAGGGGGGTTGCAAGAGTCTTTGTGCGGGTGTATATTATAAGTCGGCATAAATCCGGGTCATTTAACATAAAGGAGCGCGGGAAAATTGAAACGGTATACGGAATGTTCACAGGCTGAATTGATCGCCCTGCAGGATGAATGGCAGACGAAATTCGACCATTGCAAAAAACTCGCGCTCAAATTGGATATGTCGCGCGGCAAACCGGGGCCGGAGCAGTTGGATCTTTCCCGGGAACTGCTGCGTTACGATCTGGCCGACGGCATGACGGAGTCCGGCGTGGATGCCCGCAATTACGGCGGTCTTGAAGGTTTGACGGAGACCCGGGCGTTCTTTTCCGAAGTGCTTGATATCCCGGCGCAGAATATGATCATCGGCGGGAACTCCAGTTTGAATCTGATGTACGATGCGGTGGTGCGCTGTCTGATTTTCGGTACCGGCGGCCATACCCCCTGGAGCAAACTGCCCAAAGTGCGTTTCCTCTGTCCCAGTCCGGGGTACGACCGGCATTTCGCCATCTGCGAGGAATTGGGGATCGAGATGATCGTGGTGCCGATGACTTCGACCGGTCCGGATATGGATATGGTCGAAAAACTGGTCGCGGAAGATGATTCCATCAAGGGGATCTGGTGCGTGCCGCTGTACTCCAATCCCCAGGGGATCTGTTACAGCGATGAAACCGTGGAACGGCTCGCCGCCATGCGTTGCGCGGCTCCCGATTTCCGTATTTTCTGGGACAATGCCTACGGGGTGCATCATCTGGCCGGGGAAACGCCGCTCCGCAACATTTTTGAGGCCGCCGGAGCCTGTGGCAACAGCGACCGTGTTTATTATTTCTTCTCCACCTCCAAAATCACCTTCCCCGGGGCCGGGGTGGCATTGGTGGCGGCATCTCCGGCGAACATTGCCGAGATCAGCCGGCACATGACCATTCAGACCATCGGGCATGACAAACTCAATCAGCTGCGCACGGTCCGGTTCCTGAAGAATGCCGACGGGGTCCGGGAACAGATGCGCCGTCAGGCGGCTCTGATCGCGCCGAAATTCCAATTGGTGCTGTCGCATCTGGAAAAGGAATTAGGCGGTTCCGGGGTGGCCGAGTGGGAAACGCCCGCCGGCGGCTATTTTGTGGCCGTGGATACGCTGGACGGATGCGCCCGCGAAACCGTGGCTCTGGCTGCCGAAGCCGGTGTCAAACTGACCTCTGCCGGGGCGACATTCCCGTATCACAAAGACCCGCGTGACCGCAACATCCGGATCGCACCGACCTATCCTTCGCTTGCCGAACTCGACAAAGCGATGCAGATTTTCTGCGTTTGTGTCAAATTGGCCGCCGTGCGGCGGTTGCTTGACGGGCAGAAATAAGAGCGATACCGGACCGGCCGGTTGCGTTTGCATCCGGATGGATGTAGAGTAAGGCAGAAGATATTTCAGGAAAAACAGCCGCAAGGAGTTAAAAATGGCGCAGGAATACGATTTCAACCGCATCGAGAAAAAATGGCAGGAGTACTGGCTGACCAACCGTACCTTCAAGGCAGAGGATTTTTCTTCCAAACCCAAATATTATGTGCTGGATATGTTCCCCTATCCCAGCGGGGCGGGGCTGCATGTGGGACATCCGGAGGGGTACACCGCCACCGATATCGTCTGCCGTTACCGCCGGATGCTGGGCTACAATGTGCTGCATCCGATGGGGTGGGATTCCTTCGGTCTGCCGGCGGAACAGTACGCCATTGAAACCGGGACCCATCCGGCGATCACCACCAAAAAGAATGTGGATCATTTCCGGGATCAGATCCGGGCGTTGGGTTTCAGTTACGACTGGGACCGGGAGATCAGCACGTCGGACCCCGCCTATTACAAGTGGACGCAGTGGATCTTCATGCAGCTTCACAAAAAAGGCCTGGCGTATCTGGACGAAGTCGCGGTGAACTGGTGTCCCGCGCTCGGTACGGTGCTGGCCAACGAAGAAGTGATCGACGGCCGCAGTGAACGCGGCAATCACCCGGTGATCCGCCGTCCGATGAAGCAGTGGATGCTCAAAATCACGGAATACGCTGAACGGCTGCTTCAGGATCTGGACGATCTGGACTGGTCCGAAGGCATCAAGGAAATGCAGCGCAACTGGATCGGCAAATCCACCGGTGCGGAAGTCAACTTCAAGACCGAAGCGGGCGAAACGATCACGGTTTATACCACCCGTCCGGATACGCTGTTCGGGGCGACCTACATGGTGCTGGCACCGGAACACCCGCTGGTGTCCCGGCTGACCGTGCCCGCCCAGCAGGCTGCTGTGGAGGAGTATTGCGCCGCCGCCGCCCGCAAAAACGATCTTGACCGCACCGAACTGGCCACCGAAAAGACCGGTGTCTTTACCGGCAGTTACGCGATCAATCCGGTGAATGGCGAAAAATTGCCGATCTGGATCGCCGATTATGTGCTGGTCAGTTACGGTACCGGTGCGATCATGGCGGTTCCCGCCCACGATACCCGCGACTACGATTTTGCCCGCAAGTTCGAGCTGCCGATCCGTTGCGTGATCGCGCCGGAATGCGGCGTGGCGGAGGCGGAAGGCATCTCCCGCGATGATGTGCTTGCCGGGACCGCCTGCTGGACCGGCGAAGGCAAACTGGTCAATTCCGCCAATGCCGCCGGTCTGGATCTGAACGGTCTGTCGGTGGCGCAGTCCAAACCGGCCATGACCGAATGGCTGGCCGCGCAGGGGCTGGGCAAAGCCGCGGTCAAATACAAACTCCGCGACTGGCTCTTCAGCCGTCAGCGTTACTGGGGCGAACCGTTCCCGATCATCCATTACGAAGACGGTTCCATTGAACTGGTGGATGAAAAGGAATTGCCGGTCGTGCCGCCGGAATTGTCCGATTACAAACCCTCCGGCACCGGAGAATCGCCGCTGGCCAAGGCGGCGGATTGGCTGGAATATGTCGATCCCAAGACCGGCCGCAAAGGCCGCCGCGAAACCAACACCATGCCGCAGTGGGCCGGTTCCTGCTGGTATTACCTGCGTTACATCGACCCGCAGAACGATGGTGCCGCGTGGGATTTTGCCAAGGAAAAATACTGGATGCCGGTGGATCTGTATGTCGGCGGCGCGGAACACGCCGTGCTGCATCTGCTCTACGCCCGGTTCTGGCACAAAGTGCTGTACGATCTGGGGCTGGTGTCCACCAAAGAGCCGTTCCGGAAATTGATCAATCAGGGGATGATCCTCGGTATTTCCTATAAGGATGCGCGCGGTGTGCTGATCCCCACCGACCGGGTCGAATTCACGGCGGCCGGTCCGGTGAGCAAAGATACCGGTGAACCGCTGACCGAGTTCCCGGCCAAGATGTCCAAATCGCTCCGCAACGTGGTCAATCCCGATGATGTGATCCGCGAATACGGGGCCGACAGTATGCGGTTGTATGAAATGTTCATGGGGCCGCTGGAAGCGGTCAAGCCGTGGAGCACCAAAGGCGTGGAGGGCGTTTACCGGTTCCTGAAGCGGGCGTGGCGGTTGATTCGTGAACAGGCGATCGTCGATCGTCCGTGCGATGCCGAAGAAGCGCGTATCATGCACGCTGCGATCAAAAAGGTCACCTTCGACCTGGAGCATTTCGGGTTCAATACCGCCATCAGTGCCCTGATGGTTTTCGTTAACGATTTTTCTGCCCGCAAGGAGTTGCCGCGGGAGGCGGCCGAGGCCTTTGTCAAGATGCTGGCGGTCTTTGCTCCGCACATCGGCGAAGAATTGTGGGAGTCGCTCGGTCACGATGATACCGTGGCCTATGAACCGTGGCCGGTGTACGATGAAAACGCTCTGAAAGTGAGCGAAACCGAGATCCTGATCCAGATCCTCGGCCGTCCGAAAGCGCGGCTGATGATGCCGGTCGGGGCCGGTCGGGACGAGATGGAAAAACTGGCACTGGCGGCGGCCGAAGTACAGGAGGCGATCGCCGGACGAACGGTCGTCAAGGTCATTTGCGTGCCGGACCGGCTGGTCAATATCGTGGTAAAGTAAGCCTGCGGCAGTGACGGAAAACGGTTGGAAAGGGTGCGCATGAAAAAGATCATCTATTTTGACAACAATGCCACCACCCAGGTGGATCCCCGGGTGTTTGAGGCGATGCGGCCGTTCTTCTGCGAGCGTTACGGCAATGCCTCCAGCATCCATTCCTTCGGCGGTTCGGTGATGGCCGAAGTCGAGGAAGCCCGGCGGCAGGTGGCCGATTTGCTGGGGGCGACATTCCGCGACAAGGACAATCGGGCGGCCGAGATCCTGTTCACCAGCGGCGGGACCGAAAGCGACAATGCGGCCATTGCGGCGGCGACTGCGGCGGCCCCGGACCGGCGGCGGATCGTGGTGAGCCGGGTCGAACATCCGGCCATTCTGACCACGGTGCGCGAATACGAACGGCGCGGCTACGATGTCCGGTTGATCCCGGTCGATGACAAGGGGCGGCTGGATATGGCGGAACTGGAGGCCAGTGTCAACAGTCAGACGGCACTGGTGTCGTTGATGTGGGCCAACAACGAGATCGGCAATCTGTATCCGGTGGCGGAAGCGGCGGAGATCGCCCACCGCAACGGAGCCGTGTTTCATACCGATGCGGTGCAGGCGGTCGGCAAGATCCCGATCGAACTGGACCGGGTGCCGGTCGATCTGCTGTCGTTGTCCGGTCACAAACTCCATGGACCCAAAGGCATTGGCGTGCTGTTCATCCGGCGCGGTGTGCGGTTCAAGCCGTTTGTCACCGGCGGCCATCAGGAACGGGGGCGGCGCGGCGGTACGGAAAACGTGCCGGGCATCATCGCATTGGGCGAGGCGTGCCGTCTGGCCAAAGCGGAGATGGCGGAAGAGGTCCGGCATCTGACAGCATTGCGTGACCGGCTGGAACAGCAGGTGCTGGAGGCGATCCCGAAAGCCTTTATCAACGGCGATCGGGAACACCGGCTGCCGAATACATCTTCGATCAGTTTTGAGGGGATCGAGGGCGAAGCGATCCTGTCGTTGCTGGATCAGTTCGGTATCTGTGCTTCGTCCGGCAGTGCCTGTACCACGGGGAGTCTGGAGCCGTCGCATGTGTTGCGGGCGATGGGGGTCCCCTATACCAGAGCGCACGGCACGATCCGGTTCAGTCTTTCCAAGTTCAACACCGGCGAAGAGATCGACGAATTGATGCAGGTTCTTCCGCAGATTATTGCGACTTTGCGGCGGATTTCGCCGTTCTGGCAGGGGGATCAGGCATGAGCATTTCCGGTCAGGCGAAGATCGAATTTCCGGTGGACTGGCGGTTCCGCATCATTGTGGAAGCGGCGCAGTCGGATGCGGCGGTGCCGCAGATCCAGGCGGTACTGGCGGCGGCGGGGAAACTGCCGCATCTGGTGCCGGGGCGGTCATCGGCCGGCGGGCGTTATGTTATCTGGGAAATCGAGACCCGGCTGATGGACCGCCGGGAACTGGAAGAATTGCCGGCCCGGCTGTGCGCGGTACCCGGTGTAAAAACCGTTTTATGACGAAAAAACGAAAAAAAACGGAATTTTTTGCAAAAAAAGCGTAAAAAGCATGGGTTCCGGGGTTGACAATTTCTTTACCCGGTGTTAATTTTTTGTGTGTGCGGGTGTATTTTGTCTGCATGAGAAAGAATTTCATAAACATAAATCTAAAATAAGCAAACGAAAGCGAGAACACGAAATGAAAGTTCTGAACATTGTTCTGAGTATCGTGATCCTGATACTCGCCGCGGTCAGCGCGGTGGCAGCGTACATGCTGTGGGAAAAACGCACCCAGATGACCGATGGCTGGAGCAAGATGGCTGCGGCGATCAACAAGGCTTCGGCCGCCATCGACCGTGACAGCGGTACCCGTATCGCCTCTGATCTTTCTGTGGCGTCGCTTTCCCACGAACAGTATGCCCAGTTGGACGGTCAGCTCCGCAAGTTCGATGCCCAGATCCGCAAACTGGTCGAGCAGCGCAATGCTCTGGCCGAAGCGGTCCGCGTGAATGGTGTTGCCACCGAACTCCGCAATCTGCCGGAAGCCGGTGATTTCAGCAAGATGGAAAGTTACGAAGCCAGCAAGGACTATGTGGCCAAGGGCGTCGGCGATTTTGCCAAACGCCGCAATCAACTGATCTCCATGCTCGGTTCCACCGCGAACCGTCTGAATGTGCGCCTCAACGCGCAGGAACTGAAAGACACTCCGGCGACCGGCTATCGTCCGTTCGATACCCGCGTCAACGAACTGCGCGCCCAGTTTGAAGCCTACAATGCCACGCTCGGCAACATCGTTACGATCGTCAATGCCGATGCCGAACAGCCCGACTTGAGCGATGAAAACTACGCCGCTGCGCTGGTGCAGGTCACCGATGCGGTCCGCGATCTGAAGGCCCGCAACAACAAGGCCCTCTCTCTGCTCGAAGAAATCAACAACAAGTATCGCGCGGTGCAGGAAGAAATCAAACAGCGCGACGGCAAGATCGGTGCTTTGAGCAGCCAGTTGGCCGGCAAGCTGGATGAAATCTCCCAGTATCGCCGTGCGCTCGGTCTGGCGGATGAAAACTTCAAGCCCTGGGCTGTCGGTTCCGCCGAAAGCCGCCGTGCCGTGCGCGGCAAAGTCACCGAAGTCAACAGCAAGTTCGGCTTCATCGCGGTTGACCTGGGCACCAACACGTTGGTCCGTCAGGATGCCGGCGAAGGCAAATTCCTCGAAATCAATCCGAGCCTGAACAAGGGCATGGAACTTTGTGTGGCCCGCGACTTCAACGATCCGCAGAAAGTTGAATTTATCGGCAAGGTCACGCTGACCACGGTCGATGGCGATTGCTCGATCGCCGAGATCGCCGCGCTCGCGCCGAATCAGAAGATCCAGGTCGGTGACGATGTGTACATCGATGCCGGTTTCCCCGCTGATCCGAAAGCCAACAAGTAAGATTGGGGCAGCAGCATGTTTGAATCCAAATTTTACACCGTAATGATCGTTTTGAGTTTCCTGTTGCTGGCGGCGTGTGTCGCGTTTCAGGCACTCGAGATGGATGAGTACAATATGTTTGCACAGCTCATGGGCAAATAATGAGCATGTTATTGCGCTTGACAGCCGTCCTTTGCGGGACGGCTTTTTTATTGTTGTCGGGCGGCTGTACGGATTACGAACGGCGCGGGGTCAGTCCGTTGCCGCGGAACCGGCCGGCTGACTGGGAGAGCCGGCCTTTCGGCCCTATGATGAATTGACCGGGCATGGATATCGGGCTGTACCGGCTTGACCGGGTCGATTCAACCAACCGTTATGCGGCTGATCATTATGATGAATTGGCCGACGGGACTCTTGTCTATGCCGTTGAACAGACGGCGGGGCGCGGGCGGTGCGGGCGCGAATGGCTGGCTCCGCGGGGGATGAATATTTGCGCCACGCTGGTGATGAAGCGCGTAACGGTGCCGCATCTGGCGGCGGCGGTCGTCGGACTGTCCGGATTGGCGTTGGCGCGCACCGCCGTGCCGGGGATCCCGGCCTATCTCAAATGGCCCAACGATGTTTATGTCTGCAACCGGAAACTGGCTGGTATCCTCTGCGAAACCTGCCGCATTGAAGATGGCAGGATCTCCGGGATCGCCGCCGGGATCGGGATCAATGTGAATCTGTCGGCCGATGACCTGGCGGCTGTGCCGTTGCCGGCGACCTCGCTGGCAGTGGAAGCCGGGCGTTCTTTTGAGCTGGAAAAAATGGTGGCGGAATTTGCATTTTTTCTTAAACAGTATTATATTATCTATTCAAGGTGTGTGGCTGATTTGTGCCTTGAGTGGAAGCGTGAGAACCGTTTGATAGGACAGCCTTTGCGGCTGATCCGGGAGGATGGGGAAACCGTTTCCGGCATCTTTGCTGATATCGCAGACGACGGTTCCATGCTGCTGGATACACCGGCGGGGGTGCAGGCGTTCCGGAGCGGAGATGTGCGGGTCGATCGCGAAAGTTTGATCGGAAAAACGGGTCATTGGCAATATTAATGCTTTAAAAGTGAGGTGAAGCATGAGTAATTGGGAACTCCTGATGGCAGGGGTGAAATTGTTGGTATTCGGCATGGGATTGGTTTTGATCTTTCTCGCGCTGATGATCGTCTGCATGAATCTGATGCACAAGGCTCTGAAGCCTTTTGAGCACCTGTTCGCGACCCCGGAAGCCGCGCCGGCCCGCAAGGCCAAACAGCCGGCTGCCGCCGGCAACGCTGCCAATGCTAAAATCGCCGCCGTCGCCGCTGCCGCGGTCGAGGCGTTCCGCAAAAACGGTTGAACCAAAAACAATAACTTACAGATAAAGGGATGACAATGAAAAAGATCAAATTCATGGATTGCTCGTTCCGTGACGGCTTCCAGTCCTGTCTCGGTGCCCGTGTCAAGACGGATGATTTTCTGCCGGCGTTGGAAGCGGCGGTCAAGGCCGGTATCGATTATATCGAAATCGGCGGCGGTGCCCGTTTCCAGAGCCTTTTCTTCTACACGCAGGAAAATGCTTTTGACGAAATGGACCGCTGGCGCGCCTGCGTTGACTCGGTGAAACCCGGTGTCAATCTGCAGACTCTTTCCCGCGGTGTCAACGTGGTCGGTCTTTCCAGCCAGTCCAGCGATATCATCGATCTTCATGCCAAACTTTTTGCCAAGCACGGCATCACCACGATCCGCAACTTCGACGCGCTGAACGATGTCCGCAACCTGGATGTCTCCGGCCGCGCGATCGCCAAATACGGCCTGAAGCATCAGGTCACTGTCACCATGATGGGTCTGGCCCCGAACCTCAACGAAGTCTACGCCCACACCCCGAAATTCTACATCGACCGTCTGCAGGAGATCATCGCTTCCGGTATCCCGTTTGACAGTCTGGCCTTCAAAGATGCTTCCGGCACCAGCACGCCGGAAACCGTGCGTCAGACCATCAAGGCGGCGCGCGAACTGCTCGACAGCACCTATGGCAAGGGTGCCAAGGAGATCCAGTTCCACACCCACGACACCGCCGGTATGGCGGTCAGCTGCAACATGGCGGCTATCGAAGCCGGTGCGGATGTGATCGACCTGGCCATGACGCCGCTCTCCGGCGGCACCTGCGAAGCGGATATCCTGGTCATGTACCAGCGTCTGCGCGGCACCGAGTACACCCTTGATATCGATCCGGAAAAGATCCTCAAGGTGGAAAAAGTTTTTGAACAGTGCATGGACAAGTATTTCATGCCCCCGGAATCCATGCAGACCTCGCCGAAGATCATTTTCTCGCCGATGCCCGGCGGCGCGCTGACGGCCAACACCCAGATGATGCGCGACAACAACTGCCTCGACAAGTACGACAGCTGCATCGAAGAAATGCGCGAAGTCGTTGCCAAGGGCGGTTTCGGCACCAGCGTTACCCCGGTCAGCCAGTTCTACTTCCAGCAGGCGTTCCGCAACGCCGTGGCCGGCAAGAATCCGGACGGCTCCTGGAAACTCGATCCGAAGGGCTACGGCAAGATGGTCCTCGGTTATTTCGGCAAGACCCCGGTCGAACCCGATCCGCAGGTCGTCAAATGGGCCACCGAACAGCTCGGTCTGGAACCCACCACCAAGTCGGTCGTTGAACTGAACGATGCCAATCCGGAACTCGGCATTGCCTACAATACCGAACTGCTGAAGAAAGAAGGCCTGGAAGTCACCGAAGAAAACATCTTCATCGCCGCGGCCTGCGGTGCCAAGGGTATTGACTTCCTGAAGGGCGACAAGCCCATGGGCATCCGTTACAAAGAAGCCGCCAAACCGGCGGAAAAAGCCGCGTCCAAGGCGGCCGGTACCTACACGGCCACCGTTGACGGCAAACCGGTCGTGGTCGAAGTCGCCGCTGACGGCAAGAGCTACACTGCGGTCGTCGATGGCCAGCGGTACACGGTCGGCGTGGCCGAAGGCGGCGTTGCTGCTGCGGCTCCGGCTGCTGCTGCTCCGGCGGCGGCCAGCGTTGCCGAAGATATCGTTTCCCCGCTTCCCGGCACGGTGACCAAACTGGTTGCCGCCGAGGGCGATGAAGTTGCCGAAGGCGATACCATCCTGATCATGGAAGCCATGAAGATGGAAACCCCGGTCAAAGCCGAAAAAGCCGGTAAGATCGTGAAGATCGCCGTGTCGCAGGGCCAGGTGATCGCGGCTGGTGATCTTCTGGTCCAGGTGGCGGTTGCCGGTGCTGCTCCGGCGGCGGCTCCGGCGGCGGCCGCGGCTCCGGCTGCTGCTGCGGCTCCGGCCGGTTCCGGCAATGTGACGGAAATGACCTCTCCGCTCCCCGGCACCGTGACCAAGGTGGTCGTTGCCGAAGGCGGTGAAGTTGCCGAAGGCGATACCATCCTGATCATGGAAGCCATGAAGATGGAAACCCCGATCAAGGCGGAAAAAGCCGGTAAGATCCTCGAACTTGCGGTGTCGCAGGGGCAGGTGATCGCGGCCGGTGATCTGTTGGTCCGAATCGAGGAGCGGTAAGGGATGAAACATATTGCCAAACTGTTTCTGTTGATCTTCGCCTTTGCCGGTCTGGCTTTTGTCAGCGGCGCGGCGGAAGAAACGATGTTCGGGGACGATGTCTTTGAATGGCGCGTCACGGATCGCAATACGCTGGAACTCTACTACATCTGGAATCAGCCGGCAACGGTTTATTCGGTTTCCATGGCGGCCAATGAAGTCGTCAAGCCCGGTCAGGAATTGATGACGGTCAAACCCGATGCCCGCAGCAAAGGCAAAGTCAAGAGCGGTGCCGCCATGCGCGTGCTGTCGGTCAATGTCAAGCCTGCCGGCGTGATGGCAGGCCGTCCGGCCGATGAAGACGGCAAAGGTCTGCCGTCGGAAGGCACACTGGTCGGTGAATTTCTGCCGATCCTGTCGGCCCACGATTCGGTGGAAAACGGGATGTCCGCCGACCAGATCGGCGGCTGGGGCGAATCGTGCGCCAGTTTGTGGGAGAGCACCGGTATTTATTCGGTCATCGAGCAGACCCGCAGTCATTTTTCCAGCACCTGGCTTCTCGGTTTGGGCCGCGTGCTGATGATCGGGGTCGCGCTGATCCTGATCTATCTGGCTATCGTCAAGGAATTTGAGCCGCTGCTGCTGCTGCCGATCGGTTTCGGCGCGCTGTTGGCGAATATTCCGGGAGCGGGGATCGCGGAACCCTCCGGTCTGCAGGGCATGATCTATGCGGTCGGTATTGAATCCGGCGTTTTCCCGCTGTTGATCTTCATGGGTGTCGGTGCCATGACCGACTTCGGGCCGCTGTTGGCGAACCCGAAAACGGCTCTGCTCGGCGGTGCGGCGCAGTTCGGTATTTTTGCCGCGCTGCTGGGTGCGTTGCTGCTCTCGACACTGGGGATCGGTATCGACTTCAGCCTGAAGGATGCCGGCAGCATCGGTATCATCGGCGGTGCGGACGGCCCGACCTCGATCTTCCTGACCAGCAAACTTTCTCCGAAACTGCTGGGCGCGATCGCGGTTGCGGCGTACAGCTACATGGCTCTGGTTCCGATCATTCAGCCGCCGATCATGCGGCTTCTGACCACCGAAAAAGAACGCAAGATCAGAATGCGTCAGCTCCGTCCGGTTTCCAAACTGGAAAAGGTCTGCTTCCCGCTGTTGATCACCCTGCTTTGCGCGCTGCTGCTGCCGTCGGCGGCTCCGCTGATCGGTATGCTGATGTTCGGCAATCTGATGCGCGAATGCGGCGTGGTGGAGCGTCTGAACCAGACGGCCCAGAACGCCCTGTGCAACATCGTGACGATCTTCCTCGGTCTGGCTGTCGGCTCGAAACTTTCGGCTGACCAGTTCCTGAGCTTGCAGACGCTCGGCATTTTGCTGCTGGGTGCGGTCGCGTTCAGTATCGCTACTGCGGCGGGCGTGATCTTTGCCAAGATCATGAACATTTTCTCGAAAGAGAAGATCAATCCGCTGATCGGTGCGGCCGGTGTTTCGGCGGTGCCGATGGCGGCGCGGGTTGCCAACAAGGTCGGTCTGGAAGCCGACCCGCAGAACTTCCTGCTGATGCACGCCATGGGGCCGAATGTGGCCGGTGTGATCGGCTCTGCCGTTGCGGCCGGTGTGCTGCTGTGTATGTTGGCATAGCAGTTTTTGACAGAACGGGGACACCGGGTGGAGGTCCATCCGGTGTTCTTCCGGCTTGACAGGCCAAACGGGTGCGGAGCATTGCTTGCGCACCTTTTTGCTTTTTTGGCGGGATACATGAGTTATTTGAAGAAAAAATTCCGGTCGATCAAAAAATTGCCCACATGGCTGTTCTGGTTGCCGGCGCGGCTGATGCAGTTGCTGGTGCGGGTCGCCTACCGGGTGCGGATCGAAGACCCCTACGATCATCTGTCGTCGCGGGGGGCGATCGCTTTGACCTGGCACAACCGGCTGTTCACGTTTCCGACGGTTTGTCCGGCCGGGGCGCGCCGCCGTACGGTTGCCATTGTCAGTGCTTCCCGGGATGGGCAGTATGTGGTCGATCTGATTCATTACCTCGGCTTGCGGTCGCTGCGCGGATCTTCCTCGCGCCGGGGAGCCTCGGTGCTGTTGGAGGCCACGGCCGCGCTGAAGCGCGGGGACAATGTGGCAATCACGCCGGATGGTCCCCGGGGGCCGCGGTACCGGATCAAAACCGGACCGGTGGCACTGGCGTCGGCGACCGGAGCGAAGATCATACCGGTCAGCATCAATGCCAGCAAATACTGGGCATTCCGCAGTTGGGATGGCTTTCAGATCCCGAAACCGGGGGCGGTGGTGACGCTGGTCCTCGGCGAAGGGATCCGGGTGGCACCGGATCTTTCCCGCGAAGAATTGGAACGGGAACGGCAGCGGGTGGAGGCTGCCATGCTCGCTATTACCAGGGATGAACCATGAAACGCCCGTTCAAATTTGAAAATATAGAGCCGTATTTTGTTGATCTGATGTCGGAGCGGCGGCGCGACCGGTTCAGCAGGTTACTGTTGTGTCTGCTGTTTGTGGCCAGCCGGTTCTACCGGGCGGTCAATCAGTTCCGGGTATGGCTTTATGACAAGCGGGTGATCCGCAATCACGCGCTGGGGTGTCTGGTCGTAAGCATCGGCAACTTGAGTTGCGGCGGTACCGGCAAGACTCCGGTGGTGGAGGTTTTTGCCAAAACATTGAGCAGCAAGGGGCGGAAAGTCGCCATTTTGAGCCGCGGCTACCGCAGCAAAAAACGGTCGCAGTGGTCGAAATTGCGGCATTTTTTCGGTCAGCAGGAAATGTCGCTGCCGCCGAAGATCGTTTCGGACGGGCGCAATCTGCTGTTGGATTCCGCTTATGCGGGGGATGAACCCTACATGCTGGCCTCCAATCTGCCGGATGTGGCCGTGCTGGTGGACAAGGACCGGGTCAAATCCGGGTTGTATGCCATTGACCACTTCGGGACCGATGTGCTGATCCTGGATGACGGTTTCCAGTTTTTGAAACTGAAACAGCACATCAATATCGTGCTGGTCGATTCCACCGATCCTTTCGGCAACGGTCATGTGCTGCCCCGGGGGATTTTGCGCGAACCGATCAAAAACATCCGCCGTGCCGATTACATTTTTCTGTCCAAATCGGACGGCAGTCACAAACTGATCCATTTGAAAGAATTTATCCGGCGGCACAACCGCCGTGCCGAGATCATTGAGTGCTGTCACCGGCCGAAATATCTGGAAGATGTGTATGTGCGCGGCCACCGGGAACCGCTGGAGAAATTGCGCGGGGCAAAGGTGGCGGCATTGTCGGCGATCGCGGTGCCTCCCGGGTTCGAGGCTTTTCTGCAGCAGTTGGGGGCGGAATTGGTGGCGACCCGGTCGTTTGCGGATCATCACCGTTACACGCAGCAGGAGATCATTGACTTCATCAATACGGCCAAGGAGGCAAAAGCCGATTTCATCGTCACCACCGAAAAAGATGCGGTGCGTATTCCGAAATTGGAACGGCTGGATGTGCCGCTTTTCTTCCTGCGGGTGGAAATTGATATTTTGAGCGGGCAGGAAAACTTTGATCAGTGTATCTCCCGTATATGTTTTATGTAAAGGAGCAGCGGTTATGAGCAGTCTTACGGAGCGTTTTCAGGCGCATTTCGGGCATCCGGCAACGGTGTTGGCAGAGGCCCCGGGACGACTGGAGATCCTCGGCAACCACACCGATTACAACGAAGGTTTTGTGTTGAGTTGCGCCGTCCGGCAGAAAGTGCGGGTGGTGTTGGCACCGTCCGGCGGGGATCTCTGCCGGCTCAAGGATTTCCGGAACGGCAGCGAAAAAACATTTTTGCGGTCGGAGGCGGGCCATGCGATCCGTCATGACTGGAGCAATTATGTCAAAGGGGTGATCGTGGAACTGGAAAAACGCGGTTTCACGATTGGCGGATTTGATGCGGCATTGCTTTCCGATGTGCCGCTGTCGGCCGGGATGTCCAGTTCGGCGGCGTTGGAAACGGCATTCGGGCTGGCGATCGGCGCGGCATTCCATGTCGATCTGCCGAAAGAAGAATGGGCCCGGGTCGGTCAGGGGGTGGAAAATTCCTACCTCGGTTTGCAGACCGGGCTGCTGGATCAGTTCAGTTCGCTTTTCGGTCAGGAGGGGGCCCTGATCCTGTCTGATTTCCGCTCGGTCGAGGTGCTGCGTACCGTGGCACTGCCGGCTGGCTACGGGATCGTGGTGGTCAATTCGATGGTCAAACACAATCTGGTGGATTCGGAATACAACACCCGCCGCGCCGATTGCCGGAGTGCGGCGGAAAAACTGGCGGGCCGGTATCCCGGTGCCGTGACGCTCCGGGATATTTCGCCGGAACAGTTGGAGGCAGCCAGAGACTGCCTGACGGAACAGGAATATTTGCGGGCGGCCCATGTGGTCGGCGAATGTGACCGGGTGATGCGCGGCGTGGCCGCGCTGGATGCCGGTGATGCGGTGGCATTCGGTCAGCTGCTTTATGAATCCCATGAATCCAGCCGCAAGCATTTTGCCAACAGTTCGCCGGAGCAGGATGCTTTGATCGAACTCGGACGGCAGACCGCCGGGGGGATCGGGGCGCGGCTTTCCGGCGGTGGATTCGGCGGTATTACCGTGCATCTGGTGCAGACGGAAAAGATGGAAGATTACGGGCGTGCGGTCGCCGCCGGTTTTGAAAAACAATATGGTGTGGTGCCGGAGGTTATTTTTTCCGCTCCGGGAGCGGGTGCTTCGGTGTGCATGTTGACGGAAAAGGAGTGAAACGATGCGTATTTTGACCGGGCTTCAGCCTTCGGGTATCCTTCATATCGGCAATTATTTCGGAGCCATGAGCCAACTGCTGGAATTGCAGCAGAAGGGAGAGACCTTTCTTTTTGTCGCCGATTATCATGCCATGACGACTTCGCCCAAAAGCGATGATCTGCGGGCCAATGTTCGCCGGTTGGCACTGGATCTGCTGGCCTGCGGGGTCGATCCTGACAAAGTGGTTTTTTTCCGGCAGTCCGACGTGCCGGCTGTTACGGAACTGATGTGGATCCTCAACAATGTCACGCCGCTGGGGCTGCTGGAACGGGCGCACAGTTACAAAGACAAGATCGCCAAAGGATTTTCCCCCAACACCGGGCTTTTTACCTATCCGGTGCTGATGGCGGCGGATATCCTGCTGTATCAGAGCGATCTGGTTCCGGTCGGCAAGGACCAGAAACAGCATCTGGAGATCACCCGGGATCTGGCGATCCGTTTCAACAACGAGTATGGAGATGTCTTCACGATCCCGGAAGGCTACATCGCCAGCAGTGTTGCCGTGGTGCCGGGGATCGACGGGCAGAAGATGAGCAAGAGTTACAACAACACCATTCCGCTTTTCGGCAAGGAAAAAGAGATCCGCAAGATCGTGATGAATGTCGTTACCGACTGCACCCCGCTGGAAGATCCGAAAGATCCCGAAAATTGCAACGTGGTGGCCCTCTATAAACTGGTGGCAACGCCGGATGAAGTCGAGGAAATGAAAGCGGCATACCGCGCCGGAAATTACGGGTATGGTCATGCCAAACAGGCGTTGTTTGCCAAATTGTGGGAGTATTTCGAGCCGATGCGGGAACGCCGTGCCAAATGGGAGGCGGACCCCGATGCCATCGAAGATGTCCTGCGGGAAGGGGCCCGGCGCGCCGGTGAGGAAGCGGCAAAGACCATGGACAAGGTCCGTCGGGCGGTCGGTTTGCGCTGAAACTGCCGGGGCCGGGCATGATCTGCTGCGATTTTCACACCCATTGCCGGGTCGCTCCGGCGGCGGGGACGGCGGTGCTGGTTTCGGCCGGATCACTGCCGGTGGAAACCGCGCCGGAACAGTATTGGTCGCTGGAACTGCATCCCTGGTATCTGCCGGAAACATGGCAGGGGTTGCCGGAAACATTCCGGGAGGAGGTGATGCGGGCGGATGCCGTTGGCGAAATCGGGCTTGACCGGTTGCGCGGGCCCGCCATGCCGGTGCAGATCGCGTATTGCCGGGCGGCACTCCAGGCGGCCCGGGATTGCCGGAAACCGGTGGTTTTTCACTGTGTCCGGGCATTTGCCGAATTGCTGATGCTGGTACGGGAGGTCGGTTGCGAACACAAATTATTGCACGGATTCCGCGGCCCGGCAGCATTTCTGGCGGAAGTCCGGCGGCACGGATTTCTGGTTTCCGGGGCCACGCTGGCCGATCCGGCCGGGACGGGGTGCGGTTTGGAGACGGATGACCGGCCGGAGACGATTGCAGAACGCTATCAATCGGCCGGCGGCAATGCGGTGGCAGAACAGATGGCAGAAAATTTTTATGGGTTTTTAGGAAAATAGGATGGCTTATTCGGATCGGACAAAGGTGCTTCTGGGCACAGCTGCGGTCAACCGGCTGGCGGCCTGCCGGGTGCTGGTATTCGGCATCGGCGGCGTCGGCGGTGCGGCGGCGGAGATGCTGTGCCGGGCCGGGGTCGGCGAATTGGTGCTTGCCGATGGTGACCGGGTGGAAGAAAGCAACCTCAACCGGCAGCTTTTTTCGCTGACGACCGAGATCGGTGCGTACAAAACCGATGCGGCGGCGCGGCGGCTGACGGCCATCCGGCCGGATCTGAAATTGACATTGATCCCGCGGCGGATCACGGTGGAGGAGGCCGCCCGGCTGTTGGACGGGGTGGACGGCGCGGTGGATGCCATTGATGATGTGCCGGTCAAAACCGCATTTCTGGCGGCGGCACGGCAGCGTGGGGTGCCGGTGATTTCGTCCATGGGAGCCGGTGGGAAAATCGATCCCGGCCTGATCCGTTGTGCGGATATTGCCCGCACGGAACAGGACCCGTTGGCCCGGGCGGTCCGGCGGCGGCTGCGGGAAATGGGTGTCACCGGCGGTATCCCGGCGGTATTTTCGGTTGAACCGCGGCGGGATGCGGTGGAACCGGAAGCGGGCATCACCGGTACGGTATCCTACATGCCCAATCTTTTCGGGTGTCACTGCGCGGCGGCACTGTTGAAAATGCTGCTGACCGGCGGGGAAACAGCAAACAGGGAGCAGGAAAAATGAAGATCACTGCGATCGACCGGAATTTTCAGGCGGTTCAGGCCGTTGAAGAAGGATATTGTTTCATTGATGTGAAACAGGAGCCGATGTGTCTTGAAGGGCTGGCGTGGGGAGATGATTATTTCCGTATTCCCCGTTCTTTCACGACCAGCGAGATCAATCGCGGTGCCAAATTTCTGGCCAATCATACCAGCGGCGTGTGTGTGCGTTTCCGTTCCGATTCGCCGGAGATCCGGCTCCGGGCGGAACTCCGCTACGGTCTGGATATGAATCACAT
>JAFQLP010000022.1 GCA_017414565.1 Lentisphaeria bacterium | reverse complement strand
GAGCACGGTGATCACGCTGTCCTGCGCCGCAAAACCGGTGGCCAGCAGATAGGCACCGTCTTCGGCCGCCGCGGTGGCGGTGATGGCGGAGGCAGTGACCGAACCGGCTTCGATGGTGGCACCGGCCGCGATGGTGATGTTCTGGAAGTAGGCGACTTCACCGCCGACGGTCAGTTTACCGCTGACGGCGAGGGTGGCACCCTGATCTTCTTCCACGAAAGAAGCCAGATCGAAGTTCTTGCCTTTGCCCCAGGCGTTGCCTGCGATGGTGACATCGGTCACATCGAACAGAACGTTGCCGTTGATTTCGGTGGTATAGTAGTCGGAGTATTCGTTTTCACCGGTTTCTTCATTCTGCGTAACAGTGAAGGAGCCGTATTCGATAGCGAGCGCGTCGAAGGTACTGTTTTTGACGGTGATAACGGTGTTACCTTCGATATAGGTGCCGCCGTTACAGACATAGATGGTACCGTTGGAGGTGACATTGCTGATGTCGGCGGTGAAGGTTTCGCCGATGACTTCGGTACTGGAGCCGGCGACGGCATAGACGTTGCCCCATTCGTAGGTGTCTTCGCCAGTCTGGAAGCCGAGGGTGACATCGGAAATGGTCAGCGCGACATTACCGACATGGGAGATGGCAGACCAGTTGCCGCCGCAGATGGTGGACAGGTTGGTACCGCCGGTGACATTGACGGTGATGTCACCTTCGGTGGAGGCCGCGGTGGTGTGGGTGGCACCGCCGATGATCCAGCCGGACTGACCGTATTTACCCTTCATTTCGCGGAAGAAGGTACCGCCGGAAACGTTGATGGTGATATCACCGGTCACGCTGGTCTTGTAGCCGCCGCCCTGGACCACGCCGTGGAATTCGCCGTCTTTGAGGTTGATGTTGATATTGCCGAGCGTCGTGGCACCGGCTTCGCGGCCGCCGCCGAAGATGTGGTAAAGCGTGCCGGAGAGGACATCGATCGTGATATCGCCTTCGACTTTACCATTGTACCCGCCGCCGTTGATCCAGTAGGAAGGGGCGTAGGCGTGATCTTTGTCCCAGAAACCGCCGTTGACGGTGATGTAAACATTGCCTTTGACAACGCCGGTCGTGGCATAAGCACCGCCGCAGATATTTTTGCCCAGGAAATCGCCGGAAATGTTGATGTAGTTGTTGCCTTCCTGGATGAATTTGCCGCCGGCGCAGCATGGAGCGCTGGCGGTACCGCCGGAGAGGTTGAAGTAGTTGTTGCCGACGGTTTCAACGAAGGTCGCGGCATCGACACCGGACGGTGCCTTGTTGACGCCCATGAAGAAGTAGTTGGCAACATAACCGCCGGTCATGTTGATCGTGGTGTCGCCTTTGCGGGTGGCGCCGTTGTAGGAGGCGATCAGCCAGTTGACGGTACCGCCGGAGAGGTTGAGGGTGATCGGGCAGTCCAGGTTGATGCCGGCACTGACCGCGCCGAGACACACCACATGCATCAAACCGCTCTTGAAGTTGATGGTGACATCTTTCGGAATGCCGCGATAGGCCGCATACATAAACTTGCTGGCGTAATTGGCATTTTCGAAGTTGATGACCGTGCTCCCCTGGGTGGTCCCGGCACCCATGGCGGTACCGCTGATGTTGCCGCTGATACCGCCGAGAATGCTAATGGTGACATCGCCGGTGACAGATCCTGTATTGCCGCCCAGGATCTGGCCGGTGATCGTGCCGCTCTTAAAGGTGAAATCGATGTTGTTGCTGGAGGTGCCGGCATTGTTGCCGAGATAGAGATTGCCTTTGATGGTGGCACCATCGACCACGACGGTCTGGGTGGTGATAGGCGTTTCTTCCGGAGCGGTTTGCCAACCGATGTATATCGCGTTGCCAAAGACACCGCCGGTGAGGTTCAGGTTGGCCCCGTTGGCGTAGATAGAGCCCTCCGCGACGCTCGTGGTGCCGCCTGCGACATTCAGCGTGGAAACTGTGCCGCTCGCGAGCAGTTCGTGGAAATAACTGACGCCGTCATTGAAATCCCCGGCTTCGTCAAAATACTCACCGTTCACTGTCAAATAATAGTCTGCCATAATTTTTTCCTTTCTTTTACGACATGACTCCGCAAGGAAACATCCCTGCAAGGTAAAAATGCGAGACCCTATTCCTTAAAAGACAACATGAGCAACTCCGTCCGGAAGATGCTGCTGCCGCTCCCCGGAGATGCCCCCTCCTTTCATTCAAGGCTCTCCGGGAAACCGGCGCAAATCTTTTGTAACCAAAGTTGTCCACGTATGAATATAGCACTGTAAAAATTGTCAGTCAAGTCATTTTTTTTGAAAAAATCATTTTTTTATCGCTCCTGTTCAGCCGTTGACATATTTTTTTACAGACGGCTTTTTTCGCCGTTCCGGTTCCGCTGAACAACAGGATGATGAATTTGTCGAAAAAGAATGCTGTTTTGATTGACTAACCGGAAAAACGGTGTATAATACATAGAATACGAGAACTTTTTAATACACCTTTAAAAAAAGACGGGAGATATCATGCAAGTTTCCATCAGTGCCACCAAGACCGAAATGGGGAAGAAAGCCGCCGCCTGCGGTGCCAAATTCATCAAAGATGCGATCGCCAACCGCGGCGTTGCCCACATCATCCTGGCCTGCGCGCCGAGCCAGAACGCCACCTATGATGCGCTGACCGCCATGACCGATATCGATTGGAGCAAGGTCGAGATCTTCCATCTGGACGAATACATCGGTCTGACTGCCGATCACCCGGCCTCGTTCCGGCTGAATCTGCACAAAACATTCATCGACCGGCTGCCCTGCGCGCCGCTGGCTTTCCACCCGATCCAGGGCGATGCCGAAGACCTCGATGCCATGATCGCTGAACTCGGCCGCAAGATCAAGGCCGTGGAAATCGATGCCGCGTTTGTCGGTATCGGCGAAAACGGTCACATGGCGTTCAACGATCCGCCCGCCAACTTCGACACCACCGATGCTTATCTGGTGGCCGAACTGGACGAAGTCTGCCGCCATCAGCAGTATGGCGAAGGCTGGTTCCCGACCATGGAAGCCGTGCCGAAGACCGCTGTCACCATGAGCTGTCAGGAAATCATGCGGGCCAAGGCGATCATCAATACCGTGCCGGATACCCGCAAAGCCAAGGCCGTGGCCCTTTCGCTCGAAGGTCCCATCACCAATATGGTGCCGGCCTCGATCATGCGGAATCACGCGGAATACAATGTTTTCCTGGATGCCGAAGCCGCATCGCTGCTGAAAAATCAGTATTGAGCCGGATCTATGACAACGCCGGAGCAGTTGGCGGTTCTGCCGCGCGGTAAGGGCGGAGAGCCGGTCGCTTTCCCGTGGTTTGTCGATGCCGCCCATGCGTGCCTCTGGCGCAACTGGGGCATGGTCGCACCGGAACGGCTGGCCGGCGTGCTGCGCTGTTCCGTAGAGGTGTTGCGGCAGGAAGCCGCTGCCATGGGGCTCGATCCGGAGGTCAAGGCCGATCCCAACTGGCTCTCCCGGTCCTATCTTTCCATCATCCGGCAGAACTGGCATCTGCTCGACTACGGGCAGTTGCTGGAATTGCTGGACTGGCCGGTGGAACGGCTGGAACGGGTGCTGAATGAAGAGGATTTCCTTTTCCATAAATTCGGTCAGGTGAAACCGGTCTGCCCGGAGGTGAAATTGATTCCGGCGACCGGCGATGCCGCCGCGCAGATGGCCGAATGGTGCGCGATCCACCGGGAACTTTTTGCCCCCGGCGATTGCCGCCGGAGCGAACCAGTCTTCGGCTTTGAAGAAAAAATCAACTGCCGCGGCAGTAACCGGGTTGCCGGTGAATCACTGTTTGAATTTAACTACATCCACCCCTATTGCGCCGGGTGCGGCGACCTGTTGATCGATATCGAAAGCAGCGATCCGGCCCCCGAACCGATGCTGGCCAAATATGCCGCCATGGGGGTGAAAGGGATCTGGCTGCATTCGATCCTGCATCTGCTTTATCCCCTGCCGGGTGACCCGGCCCGGGCGGCCGCCGATGCGGCGATCCGGTTGGCGAATCTGCGGATACTGGCACAACGGTGCCGCCGCTTCGGGCTGGGGCTTTATCTGTACTGGAACGAGCCGCGGGGCGTGCCGGATGCCATGCTGAAAGATCTGCCGGATTGGCAGGGGGTGACATATCCCGCCGACGGCATCACTTCGATCTGTACCTGTCATTCGCCGGAACCGCTGGCGTGGCTGGAGGCCGGTGCCAAAGCCGTGTTCACCGCCGTGCCCGAACTGGCCGGGGTCTTCATGATCGAAATGAGCGAAAATGCCACGCATTGCAACGCCCGTTTCCGCAAAGACGATTGTCCGTGGTGCCGGGATCACGACGGGGCCGAGATCCTGGCCGGTGTTTACGGCGCGGTCGAAAGGGGCGTTCATGCCGCGGCCCCGAAGGCCCGGGTCATTGCCGAAGACTGGGCGTGGAAAGCCGCGCCCGATGATCCCGATCCGGTGCAATTCAAGAAAAAAGTGGTCGATCTGCTGCCCGCCGGAGTGACGATCCTGTGCATCAGCGAATGGGGACTGCCCACCTGTGTCGGCGGTATCAAAGGTCAGGTGATCGATTATTCGATTTCCCAGCCCGGCCCGGCTCCGGAAGCCGTGGCAGTGTGGCGTCATGCCCGGGAAAAAGGTTTTGAAACGGCCGCCAAGATCCAGCTCAACAACTCCTGGGAACTGGCTTCCGTGCCGTATCTGCCGGTGCCGCATCTGGTACGGGAACATTTGGAAAAGATCGCGGCCGAGGGAGTGAATGGTGTCATGCTCAGTTGGACATTCGGCGGGTATCCCGACGGCAATTTCAGCTGTCTGTACGGCCCCGCCGGGGATTGGGCCGCCAACCGTTTTCAGCCGGAAACAGCCAAAGCCGTGACCGCCGCGCTGGAACAGTTTTCCCAATCTTTCCGGGAATTTCCGTTTTTCCTGGATGTGATCTATACATCTCCGGTCAATGTGGGGCCGCGGAATCCCCTGTGGATGGAACCGACCGGGTTCCGGGCCACGATGACCGGTTTCCCCTACGATGATCTGGATGGATGGCGCGGGATCTATCCCGAAGCGGTTTTCGAGGCGCAGTTTGCAAAAGTTGCCGCCGGCTGGGAACGCGGGCTGGCCATGCTGGAAGCCATCGTGCCGGCGCCGGCAGACGAAGCGGAATTGGCCGAGTTGATCCGGGTGTCGGCCGCCGCCGTGTGCCATTTCCGCAGCACGGCCGATCAGATCGCTTTTGTCCGGAAACGGAACAGCGGGGCCGGGCGGGACGGTCTGGAGCCGCTGCTGATGCGGGAATGCGAAACCGCCCGCCGTCTTCACGCGCTGGCCGCCGCCGATTCCCGGATCGGGTTTGAAGCGAGCAACCACTACTTTTATACGCTGAACCAACTCCGGGAAAAAGCCGTGTCGTGCGAATGGCTCCGCCGCCGCTATTTCTCCGGCAGTTGCTCAATGTAAAGACTCTGCGACGGAAACGCAAAATTCAGACCGGCCGCCGTCAGCCGGGCGAAGATCTGATGATTGATTTCGTCCTTTGCCTGCATGAATCGCTGCCAGTCGGTGGTTTGGAACCAGCAGTACACCCGCAGATTGAGCGAAAAATCCGCCAGTTGATCGAAATAGATCAGCGGCGGCTTTTTTTTCATATCGAATAGCGGGTGGCCGTCCAGGATCTCATGCAGGATCGCTTTGGCCTGCAGCAGGCCTTCCGGCGGCGTGCCGTAGGTCATGCCGATGGTGATGACATGTCTGAAACTGGGGCGTTGGGAGATGTTCAGAATGGCGGT
>JAFQLP010000021.1 GCA_017414565.1 Lentisphaeria bacterium | reverse complement strand
GCCCCCATGTATCCGGCGACTTTGGAACCCACATAAACGGCCGAATTGACAGCCACGATCCCCGGCACCATCTGGGTCAGTGCCACCATATCGAGCAATTCCTCTCTGCTCAAGATCTGCTTGCGGACCACAAAAACCTGTTCGATCACCGGCAGCATGGCCAGCCCGCCGCCGACGACAAATGCCGCGATCTTGAAAAATGTCCAGTACAACAGCCATACCCGCTGCCACAACGGTATTTTCATCGCTTCACCCCACAATCAGAGTTTTGATGGCGATCAGTGTCAACGCACTGCCGCCGATACATCCGCTGCGCGGCCCCAACAGGCAGCCGAACCGCCGTCCGATGACCCCGCCGGCCGCCGAAATCATCAGCGTGACGACCCCGATCACCACCGCTTCCAGCCAGATCGACGACCGTTCCATACAAGCGTAACTGATCCCCACGATCAGCGCATCGATACTGGTGGAAAAAGCCAGCAATATCACCCGGCCCCAACTGAAAACGGGGGCTTCTTTGTTCCCGCCGCGCCATGAATCAACGATCATTTTGCCGCCCAGCAGCAACAGTATTCCGGCGGCGGTGATCCGGCCGGGCATTCCCGTCAACAGATGCACCCGGCTGCCGCCCAGCCAGCCGATCACCGGCATCATGAACTGAAACCATCCGAAAAAAGCCGCCGTTCCGAGAATCAGCTTCCAATGGAACGCACAGCGCATCGACACCCCGAGTGCCACCGCCACGGCCAGCGCATCCATGGCCAATCCGATTCCCATCAATAAAGCTTCCAACCAAATCATTCTCTGCATCACCTTTTCTGATTGCCGTCATCCGTTCTGCCATCCGGCTTTTTGTCCGCTGCCGGAAAAATATCCCCGTCGGCCAACACCCGGATCTCGCCGAACCGGCTCAATGCTTTTTTATCCAATCGTTTGAGATCACCGACGATCACCCATGCCGCGGGTTTGTCCCCGGCCCGGCGGCGGCATTCCGCCATAAAATTTTCGTATGTCATCGCCGGCAGGTCCTGCCATATCGCCTCCATCGGATCGGTCATTTTCATGCGCTCCAGATGTTTCATCCGGTCATACCAGCTGCCGGGTTGCACCCGGTTGCTGCGGACCACATCGAGCAGATATTTTCGGGACGACTCAAACGCTTCCTGATCCACCGGAGGAACCGCCTGCCACCCGTTGATCTGCTCCATAGCTCCGATCAATTTGTCCGGCGAAGTCGCCAATACGGCCTGGAATACTGCCGCATTGTCACGGGAGTATGTCGGCAGCGTGAAATAACTGCCGACTGCATAAGCCATCGCCTGCCGCTCCCGCAATTCCGTAAAGAAACGGTGACTGACGCAATGGTTGTAAACCGCGGCAAAAGCCTGCGGCATGTCCGGGATATCCGGGTCCTGCCGCAGCAGTGCCACTTTCACCCCCGCCAGTTGGCTGTCGATCAAATAAACCGTATCGCGCGCCGGGGCAACGGTCCGGTATTCCCGCGCGGGCGGCAATGATGCCGTTGCCGGACGGACCGGCAGAAGGCGCATCACCTCTTCCGCCCCCGCCGGACCGTAATACACGAAATCACCCGGCAGCGAAAGATAACCGCGGATACGCTGCTGCAGTTCTCCGGGCTCCAGTTGCCGCAATTCTTCTCCGGATATTTCATCGCAAAGATAATTCTGCCGTCCGCCGTACATCGCGTAATGTATGCCGTACTGGAAATACCGGTCCGGGTCCTGCCACCGGTTGGCCCGCGCTTTCAATTCTTTGTCCCGGTACACCGCCACCGCTTCCGGTGTCACCTCGGCCAACGCCAGCGCACGGAAAAAGAGCCGGATGGTCTCCTCCGCATAGCGCGACAATCCCGCCACCGACACCCGGGTATAATACGGATCTCTGACGATCTGTATCGATGCCGCCAGCCGGTAGAATTCACGCCGCAACGCTGCGGTATCCATCCCGTCGGCCCCGATGAGATTCAACAGCGAAAGAGCCGATGACAATTTTTGATCCCCCAACCCACCGGTCGATACCGCATAGGTCAGGCGGAAATATTCGTTCTGTTCGTTTTTGGCGGCATAAAATCCCACCCCCGGCGCGATCTCCCGCCGCGGCAGGACCTTCTGATAATCCACGAAAACCGGTTCCGATGGCGGATCTGACGGCAGAGCCAGCCATTGCCCGGCAAAAGCGGACAACCGGTCCGGCACCGTCACCGGAGTGATCGGCGGTTTTTCCGCGTGGATCTTGTGTGCCGGTTCCCCGCGGCGTTTGTAAACCGTAACGCTGTTCCGGAGATGTTCGGAGAGAAAAGCGGCAACGCCGTCCGCCGTGATCTTTTCCAAATCGTTTATTTCCGTCAATTCATCGACCGCGCTCCGGCCGTAGATGAAACGGGACTTCAGGATCCCGGCCGCCTCCGACCGTTTGTCACCGGCCATCTCCTGACGCAGCCGGATGTTGTTCGCCGCCGCCCGGGGCATCCAATCCGGGACATTGCCATCCTGCCACTCCCGGATCTCATCCATCAGCAACTGCCGGGCCGCCTCCAGGGTCTGGCCCTCTTTCGGCTTGATTTCGACCCCCAGCCCCAGATAATCCCGCAGACCGAATACCCCGACACCGACATGCTGGACCCGGCCCGGCTGCAGCAATTCCGTATCCACAAGACCGCACCGGCCATTCTGCAGCAATTCCTGGATCATGGTCAGCATCACCCGGTTTTCCCGTGTATTTTCAAACCGCCAGGCGATCATAACGGATTCGCTTTCCCGGCCGGTCAATTCGGTCACGACCGGCTCTGTCAACGGTTTTTCCGTCACCCGGCCGTTGTTTTCCGGCGGAACCGGCGGCGGCTCCGGCAATTTCCCGAATGTCCGCTCGAGCATCTCCATGGTGCGGTCAAAATCCAGATCACCCACCAGGATCACCGCCATTTGCGACGGGCGGTAATAACGCCGGAAAAAATCGTGGATGTCATTCATTGACGGGGCTTTCAGATGTTCCGGCAAACCAATCGCCATCCGCCCGTAGGCATGGTGCGGAAAAAGCTGTTTCATCGCCTCCCAGAAAGCCATGCTTTCATCCCGGTCCTGAAGCAGAT
This sequence comes from Lentisphaeria bacterium, assembly GCA_017414565.1. GTDB lineage: Bacteria > Verrucomicrobiota > Lentisphaeria > Victivallales > Victivallaceae > RGIG1931. The sequence goes on along the minus strand of JAFQLP010000021.1, from coordinate 45,204 downwards.
TGAATTCTTCGTAGACCGTTTCCAGTTCCGTGTGGAAACGGCGGAGCGCGATACCGGAAAACCGGCAGCTCTCAAGCTGCAGGAATTTTTCCAGTACCGAAGCCGGAATATCGTTCACATAAACCGTTTCGTCAAACGATGTCCAGGCATTGGTCTCCTGGGCCCCGATGGCGCGGCAGAGCTGCCAGTATTCGTCATTGCCATACGGAGCGGCAGCGGCGGACACCCGGTCGATCTCCCGGTAGATCGCCGCCCGTTTCTCCGGCACAGTTTCGTTCCGGTGCTGTTCAAACAGCCGGGCCAGTTCCGCCAGCAACGGCTGTTCTTTGTCCCAATCGAGCGATCCCAGCACCGCATTGCCCTTGAACATCATGTGTTCAAAATAATGGGCCAATCCGGTGGACCGCAACGGATCATCGGCACTGCCGGCGCGCACCGCGATCAAACTCCGGATGCGCGGTGCCCGGTCATTGCGTGCCAGCATCACGGTCAGCCCATTGGACAGCGTGTAGGTGCGGGCATGGATCGGATCTCCTTCCACCCGGGTGTATGTCCGCCCGGCCGCATCCTGCTGCTGTTCCATTACCGGATCGCCCGCACAGCCTGCCCCAACCAGCAGTCCGGCCGCCGTCATCATAAAAAACCATTTACCCAACCACTTCATCGCCTGTTATCTCCTGTCGAAAAACGCAAACCATCGATCACCACGCCGGTCGGCGGCAGCCCGATGTTCGGCGCGGCTCCGATCGGCCGCACGGCCGCCGCCGCATCCACCGGGACAATCCCCGCCGGGATTTCCATACTGCCGCTCCACACCGTCCCCGCTGACAGCTCGTGCAACGGGATCAGCCCCTTGCCCGGCAACAGGGGAATTTCCTTTACCGAGCCGTCGGAAAACGCCACCGCCACCCGGATCTCCGGATACCCGTGCCAGTTCCCCGGCAACAGCCGTCCATGCCCGATGATCCGGTTTCCGGCCTGCCACAGTGTCAAACCGTTCTGCCGGAAAAACGGAACCGCACCCGGCGGCACCGCTTCCGGAACCGGCACCGGCAATGCCATCTCCGGACGGCGGCTGAAAAGATAATATTTCCGCACGCCGTCGCGCCGGAACCAAACCGGATGCCACGCCGGATTCGCCAGCAATGCCGCGTGAACCGCAACCGCATCCGGCGATTTCCAGTCGCCCTGCATCTCCAAAGCCCAATCCGCATCGGGATCACCGCTGTTCAGCCGGATCACCGGATTGCGGAACAGAAAATGCCCGGCCGTCGATTCATCCGCGGCCATTTTTTCACCGGCGGGAATGATCTGCTTCAAATCGGCGATGGCCGCCCGGCCGTCGGGCAAAGCCGTTGCCGCCCGCAATGAATTCGGACCATAAAAACTCTGCGCCAGGAACCAGTGACCGATCACCGCCATCAACAGCGATGACAGCGCGGCCGCATAACGCAGCCGTCCGCGCCCCGCCATCGGCCGGAATCCGGCACAGAGCCAGCGATCCAGCCGCCCGCCCGGACAAAGCCGGGGGATCCCCCACAGCAATGCCCCGGCCCCGCAACAGAGCAATGTCAACTGATAATGCTGCGACAGATTGACCACATCCCGGCTGACCCGGAGAAAATGAAATCCGATCACCAGCACCGGGGCTCCGAGGATCGGCCACCGGGCCAGCGCGCCGGGCAGAAACGGCAGCAGGATCATCAGCAGGACGAACAGATTTTTCGGATGGATCAAGGTTCCCCAAAACGCCGCCGGACGCTGCAGCGGCGACAGTAAAATGGAGGGGATATCATCCCCCAGTTGAGCGTACTGGGAAAAAAAGATGTATTCTCCACCGCCCCCCCGGGGAATGATCCAGCGGATGCAGATCCAGTAATACACCCCGCCGATGATACAGGCCGCCAGCCCTTCACGCAACCGGGCCCGGCCGCCGCCCGCACACCATGCCGCCAACTGCATCATCCCCCAACCGGCCCAGAAAACCGCAAATGTCTCCTTGAAACTCAAGGTCAGCAGTGCCAACAGCCACGCCGTTTTGCGGCATCCCTGTTCATGGCTCCGGAGGAACAGGAAAAAAAACGGAATAAACAGATATTCCCCGTTGAATCCGTAAAAATTGCAAAGATTCAAATTGCTGACCGACGGGTGCAGCAACCAGACCCCGGCCGCGGCTCCGGCGGTAAACGGATCGATCCCGCTCCGGCGGCCGAGATGGTAAAGCAGGCCGCCGCTGCCGAACAACAGCAACCCATTCAGCACAAAAGCCGTGTGCGCCGAAGGAAACCAGCCGAACCACGGTGCCGTCAGCAGAAAAAAACCGGGCATGAAATGGCCCGCCGACCAGCACGGTTCCGGATAATCCGCGTAAAACCAGCGACCGGCAAAGGTGTGATACGCCGCCTCTGCGTAGGTCGCCCAATCCGTTGCCGCCAGATACAGATGGTCAAACGCCGTCACCGATGCCGCATACGCCTGACCCGCCAACAGCACAATCAGCAGCCAGACCGCAGCGGCGCACCAGCGCGGATGCCGGGCGCACCACACCGGCAACGGCGGCAGCGATCCGGCCCGCACCATCCGGAATCCCGTCCATCCGGTCACCCCTGCCAGTATCGCCACCGACCACAGATTGGGCGGCAGATAAAGCAGCGGCAACACCCCGGCCAGCGGGGCCAACACCACCGTCAACTGTTCCGGATCACGGTTCCGCCGCCGCAACAGCGGCAACAGCAACAGCGGCAGCAGAGACAGCGGGATCGTCAACCACGGCCGGTCCGGCACCAGTACCATCCGGAAAAAAGTGGCATCCACCCGGTCGCAGCACCGGAACAGCCGGGCCGCCGCCATGCCCCACAACCACAACAACACCGGCGGCAGTACCCGGTAAACCGGGCGGACCGGTGACGGCACAGCAGATGACGGCTTTTTCATTTGCCGCCGCGCAAGCCGGTCAGCAAATCGAACAGCCGCTCCCGCATCTGCCGCAATGCTTCACCCAGATAGGCGGCATCGCCCGCCAGCGACTGCTGGGCCGCCGCGATCCGGTCCAGCCGCATCGAAAGATCGTTCAAATCCTGCAAAGCCCGCTTGCCGAGACACAATTTGAGTGCCAGCATCTTTTTTTCGTCGATATCGACAAAATCTCCCAGCCGGCCCAGCAATTTCCCGATGGCACAACCCACCGCCAGCCCCTCTTCGCGGAGCGATTCCCGCAACCGGAGCGCGAACAGCATGTTCCAACCGGCAGCGATCTTGTCGATCTGCTCGATCAATTCTTCGCCCGGTTTGCGGCGGCGGCGGTCATCGGCGGCGGCCGATTCATCCTCCGGCTCCAGATCAAGGTAATCCCACATCCGCCAGTGACCGGGATCGGAACCGGCGGGAACCATTCCCGGATGCGCCGCCAATTGTTCGTAGATCATCCCTTCTTCACCGGGCAGATCCAGACAACAGCTCAACTCCCGGAAATAACAATGAATCCGGCGGTCCTCCCGCCGCAATTCACGCTCCCACTGAAATTCGTTCCAGTTGGTGCCGTTACCGGAAAATTTGCTCATACCGCCTCTGTTTTACCGTGTTTCCGTACCGGAAGGACGCGCTCCGCCCCACAGTGTTTCCAGACTGTAACGGGCCCGCATATCGGCGGTCATCACATGCACGATCACCGTGATAAAATCCAACAGGACCCAGCCGCTGGCACTGTCGCCGCTGCCGGAATGGACGCGGGCCCCGTATTTCTCGCGCACCTGCCGTTCCAGATAGCCGGACAACGCCTGCAGATGCGGCTCGGAAGTGGCGGTCGCAATAACGAAGTAATCGGCCACCGAAGAATGTTCCCCGATAGCCAGAGTCTGCACATCCTGTGCCAGTTTTCCGCTCAACTCCGCCGCACAGAAAGCGGCGAGTTCCGCCGGATCGATCGTCACCTGTTTGTTCATGATTTCCTTTCCCCGCCATTCCCGGCGGAGTATAATCCGCGACGGCGCAAATAATCTGCCTCCGCCTCCGGAATAACTGTATCAGTATTTTCGCCTTTTGCCAATTTTTTACGGATCCCGGTCGAAGATATTTCGTATTTTTCCCCGTCCAGCACCCCTGCCGACAACCGGAGGACCATTTCCTCCGGCCAATTCCGCCGCAACGCCGCCGGATCGACCGCCGCGCCGGGCCTCGGATATGTCAGGACCTCCCACCGTTCCGCCAGTTCCCGGCCCCGGTGCCATTCGTGCAGATACGCCAGACTGTCGCCGCCGATCAAAAGCTGCCAGCGGTACTGCGGCCACCGCCGTTCCAGCTCCTCCAATTCACAAAATGTGTAGGAGGGGGTCCGGCCGTATTCGCGTTCAAAGTCCGACACCACGAACCGCGGTTCCGTCAATGTCCACCGCCGCAACATCTCCAGCCGTTCCTCATAGGGGGCCATCACCCGGCCGTCACGATGCGGCGGGTCCCACGCCGGAACCAGCCAGACCCGATCGCTCCGGCCTGCTGCCAGCACCGCCTTTGCCGCCGCCAGATGGCCGATGTGCGGAGGATCGAATGCGCCCCCGAAAAAAGCCACCCGGAGAATGTTGTTCTGTTCTTTCATATCACCGGATAATATATCACCGGATCGTCATTCCGGCAACCCGGAGAGCCGGTCAATGTCCACCTTCATACGCGGCCGAAAACGGAACCTTCACGATTTTCCCCAGCGGGAACATGCCGACCGGCACACGCACCGGTACATAATTGTCGCTCCAGCCGGTCTGGGTCCCATCCGGACGCACCTCCTCAAAGATCACCGGCAGATCCGTACCGTAACAACGCTCCAGAAATTGCCGCTGGGCGGCGGCGGCATCGCCTGCCAGTTTTTCGTAACGCACCTTTGCCACCGCCGCCGGTACCCGGTCCGGAAACGATGCCGCCGGTGTCCCGGGGCGCGGCGAATAGGTGAACAGATGCGTATTGGCAAAACCGATCTCGCGGATAAAGGCCCGGCTGGTGTCAAAATCTTCATCCGTTTCGCCGGGGAATCCCACGATCACATCCGTCCCCAGCGACAATCCGGGGATCGCCGCTTTGGCCGCCAAAGCAAAATCCGCGTATTCCGCCGCCGTGTAATGCCGGTTCATCCGTTTCAGGACCCGGTCGCAGCCGTGCTGCAGCGAAAGATGCAGAAACCGGCAGATCCGGGGATTTTCGCGCATGACATCGATCAATTCCCGGTTGGACATTTCCGGCTCTGTCGAACTCAACCGGATCCGGAAATCCCCCGGCATGGCCGCAATCGCCGCCAGCAGATCCGGCAGCCGGCGGCCGCGGTCGCAGTATGTGGTGGTATTGACACCGGTCAGCACCAATTCGGCAAATCCACCGGCCAATGCCTGTTCACAATCCGCCAGCACTTCTTCAAAAGCCCGGGATCGCTCCGGCCCGCGCACATAGGGCACGATGCAGTAGGTGCAGAAATTGCTGCATCCCTCCTGGATCTTCAGGAATGCGCGGCTGCGGAAGGGAAACCGCCCGCAGGCCTGTTCGTGAAACACCGGCCCGGACTCCAGCGTGCCGCTGCCGGTCCCGAGCAGGGCCGCCAGATCCCGTTTGCGGGGATTGGGCAGCACGGCATCAGCGATCCCCTCCGCCGCCAGATGTTCCCCGCCGGGAGGCGTTGCGGCACAACCGGTAATGACGATCCGCGCCTGCGGGAACCGCGCCCGCAACCGGCGCGCCATCCGGCGGCATTTATGTTCCGCCCCGGCCGTCACGGCACAACTGTTCAGGATCACCAGATCGGGGGCATCACAACCATCGGTCAGTTCGATCACCCGGTATCCGGCCGTCACCAGCCGATCCATCATCAACCCGGTATCAGCGGTATTGAGCCGGCAACCGAAGGTAAAGACAGCCGCCGTTTTCTCCACGCTCTGCACCGGTTATTTTTCCATCCGGGCCAATGCTTTCGCCCCGATATCACCGCGGCAGAAACAATCCTGAAAATGGATCTTTTTCACCGCGGCATAGGCATGGTCGATGGCTTCGCGGATCGTTTTGCCACGGGCGGAAACGCCCAGCACCCGGCCGCCGGCACTGACAATGGCACCGTCTTTGTACGCGGTCCCGGCGTGGAAAACCACCGCACCATCTTTTTCGGCATCTTCCAGACCGGTGATCGGGAAACCCTTGGCGTAACGGCCGGGATACCCGCCGGCGGCCACCACCACCGATACCGCCGGATCATCCGACCACACCAGTTCCGCCTGATCCAGTTGACCGGCCGCCGTCAGCCGCATGACCTCGCAAAGATCACCGTCGAACCGGCGGAGGACCGGCTGGATCTCCGGATCACCGAAACGGACATTGAATTCCAACACTTTGGCCCCGGCATCCGTGACCATGACCCCCACAAAGATCACACCGCGGAAATCCAGATTTTCCGCCTGGATACCAGCCAGAAACGGCTTCAGGATATCGCGTTCGATCTGGGCGGAAATTTCCGGCGTGACCACCGGGGCAGGCGAATACGCCCCCATCCCGCCGGTATTGGGGCCGCAGTCAAAATCATACACCCGCTTGTGGTCCTGGGAGGAAACCAGCGGCACAATGGTTTTGCCGTCACACAAAGCCAGAATGGAGGCTTCTTCGCCGTACAGACATTCCTCGATCACCACCGTGGAACCGCTGGCACCGAATGTCCCGCTGAAACATTCGCTGACAAATGCTTCCGCCGCGGCCTGATCTTCCGCCACCAGCACGCCTTTACCGGCGGCCAGCCCGTCGGCCTTGATGACCACGGCTTTTTTTCCGGCGGCGAACTGTTCCCCGACATAAAGACGGGCGGCTTCCGCATCGGTAAATGTTGCCGATGCTGCCGTCGGAATGCCGTACCGGTTCATGAAACGCTTGGCATAGTCTTTGCTGCCCTCCAACTGAGCCGCTTCGCCGCTCGGGCCGAATACCGCGATTCCCCGTTCCCGGAGCCGGTCCGCCAATCCGCCGCAAAGCGGAGCTTCGGGGCCGACGACCACCAGACCGACCTCCCGGGACACCGCAAAATCGACCATGCGGTCGTATTCTCCGACACCGATCTCCACACATTCCGCCACTGCCGCGATCCCGGCATTACCGGGGGCGCACCAGAGTTTTTCCACCTGCGCCGACTGCGCCAATTTCCAACAGAGCGCGTGTTCGCGCCCGCCCGAACCGACAACCAGAACCTTCATACCTCTGCTATCCTTCTGTTGATAATGTTTTCCATCTTAAAAACTTAAAAATATCCTTTGAACGGCAATTTGTGGGGGTGCCGCAATGCCCGGCATCGGGGACACATGAAATCCGCCAACCCGATCACCTCCGCAGTTTCATCGATCTGGAACATTTCGACCACGTCACCGCTCTCCAGTTTGATGATCTCCGGGGCATTGTCGGCGGTCAACAGCCCCGGCCCCCGCACGATCTCGATTTCGATCCGCGATTTCTCCGACAGCACCAGATGATCCACCTCTTCGGTGCTGTTGTTGAACGCCAATCCGAGTCCGACCCGGAAAATCCCGTGGGTAATGCTCCGGTAATAGGCCGTGCTACCGTGTACCGTTGACAAACACACGCCATCGCCGACAATCTCATGGGCATACAATTCCCCGTCGATACGCACCCGGTAACGCAATGCCGCGGTAATATCGCCATGGTGAATGGAAATATCATTCAGTGCTTTCAGACAACGGCCGTTGCACCGGCCCGCGATCTTCGGCAGCCGGACGGTCGCCAGCTGTCCCGCCGCAAATGCCGCCAACTGGGCATCGTAATGGTGATCCGGGCAACGGGGCGCAGTGCCTTCGTCACGGATCGGAAATTTCGGTACCCCGGGATATGCCTGCTCCGCCAGCAGCAATGTCCCGTCGCCGCCATGGCAGATGATCAGCCCGGCCTCCTCCGAATCGGTCACTGCGATCCCGTACCGCTGCAGAAACGGCACGATATCATCCAGATTTTTCCCCGTCAACCGCACATTCATATTTTCACCTTCAACAACATACGCCGGTACATGGCGGCCGGATCAAGCGAATGTTTCGCCTGCCGCAATCCCGGTTCACCCATATCCTGTTCACGGTTCATCATCACTCCGCCGCGGGCCAGCAGTTCCGCGGCAACTGCAACCACCAGTTTCTGCGGCGCGCCTTTGACCCGGTGATCCGCTTTTTCAAAATGAATATCCCACACGCCGCCGGGCAACGGACTGAAAATCGAAAAACCGACCGGCCGGCCGCCCGCCGACAATATCAATCCCCCCAGACCGGCCGCTTCAAACCAGGTATCCATGGCGGCCATTGCCATTTTCTCTTCTGCCAGAAACGGGCTTTGCGCCAGCCCGGCATTGAGTTCATCTGCCAACCGGCACACCTCCGGCAGCCGCCCGCGGTCCACCGGCTCCACGGTAAAATCCGGATAATTCCGCTCGAACTGCCGCACCAGATTGCGTTTTTTGCGCAATCTCGCGCCGGACATCTCCGCCAGATCCGTCAGCCGGTACAGGTAATCAAACGCATCTTCATCGGCAACGGGTTCAAAATACGCCGCCACATCGGAAAACATTTCGCAGTAGGCTTCCGGCACGCTGTAAAAATCACCGCTGAATCCGGCCTGCCGCAGGGCCTCCGAAAGCCGCCGCAATTCCGGCGGCTCCAGATACGGCCCGATGGGAAAATGCACGCCGCCGTTCACCGTTTCGACCACAACCGCCCGGCCATTGGCCCACAAAACCCGTTCCCCGTAAACATCGCGCCACAACAGCAGATTGGCAAACGAACATTCACAGTCCGGCAGGGCATGAACTGCCGCCAGAGCCTCCAACCGCTCCCGGTCGCCGGGACCGATCGGCACCAGACCGTTGAGATCCCAGTTCAAGGTGACCTCAATTCTGGATCGTTTCGATTTCCTGAAGCATGACCCCGGTACCGCGGGCAACCGCCTGCAGCGGTTCTTCGGCCACAAAGACCGGCAATCCGGTTTCCTCGCTCAACAACTGATCCAGCCCCCGCAGCATCGCGCCGCCGCCGGCCAGCATGATCCCGCGGTCGATCAAATCCGCGGCCAGATCCGGCGGACACGATTCAAGCGTTGACAAAACCGCTTCGATGATCGTTGTGACCGGTTCCTGCAACGCCTCCCGGATCTCTTTGCCGGTAATGCTGATCATTTTCGGCACCCGCGAGACCTGATCCAGCCCTTTGACATCCATTCTGGCATCATCGTTGACCGGATAGGCGGAACCGATACGGATCTTGATCTGTTCGGCCGCCAGCTCGCCCACCATCAGATTGTATTCTTTCTTCAAATATTGGATGATGGTGCTGTCCAGCCGGTCGCCGCCCACGCGGACGCTCTTGGCGGTGACGATACCGGACAGCGAGATCACCGCCACTTCGGTGGTACCGCCGCCGATATCCATGATCATACTGCCGACCGGATCGACCACCGGCAATCCCACGCCGACGGCCGCGGCCATGGGTTCCTCGATCAATTCCACATCACCGGCACCGGCCCGTTTGGCACTGTCTTTGACGGCCCGGGTCTCGACCTCGGTGATCCCGTAGGGAACAGCGATCATCACCGTCGGCCGCAGCAACCGCCGGTACCAGAACACACTGTGCAGAGCCTTCTGAATGAAAAAGCGGATCATATCCTCGGTAATGTCGAATACCGCGATGACCCCTTCTTTCATGGGGCGTACCGCCTTGATATTGCGGGGGGTCTTGCCAAGCATGTTTTTGGCTTCCGACCCGACCGCCAGCACCGCATTGGTATTTTCCATGATCGCCACCACCGACGGTTCGGTCAGCACGACCCCTTTGCCGCGGACATAGACCAGACAATTGGCAGTACCGAGGTCAATACCGATATCGGCGGAGAAAAACTTTGATAAACGCTGAAATCCCATGGGGTTGTTCCTATCTGTAAATATATTTGGACCGGCCGGTGCTGACAATCCCGGCCATTACCATAGTTTAGAGGTTTTTTTCAAAATGTCAAGTCTTTTCCCCTAAAAAACTTCTGCCTTCCGGCATCACAGCAGTGTCAGATTATCCCGGTGTACGATCTCTGCATCCGCTGTATGCCCCAATTCCGCCTCCAGTTCCGCCGAATGAAGCCCCTTGATCCGCAAACAATCCGCCGCCGTGTAATTGACCAGCCCGCGGGCGATCAATTTGCCGTCGGGGGCTACGATATCGACCGTATCGCCACGGCTGAAACTGCCGGAAACCCCGGTGACACCGGAGGGCAGCAGACTGCCGCCGCGGGAAATCAGGGCCGCCGCCGCACCGGCATCCACCGTCAGCGTACCGCTGCTCCCGGCAAAGAAACGGATGAAACGTTTGTGGCCGGAGATCCGTTCCGGACCCGGCAGAAAAACCGTCCCCACATCTTCGCCGTCCATGATCTGCCGCAGGATATCCGGCCCGCGCCCGTCGGCGATCCACAGATATTCGCCGGAGGCATTGACCAATTCCGCCGACCGCAATTTCGAGGTCATCCCGCCGATGGAGAATTCGGAACTGTCGGTCCCGCCCGCCATCGCCCGGATCGAAGCATCGATCCGCGGCACGACCGATATCCGGTCGCCCAGCACACCGTTCTCCCGGCGGCAGAGCCCTTCGGCGGTCGTCAGGATCACGGTCAGCCGGGACCCGGTCAGCGACGCGAGCAGACCGGCCAGATAATCGTTGTCGCCGAACTTGAGTTCATCCACCGAAACCGCATCGTTTTCGTTGACGACCGGCAATACATCATTTTCCCACAACGCGTTGATGCAGTTCATCACATTGAGATAACGGTTGCGGGACCGGAGGTCGGCGGCCGTCAGCAGCAACTGCGCCACCTTGAAGCCGTGACGGGCGCATTCTTCTTCGTAAAGAGCCATCAATTTGCACTGCCCCACCGAAGCCAGTGCCTGTACCGCCGCCAGATCACGCGGTCGCCGCGACAGCCCCAACTGCTGCATCCCCATACCGACCGCGCCGGAAGAAACCAGCAACACCCGACACCCGCGGCGGCGGACCTCCGCGATCCCATCCACCAGCCGGGCGATTCGGGACCGGTCCGTTAACAGCCGGGTCCCGGCTTTGATCACGATCTGATGGCAGCCGGCCAGAAGCCGCTGACGAATTTCCGTAGCATTTTCCATCTTTTTCCCTCGAATGTTTTGCCGTGCCGCCATCATGCGGCCCGGTCGTCAACATACCGTATATGCCGGACGATCCCTTGACAGAACCAGCGTCCGAACCAAACTTCGATCACCTCAAAACGCCGCCGGTACTCCGGCGAAGCGTAATTCTTCACAAACCTTCCGGCAGCCCGGAGATCCCGCCGGAATTGCCGCGCCGACAGATTGTCTCCCGGACGGCGTCCCGCCCGCACCCGCCGCGTTTTGACCTCCGCAAACACCAGTGTGACACCATCCCGTGCCACAATATCCAGTTCACCGGCCCGGCACCGCCAGTTGCGAGCCAGTATCGTACAGCCGGATTCCTCCAGCAGACGACATGCCAGCCGTTCCCCGCGCCGGCCCAGCCGGAGATGTGCCGCCCGGTCCGTCATCGGCGGCCTCCTCTGCCCAACGGGGCCCGGAACATCATTCCGTTCCCGTCCGGCCGGATCGCCACCATGACGATCTCTTTACCGGCGGCATCCAGATACATACCGCCGGAAACACCGCCGACCGGCAGCATTCCCGCCGCCCGCAAAGCCCGATCCGCCGCAGGCATCATCCCTGCTCCGCCGGTAAATGTCACCATCTGACTGCCGCGGGCGGGCAATTCCACCACCTCCGCGGCCGTGGCACCCGGCAGGACCGGCAATCCGGCGGCCCACACCGGCGCAGGCGGCATCACATCCGGCAGTTCCATGACAAATGCCGTTGTCCCGGCCCCGAGATCACCGCCGCCGACCAGCAGCACCCGTTCATGCCGTCCGGGCCCGGACGGCAGCCGCAACACGATCCCGCCGGGGGCCGCCACCGGCTGACTGACAAAACGGCTCTGCCACTCTGTCAACACGGTTTCCAGCGGCTGTTGCAGCAGCAGGACCCGCTGTTCCGTTTCCACGCCATTGAAGATGACCGGCTCGACCATCAATTCCCCGGCCCCGCTCATTTCGGCAAAAGAGCCTGCCGGAGCCCGGCCGGAACGGGGCCCCAGCAGATAAACCTCCGCCTGCACGGCACCGCCCAACAGAGCCGTCAGCAGAAACAGCATCAACCGGCGGCAGTTATTCACGGTTCAACCCCCAGAGTTTCCGGTTGAAATATTCATTCACGGCCGGAAAATGACGGATAAAAGCGATCGGAGCCACATACCATGCCGGATAGATCAGACGGCGGCGATGCCACATCAGAGCCCGGTAAACCTGCCGCGCCAAACCATCGGCACTGGAGGCAGTGCGCCCCGGGGTATCCGGGACGGTCCGGCCGCCCACGGCCCGTTTGGAAAAACCGGTGTCGATCCGTCCCGGCATCACCGTCAGAACCCGGATACCGCGGCTGTGCAGTTCCGGACGCAGTGATTCGGAAAACATGGCGATCGCAGCTTTGGCAGCATTGTATGCCCCCATGCAGGCCACCGGAACCACCGCCGCCACCGAAGAAATATTGATCACCGCCCCCCGGCTGCGGGCCAATGCGGGCAGCAGGGCTTTGGTCAACGCCACCGGGGCAAAAAAATCGATCTCCATCAACCGGCGCAGCGATGCTTCATCCAATTCCTCCCAGGAGGCATAGGACCCGATCCCGGCGTTGTTGATCAGCAGATCCAGTGTTCCGACGGATTCCGCCAACCGACTGACGGCAGCCGGATCGGTCAAATCACAGATAATGAATTCATCGCAGACATCCCCGGCCGGAGCCGTGCGGCAAACCCCTGTCACAAACCAGCCGTGCCGCCGGAATTCCCACGCCATGGCGGCACCCAGGCCACCGGAAACACCGGTGATCAACGCCCGTTTCATCGGCAACCTCCCGCTTTCAGCAATCCGGCAATGTTGGCACCGGCCCGATGCAGATTTCCGGCGGTCTGCGCCAATGCCTCCGCCAGAGATCCCGGTCCGGCGGCAATGCTCATCACCGCCAGAAAATCATCGTAAAGACGATCGACCCCATCGCCCAGCGCGCCGGAAACCAATACCGAAGGCACGCCGAACCGCGCCGCCCGCTGTGCCGCCGCCGCCGGCAGTTTTCCGGCGGCCGTCTGAAAATCCGACCGACCTTCACCGGTTATCAGCAACGCGGCACCGGGGACCCGCCGGTCAAAACCGCTCCAATCAAACAACATTTCCGCACCGGAAACCATTTCCGCCCCCAGCATCCGGAGGGCGAATCCCAGCCCACCGGCCGCCCCGTCGCCCGGCACCGACAGCGGCCGGTCAAACGCGGCGGACAACATGACCGCGTACCGTTCCAGAGCGGCATCCAGTTCCCGGACCAATTCCGGGGACGCGCCTTTCTGGGGGCCGAAAACCGGCGCGGCACCGTTACTGCCGCACAATGGATTGGTCACATCGGATGCGGCGATCAGCGGCGGCAACGCCACCAAATCCGACCGGTCACAGCGGCATGCCCGGATCAGCGCATTGCCATCGCCGGTGGAGATCCGGTTCCCGGCCGCATCGTAAAACCGGACACCCAACGCCTGAAGCATCCCGATCCCGCCATCCACCGTGGCACTGCCGCCCAAGCCGACAACCAACCGCTGCGGAGCCGTTTCTGCGACCGCCCGCAAAAGCATTCCCAAACCGGCGGTACCGGTCAGCCGGGGATCCAATTCGGCGGCGGTCAATTGTTCGATCCCGCAACAGGAGGCACATTCCACGATCGCCGTCCCCTGATCGAACACGGCCCGGGCGGTCACCGGCCGCCCCAGGGCATCTGTTGCCGGAAACGACCGGACTCCGGCGGTGGGCGATGCCGCGGCGGCGGCTTCCACAAATCCTTCGCCGCCATCCGACAACGGGATCGACACCACTTCTGCCGCCGGGAAAACAGTATGGATACCGGCCGCGACATGGCGGCATATTTCCGCACTCCGCATACAATTTTTGTAGGAGTCAAAAGCCAGTATGATCTTCATTTGCCACTTCCGCTTTGTTCTTCATCCCGGTAACGCCGCAAAATACTTCTGACGGCATCCCGGTCAAGCCGTTCCCAGATCCGGTCATTGACCTTCATGGCGGGAGCTGCTGCACAGCACCCCAGACAACCGGTCCACTCCAGCGAAAACAATCCGTCTCGGCCGGTTTCTCCCGGTCCGATCCCGATGCTTTCGGAAATCCATTGCATCACGGCATCGGAGTTTTTCCGCCGGCAGGCGGCACCGCGGCAGACTGCGATCCGGAACCGCCCCGGTCTGGTACGCCGGAACGACGGATAAAAGGCCAAGGCCGCCTCCACCTCCGCCCGGGGGATACCGAAATGGGCGGCGACCGCCGTCACCGCGGCATCCGAAACCATGCCGTACAGATCCTGAATCGTCCGCAATGCCTGGATCAACCCGGCCGGATCACGGCCGATCCTGGTCAAAAAATCGAATGATTCCGCCATCCCTGCCACCGTTTCCTTTTTTCCCGGCCCAATCCCGTCAATATGCCCATTCAACCTCTTTGTTAATATAACTTTTCTACAGCGATTTGCCATTGGCATATCCGGGAAAAAACGGCTTTTTTGGAAATTCCACTTGCATTCCGTGAAGACGGCGTTATTTTTTCGCCGGCACCCCCGGAAAACACCCCCCGTAACGATCCAAAAAAAATGGAGGGATTCTGTATGATCAACGAACTTGCCGACACCTGTTCCTGCACCATTTCCCGGTGGCCGTCCCGGGGAGCCATGATCTGGCGGTCCATTCTGACGGTCATCCTCGGTCTGCTGCTGCTGTGCCGTCCGCTGCTGACCATATCGGTGCTGACCATCGCCATCGGGTTCCTGCTGGTATTCGATGGCACCTGGCTGATCGCCGCCGGGTTCCGGGTCCCCCGCGGCCCGACCCGCACCTTCAACCTGATCACCGGACTTTTCACGCTGGTGCTGGGTCTGCTGGCCGCTGTCATGCCGCTGCTGATGGATCTGGCGTGGGTGATCTTTCTCGGTGCCTGGATGATCCTTGATGCGGTCGGCGATTTCCACGCCGCCTGGCACACCCCGGGACACCGCGGGCGGCTGGTGGTTTCCGCCTGTTTGAGCCTGATCCTCGGTATCCTGCTGGTCCTGCTGCCGGTCGCCGGTTTGCAGGCGATCAACAGCATCGCGGGTGTTCTGCTGCTGGTTTACGGTATTTTCCTCTTCGGTATCGTGATCACGACTCCGAAAGCAATTCTTCCAGTGCCGTAACAACATCGGCGGCGGTGACGGCTTTCATACAAACGGCATCGCCGCGCGGACACACCCGTTTGAAGCAGGGGGCACAATCCGCCTGCGCCGTCAGAATACGCCAATGCGCCCCGATGGGGGCCGTGGAGGTATGATCGGTCGGACCGTAAACGGCAACGCCGGGACACCCCAGAGCCGCGGCCAGATGCATCACCCCGCTGTCATTTGCCACCGCGGCTTTCGCCTGTTTGAGCAGCCGCATCAACTGCGGCAATGTGGTCTTGCCCGCCAGGTTGAAATAGGCATCCTCCGGCAATCCCGTCCCGATCTCCGCTCCGATCCCGGCCTCCGACGGACTGCCGACCATGGCCGCCACACCGCCGGCGGCGATCCACTGCCGGGCGACTTCGTGATACGATCCGCTCCCCCAGCGTTTCGCCGCGCCGTAGGAGGCACCGGCCCCGAGCACCAACAGCCGGGGGGAATCTGCCACCGCCCGCCATGCGTCCGGCAATTCCGATCCCGGACCGGGAATGATCTCCGGCATCCGGCCGTCCCACGCCGGGGCTCCCAACGCCTGCACCATGGAGAGATAACGGGCCGGAAACGGCGCATGGTTCCAGGTGTTCCGCCGTTCCGGAAAATCAAAATGCCGGGTCAACAGCAGACTGCGCCCCCGGGCCGCCGCTCCGTAAAGCCGGGGTATCCGGCACAACCGCATCATCAGCGCATCCCGGAGCGAATGGTTGAACAGCACCCCCGCGCCGAATGCACTGCGCCGTACCATCCACCGTTCATCCGAACTCCATATCCGGTGCGGGGATGCCAGCGGCAGGATCACATCCACCCACGGCATCGCCTGATAAAAAGCCGTCAGCGATGCCGGGGTGATGACCCCCAGCGCGCCGTGTTCCGGCAACAGCGACCGCAGTTGATACAGGGCGGGCAGAGCCATGACCGCATCGCCCAACCAGTTCGGCATCCGCACCACGATCCCGTTGTGCAGATCTTCCGGGGCCAGAGCCGTCACCGGAAAAGACGGCACCCCGCCGCCGCAGTAACCGGAAAAAGCCGAAACCGTCATCGTTGCAACTCCTTTTTTCCGGACCGGATGAATTGCCGTTCCCCGCCATCAAGCGGCAGTGAAAATACCGGCCCGGCATACCATTCGCGTCCCAATTTGCGGCTCAACCCGGCCAGCACCGGCATTTCTCCGGCCACCTGATCGGGGGTTTTGTAAAAAAGAAAACAGCCATCCGGCCGGGGCAGTTCCGAGGCTTCCAACGCCAGTTTCGGCGATTCCGCCACCGCCCGCGCCGTCACGCAATCGAAACGGTGCCGCCATCCGGCATTGCGGTTGAGTTCATTGGAACGCCCCTGCACCGCGGTCAGGCCCGTCAAACCCAGTTCCCGGGCGGCGGCATTCACAAAATCGATCTTTTTCCGGGTGGAATCGACAGAGGTGATCCGCAGTTGCGGAAACGCCAGAGCCAGGATCAATGACGGGAATCCGGCCCCGCACCCCATATCGCAAACCGCCAGTTCCGCGGTGGCCAGTTCGGGCATGGCCGTCACGGCCGACAGCGAATCCGCCACATGTTTCACCGCAAACGGAACCGGCTCCGTGATCCGGGTCAGATTCACCGACCGGTTCGCCGTTTCGAGGAACTGCCGCAAAATTTCGCAACGCGCCGCAAAGCGTTCCGGCTCTGCCACCCCGCACTGCCGGGCAAACGCTGTCAAATCAAAATCCGTCATGCTTTCACCTCCGTCTGGCACGCCCCGGCAAACAACAGCAATGCCAGCAGCAGCAGCGATCCCGCCGTCAGATAACGCCCCCATGCCGACCGGCATCCCAACCGGATGATATCGCGCCCCCAGCAGGGTTTGCCGGAAAAACAGATCCCGGCGATCCCCAACAGCCAGCATCCGTTGTATATCTGCACCAACCGCGGCGCATGGTAATCACACGCCCCGTGAACCAGATAATATGCCGTCAGGATACACAATCCGGCCACGGCCCGCACCAGCAGGTAATCCAGAAAAAAATAGCCCAGCACCGCACCGGCGACCGCCAGCGGGTACAACAGCGGCACCAGCCAGTCAAAAGCGATCGGTTGGGCATGAGGCACGCACCACAACAACGCGATCAACCCCAGCACCGCACCGGGCATCTGCCGCCGGGGCAGCTGTTCCCACCGGCCGCAGGTTTCCGGCCGCAGCCGCGCGAACCATATACCCATTCCCGACAGGATGATCCCTGTCAGCACCAACGCCATCCGGTAAATCAAAAAACCGTTCATCGCCTGTCCTTTATTTTCACTGTGCCATCAGCCGCAAAAGCAATTCCGCCGCCGGGGAGGAACGGCTCCCGGAGGGACCCTCCGGCACGGTCTCCGGCAACGGCTCCCCCGGCTCCAGACCGAGGTCACACCGCAGTTGTCCGACCGCCCCCGGATCACCGGCCAGCAAAGCCCGCCGATCCAGTTTCAACTGCCGCCAGATCCCCCACGCCACCAACAAATAGCGTGTTTCTTCCGGCGAACTCAATTCATACAGTTCCTGACGGATCATCCGGTCGGGCAACCGCAAAATCATCAACGCCGCCCGGAGCGATGCCGCCGCCCCGTCGGCATCGGCCGAAACCGGCGGCATCTGCGATTCCAGATAACGCACCGCCGCTGCCAGATCCGTCACCGATCCGGTAAAACCGGTCAGTTCCGGACGGCACTGCAATGCGATCACCAGATCATCCGGTTCCTCCGGCAGAACCGGCTCGATCCCGGCAAACGGTTCCTCCGGCAATACAAAATCCTCCGGCAACCCCATCAGGATCCGCAACTGCATGGCAGCTTCGTCCCGGCCGACCCGGTGCCGCGCCATCAAATGATCCGGCACCCCCGCCACGGCCGCATCCGCCACCGCCGCCGCCCGTTCCGGAAACAGCATGGCCGTGACCAGAAATTCCCGGCCCAGTTCTTCCCGGCAACGGTCCCGCAGGATCGCCGCGGCAACCGCATCCTCCGGCACCAGCAGTTGCACGGCAATGCCGATCGCGGTTTCCAATGCCTGACGCGCCTCCGTCCGGGCCGCCGCATCTTCGGGCAGCCGGTCCAGCACCGCGGCCCGTTCCGGCAACCGTTGCCGCCAGGCCATCCGGGCATATTCCCGGGACAACCGTTCACGCCCCTGATCGACCCGCACCGGCAACAGATTGGCAATGACGCTCTGCCAGGCATCAGCCCCGGTCATGCCGCCGGAAACCGCCCCGGGAACCGCGGCACAGCCGCCGGTCAGGACCAGCAGCAGGAACGGCAGCTGAAGCAACTGTTTCTTCATTTGAGCAACATGCAATCGCCGTAACTGTAAAAACGCATTTTCGCTTCCACCGCCTTCTGATAGGCCGCCAGCACCATTTCCCGGTCGGCGAAGGTGGAAACCAGCATCAGCAGCGTGCTTTTCGGCAGATGGAAATTGGTCAGCAGCATATCCACCGCCCGGGGCTGATAGGGGGGATAGAGAAAAATCTCGGTCCAACCGTGGCCGGGCATCACCGTGCCATCCGGCGCGGCGCAGCTTTCAAGGACCCGCACCGATGTGGTCCCGACAGCCATCACCCGGCCGCCGTTGCGGTGGGTACGGTTCACCAGATCGGCGGTGTCCGCTGACAGCGTATATTCTTCGGCGTGCATCCGGTGGTTGGCGGCATCTTCGGTGGAAACCGGTTTGAATGTGCCCGGTCCCACATGCAGTGTCACTGCCGCGCGCGTCACCCCTTTACCGGCCAGTTCCGCCAGCACTTCGGGGGTGAAATGCAGTCCGGCCGTCGGAGCCGCGACCGCTCCCGGAGCCGCCGCAAAGATCGTCTGATAACGCTCATCATCGGCATTTTCATCCGGCCGCCGGATGTAGGGCGGCAGCGGGATATGACCGTACCGCTGCTGCAATTCCGCCACCGGGGCACCGTGGAAACGGACCTCGAATGCTTCTTCTCCGGAACGGCCGACCACGGTAAACCCGTCGCCCACCAGATTCACCTGACCATCGCCATCGACCAATGCCGCCTCCACGCCGGGCAAAGCCCGTTTGCCGGGGCGGAGCAACACCTTCCAACGCCGTTCCGCGGCATCGATCTCGTTGACCAGCAGGAGTTCAAAGCGGGCCCCGCCGGGATCGCCGTTTTTGCGGGCGTACATCCGCCCCCGGAGGACCCGGGTATCGTTGCAGATCAAGGCATCACCGGCAGACAGAAATTCCGTGATCGCCGGAAACGGCAGGATCTCGGTTTCACCAGTGCGGCGGTCCAACACCATCATCCGCGAACCATCGCGCCGGTCAGCGGGATACTGGGCCACCAGTTCATCGGGGAGCGTATAATCGAATTGGGAGGTTTTCAGCATCGGTCAGTCTTTCCGGTTCATTTGCTCCCGGACCCGCCGGAGGGTCGCTTCTTCCTCCGGGGTCAGGGAACGGATCCCATATTGTGACAATTTGTCGAGCAGGCGATCGACCTCGCGCTGGGGGACCGGGGCCTGCGGATCGACCGGCGGCCGGTACGATGATGTCCCGCCGGAATCCCGCCCGGGATGCCGCTCAAAACCGTCATGACCGGAACGGCCGGAGGTAAAACGGATCGCCAGCAGAGACAGCGGGTCCCAGGCGATCGGCAAATGCCGCCATGTCTTGAGGCAGACATAACCACCCAGAAATCCGCCGAGATGGGCCAGATGCGCCACATGACCATCGGCACCGAAAACCTCGCTGATCAGTTCGATAACGGTGAATACGATCACCATGGTGCTGGTTTTGATCGGAGCCATGGGCAGCAGCATCAGCGCAAACCGCCGGTTCGGCTCCAGCATGGCGGCGGCAATCATGACCCCGTAAACCGCCCCGGATGCCCCGAGCAGAACGAACTGGCTGTGCCAGTTGAACGGCAGAAACAGCAGATTGCCGGTGATCCCGCCGGCCAGATACAATACCAGCACCTGCCGCCGGGTCAGATACGGAGCCACCAGCGACCCGAAAAGATACAGCCCGTACATGTTGAGCAGCAGATGAAAAAATTCCAGATGGACGAATGCCGCCGTCACCGCCTGAAAAAGCATTCCGTTGCGGATCCCGCCGGCCGTCATGCAAAGCACCGGAATCAGTTGCGGAGCAATCTTCAACAGCAGATAACACGCCACATTGACACCGATCAGCTGCCAGAGCATCGACATGCCGCCGCCGGGCTCCCGGTACGGACGGTTTCCCATATATGAACGATCGTAAAGACCCATGACCCAAAATCCTTTCTCTGAAAATTCCCGGAGGTTTTCTCCGGTACAGATAATATACACCGCCCCCACATGGATTTCCACCCGGTGTCAAGGTCATACACCCGCGCTTTTCCATCATTTCCGGTTGCAAACAACCCGGTTCGGGGCTATATTGCTGTTGTGAAAGTTGGCAGGAACCCGGAAAGAAACGGCAGGAATGGAAATGAAAAAATTACCGCAGGTCCGATTGGCGGACGGATTGTTTCCGGCACCGGAATCCGGCAGTCTTTGTGACTTTGATCCGGTCCCGCTGCAGTGGGTGGCGGAACCGGGCGCAGAAAACTACCGGGTGGTGGTGGAACGGATCACGGGCGAAACGGTCGCCGATCTCGTCACGGTCCGCAATGCCGTCCGCTTCCGTCATCCGTTCGGTCCGGGCCGTTACCGCTGGAATGTTTTTTCCGGCGGGGCGGAAACCGGCTGGCGGGAATTTGAGATCGCCCCCGATGCCCGTCCGTTTGTCTGTCCGGAGGCTGCTGATCTGCTGGCGGCGCGCCCGGACCGGCATCCCCGCCATCTGTATTTTGCCGAAGACATCCCGGTACTGCGGGAACGCCATGCCGATTCGCTGGCGGTGATCCGCCGCAATGCCGATGATGCCATGACCCGCCCGCTGATGGATCATCCCGATTTCTACCATGCCGGGGGGCGTTGTGATTACCGCACCGCATTTGATGAAAGCCGTCTGGCGATCGACCGCGACATGGTTGCCTGCGCGCTTGCCTATCTTTTTCTGAACGACCGGCAGGCCGGGGAACGGGCCCGGGACCAGCTGCTCCGGATCTGTACCTGGAATCCGCTCGGACCGGTATCCGGCAACGGTGCCTGGGGGGATGAAATCGGTTTGAGCATCACCCGCTGCGCTCCGGCAGTCTTTGACTGGACCTGGGATCTGTACGATGAACGGCAGCGGCAATGGATCGGGGCCACCCTGGCACTTCACGCCGGCGAAATCTGGCAGCGGATGCAGCAGGATGATTATTTTGCCCACCCGGGCAATTCCCATCTGGGGCGGCTGGCCGGGTATATCGGCGAAGCCGCGCTGGTGCTGTCGGACTTCATGCCGCCGGGGACCGCGGAAATGTATCTGGATTACGCGCTGGATGTTTACGGTTCCCATTTCCCCCATTACGGCGGCCGGGATGGCGGCTGGGCGGAGGGCGTCTTCTACGGCAGCAGCTACACCAAATGGTTTCTGCCGTTTTTCCTTGCGGTGGAACGGCTGACCGGATTTTCTTTCATGCAGAAACCGTTTTACCGCCATCTGACCCATTTTTTCATCCATTTTGCACCGCCGGGACAGGAGGCCCATCCATTCGGCGACGGCCACTGGCCCACCCAGATCGAATGGCCCGGCTTTCAGGCCCAGGACCCCT
Organism: Lentisphaeria bacterium; assembly: GCA_017414565.1. Lineage (GTDB taxonomy): Bacteria > Verrucomicrobiota > Lentisphaeria > Victivallales > Victivallaceae > RGIG1931. The sequence continues at coordinate 23,173 of JAFQLP010000021.1, read as the reverse complement.
TCGGCATCTACGCCGACCGCTTCGGTCCGGAACTGGCCCGCACCTTCTCCCGCCGTTCCCGGGCGGAACTGGATCATTACAAACTGCACCTGCTCGATGCCGTCCCACCGGTGTGCCGCGACCGGGAACCGGATGCCGCCGGGCCGCCGTCCAACAGCTGGCTCTGCCGTGATACCGGGATGATCTCGATCCGTACCGATGTCGCCCATCCGGAACGGTCGCTGGCGGTACTGGCGCGCTGCAGCCGTTACGCTGCCAGCAGTCACCAGCACGCCGATCAGGGCAATTTCGCGCTGTTGGCAGGCAATCAGGCATTGCTGGTGCCATCCGGCAGTTTCGGCTATCTTTTCGGCGAAAACCACCATCGCGGCTGGACCCGGCAAACCATTGCCCAGAACTGCCTGATGATCGACCGTACCGGCCAGCCGCGCGATGTTGCCGATGCCTTCGGCACGATTTTGGATTTTCAGGACGACGGCACCGTTGCCGCGGCCTGTTTCGACCTGACCCGGGTCTATCCCGGGCTGACCGGCTACCGCCGCCGCCTGCATTTTGACCGGAGCAGCGGACTGCTGACTGTGACCGATGATGTCACGGCCCCGCAGCCGGTGGTCGCTGATTTCCGGCTCCACAGTTACGCGGAGCCGGTGCCGTGCGGCGATGGCATTGCCATTGTCCGGGAAAAAGGCCGGGCGGAAATCGTCGTGACCTGCGATGCCGGTATCCCGGTCTACTCCATGACAGACCGGTTCACCCCGCCGGACGGCGGCGAAGATTTCACGCCCGCCGGAAACCGGCCCATGCCGGATGAATTTCACATGAACTGGCGTTGCCCGCGGGCGGCCCGGTTCGTCATCACCGCCCGGATCCGGGCAGAATTGCGATAGGAACATCATGTTGAACGGAGAAATCATTTCCAACGACCCCCTGAAATCCGGGTACTTTTTTGTCCGCTTCCATGCGCCGGAGATCTGCGCCACAGCGCGGGCCGGTCAATTTGTCCATGTCCGGATCGCCGGACTGGGCCAATACATTCTGCGGCGGCCCTTCAGCATCCACAGTACCGACGGCGATGTGCTGTCGGTGGTTTACAAAGTGGTGGGCAACGGCACCGAGCAGTTGTCCCGCCTGACGCCGGGCACGGTCTGCGACCTGCTGGGCCCGGTCGGCAATCCCTACACCCCGCCGGCCGATGATGAGATCCCGGTGCTGGTCGGCGGCGGCTACGGCTCGGCGGCCCTTTATCTGCTGACCCGTACCTCCAAACAGCGCGGGGTCCTGCTGCTCGGCGCGCGGAGCGAAGCCGATCTGATCCTGCACGACCGTTATCGCGATGCCGGATTCGATGTACGGCTGGCGACCAACGACGGTTCGGTCGGATACAAAGGTTTTGTCACCGCCCTGATCCCGCCCCTGCTGGAAGAATACGCCGGTAAAAAACTGCGTTTCTACGGCTGCGGCCCCCGGCCGATGCTGCTGGCACTGGCGCGGCAGCTGATCGAACTGGGACAGCCCGGCGAAATCAGTCTGGATCACCTGATGTGCTGCGGTGTGGGGGCCTGTTTCGCCTGCGTGGTCAAAGTCCGCTCCGATGACGGCAACGGCTGGAAATACGCCCGCACCTGCAAAGACGGCCCGGTATTCGATGCCCGGGATGTCTGGCTGGAAGACTGAAGGGGGACAACGCTGCTGTGGAAATGATCGATACCGCTGCGGACAGCCGCCGTACCGTTGAAAAAGCATTGCTGATCGGCATCCGGCCGCCGGATCAGGACCCGGCAGAGGCCGCGGAACAACTGGATGAATTGCAGGAACTGGTCGCCAATCTTGATATTGCGACCGTTGACCGGCTGTTGATCCAGCTCAAAATGCCATTGATCGAGTACTATGTCGGCAGCGGCAAAGCCAGAGAGATCGAGGAACACCGGCAGCGGCTCGGGGCCGATTGCCTGATCTTTGACACGCCTTTGTCGCCGTCACAGCAGCGCAACTGGGAAAAATTGACCGGCTGCTGTGTCATCGACCGCGAGGAGGTCATTCTCGAGATCTTCGCCGGGCGGGCCCGGACCCGGGAGGCCACTTTGCAGGTCGAACTGGCGCGGCTCCACTACACACTGCCGCGGCTCACCCGGGCCTGGACCCATCTTTCCCGGCAGCGGGGCGGCATCACCGGGGCGCGCGGTCAGGGCGAAACCCAGATCGAAACCGACCGGCGGTTGCTCAAACGCCGCATTTCCGCTTTGGAAAACGAACTTGCCGTTGTCCGCAAACAGCGCGGCACCGGCCGCAAACTCCGGGAACGGACGGGCATTCCCCACGCCGCGATCGTGGGCTACACCAATGTGGGCAAATCCTCCATGCTCCGGAAACTTTCCGGGGCCGATGTACTGGTCGAAGACCGGGTCTTTGCCACCCTCGATCCGACCACCCGGAAGATCCGGCTGCCGGACAACAGCGAACTGCTGCTGACCGATACCGTCGGCTTTGTCCGCAAATTGCCGCACTCGCTGGTGGAATCGTTCAAATCGACACTGGAAGAAGCGGTGCTGGCGGATTTTCTGGTACTGGTACTGGATATTTCCAGCCACCAGTTGGAGGCGCAATGGGAAACCACCCGGTCCGTCCTCAAGGAACTCGGTGCCGATAACAAAGATATCATCGTGGTCTTCAACAAACTGGACAAAATCGACCCGGTTCAGGAAACCATGCTGCTGGCGCGCACCCGGATGCTGTTTCCCGACAGCGTTTACCTTTCGACGCACACCGGGACCGGGCTGGATGAATTGAAAAAACGGCTGTGCGCCCTTGCCGGACGGCAGCGGAAACTGTTGCGGGCCCTGCTGCCGCCGGAACGCGCCGACCTGATCGCACTGGCCCATGAACGCGGCAATGTACTGGAATGCTGTTACCATGACGATGGTGCCGCCGCTCTGACTTTCACCATCAACGAAACCATGCGTCATCTTTTCGACCCTTATCTGAAAGGAAACAAATGATGAAACTTTTTCTGCTGCTGTTTTGCCTGCTGCTGTCGGCATGGCATCTGCCCGCCGCCGATGCCCAAACGCAGAACACCCGGTCCGGGACGACCGGTTCCGACGATGTTTTTCAGCCGTGGGATGCCTGGCGGCGCGGCTGTCTGGCCTATGAAGACGGCGAAACCGCACGCGAAGACGGCGATTTTATCCGGGCCCTTTCAACTTACCGCGAAGCCATCCGCTGTTTCCGTTCGGTCCGCAAAGCCCGGCCGGAATGGAACCGCCGGGTGATCGATGAACGCATCAGCCTGTGCGAAAAAGCCATTGCCGAAACGCGCCGTCTTCTCGGTCGCGCCTCCGATGATCCCGATCCGGCCCCGGCCGCACCTGTCGCTCCGGCCGCGCCTGCCACCCCGGTTGCCGCCTCGCCGGAACTGTTGAAAAGCGAAATGGAAGAATACAAACGCCGCTTCTTTGCGGCACAGGCGGAACTGGAGCAGCTCAAACGCGGCGATGCCCGCGCCAAAGCCTCGCTGGAACAACTGGCCAATCTGATGCGCGATTACCGGGTGTTGGAGGAAAAAAATCAGATATTGGAAGCCCGGATCGCCAAACTCGAAACACAGCCGGCGGAAGCCGCTCCGGCTGAAACCGGGCAGCGGCTGGTGGAACTCCGGATCAATCTGGAAAACATCCGCCGCAAACTCAAACTTGCCACCAGCGAAGCCGATGAATACAAACAGGAAAATGAACGGCTGCTCACCCTCAACAACGATCTGACCAAAGAAGCCGTGCGGCTCCGGAGTGAAAGTGCCAAATTACAGCAGGAGGCCGCGCAGCTCCGGCCGATCCGGGAACGCGCCGACCGGGAACGCAATCAATTCCTGCTGCGCGAAGAAGAGTGGAAAAAACAGTTGGAAGCCGTGCGCCGCACCACGGACGACCGTGACCGGGAACTCGCGGAACTCAATGAAAAAATCAAAGCCCTTTCCGCCGGGATCCCGCTCGATCAAACCGCCGAAAATCTGAAATTGCGCGAAGATCTCCGGCGTCTTCAGGAAACCTGCGACAGTCTTTCCGCCGAAAACATCCGGTTCCGGAACGAATCCCGGGAACACCGCCTCAATGCCGCGGAATTGAGCAATGCTGTCCAATCCCTGAACGACCGTGTATCGTTCTTCGACCGGGAAAACCGGATGATGCGCGAACAATTGGAGAAACGCAGCAGTGCCGCCGCGATCGCGGACCGGGAACTGGTCACACTCCGCACCGCCAACCGGGAAATGGAAGAACAGATCGCCCGGGCCGCGGAACGCGAAAAAGAATTTGAAGCCCGCTTCGCCGCCGGTCTGCGCGCCGACCGTGCCGCCGCCGCCGGATTCCGGGAAGAACGCGACGATCTTTCCCGGCAGTTGAATGCGGTCAAACTCGAAAAAACCGCGCTTGCCGCCGCCCAACAGGACCTTCAGCAGAAACTTGACGGCAGCGAAAGCCGGTATCAGGAACTCCGTGCCGAATTTCTCAAACTCAAAGCCGCCAGCCTTTCCGCCGCCGAATCGGAGAAAAAAGTCCCGCGGCTCGAGGAAGAGAAAAAAGCCCTCGCCGCAGAACTCGCATCTTTCCGCCAACAGACCGCCGCCCTGCAATTGGCCCTGAAAGAGGAAAAACAGCGTTCCGCCGCAATCGAAACGCTCCGTCAGCAACTCGAACAGGCCCGGAAACAGGCGGAAACGGCCCAAACGCTCCGTCAGCAGTTGACCCGGCTGGAAGCGGAAAATCAACAGTTGCGCGACCGACCGCCTGCTCCGCCATCACCGGCCGGTACCGTCGCGGCCGCCCCGGCCCCCGCCCCGGCACGACCGGCGGATCCAGCCGATGTGCAGAAATTCCGCGCCGCCGCCGCCAAAGCCGAAGCCGAGCAGGCCCGGGAACTGGCCATCTGGAATTACCGCCAAATCCTGAAAAGCCTTCCCCATGACCCCGATGCCAATTACAGGCTCGGTAAACAACTTGCCGCACGCGGCGAAGACAAAGCCGCCCTGCCGCTCCTGCAGACCGCTCACCTTGCCGATCCCGCCGACCCGGTCCGGCGCGTTGCTTATGCCGCCGCCCTGACCCGGACCGGCAAACCCGGCAATGCCGCCGCCCTGCTCGCAGATGCCGGTTTGCCCGCCAACGATTTCGATACCGCCCTGGAACTGGGCCGCGCCCTCCGCCTTACCGACCGGAGTGCCGAAGCGGAATCCCATCTCCGCCGCGCCGCCGCTCTGCAGCCCCGTCACCCCGACGCCCAGTTGGAACTGGCCCGGCTCTTTGCCGACAACCGGCCCAAAGATGCGGCGCATCACTATGAAAACGCCAAAAAATTCGGAGCTACACCGGTTCCGGAACTGGAAAAGAAACTCGGAGACCTCGTCAATCAGCGCGCGGAATTGGCCGATTTCCTCGCATCCGCCGCGGCGGAAGCGGAAAAAAGCGGTGATTCCGCCGCCGCCTGCTGGTATTATACCGAACTGATCCAGGCCGATCCCGATGAACCCGCGCACCGTTGGAAAGCCATCCAGCATCTGCTGCTGTTACAGCGGATGGAGGAAGCCGACCTCATGCTCGGCAAAGCCGCATCCCCGGCGGACACGCTGCTCCGGGGAGCATTCCTGATCCTGCAGAACCAATCGGCGGAGGCGGAAAAATGCCTTGCCTCCCTTACCGCACCGGTCAAACTGCCGTTCCTGCCCGCACTTGACCGGAAACTCGGGACCTCCCCGGCAGCGGAAAAACTCCGCGCCCTGCTGCCCCGGTAATATCCGCGGCAGGACGGCGATCCGGCTTTCCGCAGACAAAAAACCGGCTGACTGCGTTCTGGGCATCAGCCGGTTTTTCCGGCCGTCGCACGGCCCGATCAAGGGCGACCAACGGGAGACCGCGACATTTCGCCAGCCGTCGCACAGCCCCGATCAAGGGCGACCAACGGGAGACCGCGACATTTCGCCAGCCGTCGCACAGCCCCGATCAAGGGCGACCAACGGGAGACCGCGACATTTCGCCGGCCGTCGCACGGCCCCCGATCAAGGGCGACCAACGGGAGACCGCGACATTTCGCCGGCCGTCGCACGGACCCGATCAAGGGCGACCAACGGGAGACCGCGACATTTCGCCGGCCGTCGCACGGCCCCGATCAAGGGCGACCAACGGGAGACCGCGACATTTCGCCGGCCGTCGCACAGCCCTATTTAAAGTTGTAAAATGCTTCAAGGATCCGCTTTTTTTCCGTATTGCGTTCGTATCCGATCAGGATAAAAGAACCGTGAATCGCGGTGGGATATTTCTGTCCGAGCATGTAAATGCAGCCGCTGTCCTTGATCTGCTGCAGCCGTTTGCGGCGGAGTTCCTGATCCTGATTGAATTTGTAGATCCCGATATCCAGTCCGCCGATCTCGTAGGCGATCCCTTCGCTGGCACGGAGCGGGGCCGGGTCCAGCCGCTGTGCCTTGGTCACCGGCAACTGATATTCGTTGAGCTGACGGAGAAAATCCTCGCAGGTCAGATAATTGTTTTGCACCTCAAAAAAAGAACACCCCGCGCCGCACAGGACAGCCAGAGCCAGAAACATCACCATAAACCGATTCATATCGTCCTCCCGTTTGCTCCGTTTTCTTCCAGAATACCGATGACAGCCGATGCGATCTCCTCCGGTTCAGCCATCCGTCCGGTCCCGGCCGCACCGCAGGCCACATCGCCATCGGCCGGGCCCACAAACCGGACCCCGCGCGATTTCAGCACCTCCACATTCTGCTGTACCGCCGGATTCCGCCACATACCGGGATTCATGGCCGGAGCCACCACGACCGGGCCGCCGAATGTCAGCCCCAGTGTGGACAACGCATCATCCGCAATGCCGCCTGCCAGTTTCCCCAGACAATTGGCCGTGCATGGGGCAATGACCAGCAATGCCGCTTCATCCGCCAGAGCCACATGCTCCGGCCGCCACTCCGGTGTTTCCCAGAGCGATGTCATGACCGGATACTGCGACAGCGTGCGGAATGTCAACGGAGTCACAAAACGGCAGGCGTTTTCCGTCATCACCACCCGGACTTCATATCCGCGGCGTTTCAGCAGACGGCACAGTTCGGCGGCCTTGTACGCGGCGATCCCGCCGGTCACGCCCAGAGCAACTACCGGTTTATCTTTCATTCAAACAACCTTTCCTCCAGGCGGCTCACCTTGGTCCGGAATCCGCGCACCACGCTTTCGAGCCGGGCCGCCGCCACATCCAGTTGATCGTTGATGATCAGGTAGTCATAGCGATCGTAAAAAGAAAGTTCCCGGCGCGCCCCGGCCAGCCGGAGCAGGATCTGTTCTTCGCTGTCGGTGGAACGGCCGCGCAGCCGTGTTTCCAACGCTTCGACCGAAGGCGGCCCGATAAAAATGAATTCGCACACCCGCTTCAACAGCGGATCTGCCGCCGCGCATTCCCGGATCTGCATGGCTCCCTGCACATCGATATCCAACAGTACATCGCGCCCGTCGCAGACCCGGTCGTAGATCTCGCTTTTCAGCGTACCGTAACGCCGTGAAAAAACCCCGGCATGTTCCAGGAAATCACCGGCGGCCAGATGCTGTTCAAATGCCGCATCATCCAGAAAATGGTAATGCACATGGTCGATCTCGCCCCGCCGCGGCGGCCGGGTGGTACAGGAGATCGAAAACTCCAATTCCGGCATGGCTTCCCGCAGACGGCCGACCAATGTGGATTTGCCCACACCGCTCGGACCCGACAATACAATCACAGTCCCCAGTTGTCTGGTCATTCTCTATCCTCCCGTCCGCCTTCGCATTCATTACGCCACCCGGGGAAATTCCAATGCTCCGGAAAATCCCGGCACTGACGCGGTTTGACCGCATCGATCCGGCAAGCGGGCGGATCTTCGTCCAGAAAAATGCAATGCCCGGCCCCGGTTTCGGTCAGCGAAAGAGCCTGCCGGTCCGGTGTGATCCGGGTAAAGCGGTCAATAAAATCCTCCACCGTCATGCCGAGATACGCGGCGATCGCATCGCACTCTTCGCCGCTCACCCGGACAGCCCCCGGCCAACGGCAGCAGTTGCCGCACCGCCGACAGTGGAACGCTCCCATTGCTTACCGGAAATCGTCAAAAATCAGATCGTCGGCCTTCACATCGATCAGGAAGAACCCGAGTACGAAATCCAGAGCCTCGACCGGATGCAGATAAACATCGCCCAAAATCAGGAAACCCAGCGCGCCGCCGACTTTCCAGTAGTCGCGGGCACCTTCCTGAAAATCATAGACCCGCTGGGTCGGCAGCGGCATCCCGCCGTGCGATTCCCAATAGCTGCGAACCAGACCGAACAGCCGGTCGCGGCTCTGGTTTTCTTCGCCCAGGCAGACCAACTGGGTGTAATAACCGTCCTGGATACCGCCGCCGTACTGACGGTTGTGGTCCTTGTAAAGGGTGAAAACCTGATTTTCGTACCCGGCACCGACCGTGATCGCCTGGGTCACAGCCAATTCCGCCCGGGCACCGAGCCCGACCCCGAGGGTGGCGGAAAAACAGTCAAACGCATCGACGATGCGGTTCGGGATATAAAGCGCGATCTTTTCCAGCACGTCCGAACCCTGCACCGGCATCGCCCCGCCGAGCAGAACGCTCAACCCGAGAATGAATACGATTTTCTTCATGGTCAACTCCTCAATGTTTCAACTATCTCGTTTACTTTGCAAGTTTGATGGTCGGCGCACCCGGCGGCGGAGCCGTGACCGGGATCGGCTCTTCGACGATTTCAAAATCCCCGGTCATTTCCGCTTTTTTCAGTTCAAGGGATTCCGACATCACCCGGGTCATCCGGCGTTGTTCGATCAGAAATTCCGCCATGGCGGACTGCTGCCGTTTGGCATGGGCTTCATCGGTGGACAGATAATTTTCCAGTGTCGAACGGAACGCCGCCCACTGTTTGGCCGCCACCACCATCAACACCGTCATTGCCGCCACGCACACCAGTACCAGTACCAGCAACACCAGAATCATCGTATCTATCGCCATTGTTCCTCATCTCCTGAAAATTGGTTGATTCTCTCCCCCTGTTGACTAATATAGCATAAAATCGTTCTGATTGCAACCGTCAAGACGCAACAACGCCTCCCGTACCGTCAACCCGCTGTCGGCAAAGCGCATATCCGGCGCGATCTCCGCCAGCGGCTGCAGCACGAAACGCCGTTCCTGCGCCCGCGGGTGCGGCACCGTCAGCACCGGCGTGCGGATGATCTCATCCCCGAAACAAATGATATCCAGATCCAGCGGCCGCGGCGTATGGAATCCGTGCTCCGCCGGCCGCCCCGCCGCCACCTCAAGCCGTTGACAGCACGCCAGTAACTCCCCGGCAGATCCGGGCCATTCTCCGGTCAGGGCCGCGTTGCAGAACGGCGGTGTGCCGGGGGCGCAATCCACCGGCTCCGTCCGGAAATGGGAAGACCGGCAGACATGCCGCAATCCCGCCGCCGTCAATGCCGCCGCCGCCGCATCAAAAGCCGCGACCGGATCGCCGGTATTTCCGCCCAGAGAAAGGGCAATTTTGCTATATTTCGACATTTTTCGATTGCGCTTTCCGTGTTTGCATATTATATTCTACACGGGAAAACAATGAATTTAAAGGGCCTTCCGCCCGTTTTTGTGTAAAAATGCTGAAAATCTATTTTCTCGGTTCCGGTGCCATTGCGGTCCCGGTCCTGCAAAAACTTGCCGCCGATCCCTCCATTGAACTGGTGGGTATCGGCACCCAGCCCGACCGGCCCGCCGGACGGGGCGGCCGCATGGCCGGAACCCCGGTCGCCGATGCCGCCGATGCCCTCGGTCTGACGGCAGAACGCCTGACCTCGGTCAACGATCCGGCTTTTCTCGCCCGCCTCCGGGAAATGGCTCCGCAAATCGTGCTGGTCGTGGCATTCGGCCAACTGCTGAAAGCGGATATTCTGGCCCTGCCGCCATCCGGCTGTGTGAACATCCACGCCTCGCTGCTGCCGCGGTACCGGGGGGCCTCGCCGATCCTTTCGGTGATCCGCGACCGCGAACCGGCGACCGGGGTCTGTTTCATGCAGATGGAAAAAGGTCTGGATACCGGGGCGGTGTACCGGCAGATCCGCCGCCCGTTGGACGGCACCGAAACGACCGCTTCGCTGGAGGCGGATCTGGGGCGGCTCGCCGCCGATGCCGCATCGGAGACCCTGCACGCCATTGCCGCCGGGCAACTGACCGCGGAACCCCAGAATGAAGCGTTGGCCACCCATTGCGGCAAAGTCGTCAAAGAGGCGGGCCATATCGACTGGAGCCGCCCGGCCGCCGAAATCGAAGCGGCGGTCCGCGCCTATCAGCCGTGGCCGGGGGCGCGATTCCTCTGCCGGGCCGCCGGGCGCGAGATCACGGTGACACTGCTTTCGGCCGGGGTCGTTCCCGGCAGCGCGGCTCCCGGAACCAATTTGAAATGTGACAAAAAAGGCTGGATCGTGGCCTGCGGCGAAGATGCGCTGGAATTGCGTACGCTCGCCGTTCCCGGCAAACGGGAAATGCCCGCGACCGCCTTTTTGAACGGCCTCCGGGAGATCCCCGAAGTCGATGCCGTTCCCTCAACCGCTTTTGCTGAAAGGCCGCATTCATGACCGGCAAAGAATCCCACAAAAAAATCATTCTGAACTGTGAAAAACTGGAGTCCCGGCTGGCTCTTCTGAAAGACGACCGGCTCGAGGAATACCGCATCGAACGGGTCGATGATGAACCCAAAGTCGGGTCGATCTGTTTCGGCCGGATCACCAATCTGGACACCTCTCTGCAGGCGGCCTTCGTCAACATCGGGGCCGAGCGCAACGCATTCCTGCATTTTCACGACATGATCCCCGAAAGCTGCCGCAACGGCGATGACGACGGCGATACCATCGAAGTCACCAGAGCCGCGACGGATCAAAAACGCTCCGGCAATCCGGCCGAATGGAAGGAGCGGGAGGCCAAACGCCGCCGCCGCAAATTCACAGCCGCCGAGATCCCGGAATATTTTAAACCGGGGCAGGAGATCCTGGTGCAGGTGGTCAAGGGGCAGATCAGTTCCAAAGGGGCCCGGGTCACGGCCAACATTTCCCTGGCCGGGCGTTATCTGGTGCTGATGCCGTTTTCGGATCACATCGGGCTTTCCACCAAAATCGAGAATTCGGCGGAACGGACCCGGCTGAAAAAAATCCTGTCGGAACTGGAACTGCCCGAAGGCATGGGGTTGATCTGCCGCACCGTCGGCGAAGGTCAGAAAAGCCTGTTTTTCAAACGCGACCTGTCGCTTCTGCTGGCCGCCTGGAACAAACTGGAACGCGCCATCGAAACCGGCCGTCCGCCCATGACAGTTTACACCGAACCGGACCTGATCGACCGGACCGTGCGCGATTTTATGACCGAGGAGATCGGCGAGATCATTGTGGATGACCGCGATGCCTACCGCCGGATCGCCGATACCGTCAAGGCTTTCGGCGGCCGCAAACTTTCGTCCCGGGTCCATCTGTACGAAAAAGCGGTCCCGATCTTCGATGAATTCAAGATCAAAGAACAACTGAAGTCGGTTTACCAGCGGCAGGTCCGTCTGCCGGGCGGCGGCTGGATCTGTATTGACGAAACCGAGGCCCTGATCGCCATCGACGTCAATACCGGCCGCGGCCGCAAAGCCGACGATCAGCCGGAATTCATCCTCAAAACCAATCTGGAGGCTGTGGCCGAAGTGGCCCGGCAGCTGCGGCTCCGCAATGTCGGCGGTCTGGTGGTCATCGACCTGATCGACATGCGGTCCGCCCGCGACCGCGATGAAGTCTGCAAGCAGTTGAAAAAACTGGTCAAGGACGATCGCGCCAAAACCAAAGTCCTGCCCATCAGCAAATTAGGACTGCTGGAAATGACCCGTCAGCGGGAGGAGGAAAGCATCCTCGACAAAGTTTACGATCCCTGTCCCTACTGCAACGGCACCGGGCTGGTCAAATCACCCATGACCATGAGCGTGGAGATCCAGCGCGCCCTCAATACCTTTTTCCGGGACAAACGCCACAAACACGATCCGGTCCGGGTCATCATCCATCCCGATGTCCTGACCCGGCTCCGCAACGAAGATTCCGAACTTTTGATCGAACTGGAAAACAAATACGGCAGTTCGCTTTCTTTCCGTGCCGATCCCACGCTGCATTGCGAGGATTTCCGCATGGTCGATCCTGTCACCGGAACTGAATTCAACAAATGACCGGCAAAACAAACATTCTGATCGTTGACGATGAACGCCATACCAGAGAAGCCCTGATGCGCTATCTCCGGAACCGCTTTGCCGTTACCGGGGCGGAGGACGGAGCCCAGGCGATCGAACTGCTCCGCACCAACGATTACGATCTGGTCCTCACCGACCTGCGGATGCCGGGTGCCGACGGCATGAGCGTACTGGAGGCGGCTCTGGCCAAAGGCAATCATCCCGCCTGCATTGTTTTTACCGCCTACGGCACCATCGAAGCGGCGGTGGCGGCCGTCAAAGCCGGAGCCTTTGATTTCGTTGCCAAACCGGTGCGCCTCGACCGTCTGGACGAAGTCGTGGCCGCCGCCCTGAAACACCGTGCGGCCCAATCCGCTCCGGCCGCCGATCCGGAACCGGCAACCCCGGCAGATGCCGGCGAAACGCCGCCCCCGATCCCGGGCGATATCGTTTTCGGGGAATCGCCTGCCATGCAGCAGGTGGAGGACCTGATCCGGCAGACCGCGCCCAGCCGGGTGAATATCATGCTTTCCGGCGAAAGCGGGACCGGTAAAGAGGTCATTGCCCGGGCGATCCACGACAGCAGCGGGCGCAAAGGCCTGTTTGTGCCGGTCCATTGTGCGGCATTGCCCGCCAATTTGCTGGAAAGCGAACTTTTCGGCTATGAACGGGGAGCGTTTACCGGGGCGGAACAACGCCGCAAAGGACGCTTTGAACTGGCTGACGGCGGCACTCTTTTTCTGGATGAAATCGGCGAGATCGATCCTTCCACCCAGGTCAAACTGCTGCGGGTGCTGGAAACCCGCACCGTCGAGCGGATCGGCGGTGTCGAACCGGTGCAGTGCGACGTGCGGCTGGTCAGTGCCACCAACCGGAATCTGGCACAGATGGTCGCCGAAGGAACATTCCGCGAAGATCTGTTTTACCGTCTGGAGGGGGTTTCCATCGTCATGCCGCCGCTCCGGGAACGCCGCCAGGACATTCCGGAACTGGCGCGCCGGTTCATTCTCAAGGCAGCGCAGGAAAACGACCGTCCCGTCAGCGGGCTGGATGATCAGGCTCTGGCTCTGCTGGTGCAGTATGACTGGCCCGGCAACATCCGCGAACTCAAACACACCATCGAACGCATGGTGGTGCTGGCCCGCGGGAACATTCTGACCGCCGCCGATGTGCCGCCGGAGATCCGTTCCGGCAGACCGCCGCAAACCGTCCCGCCCGCCACCGCAGCCACCGCAGCCACCGCGCCCCGGCCCCCGGAAACGGCCGCTCCGGTCACGGAACGCCTTGATGAATCCGAACGGGTCGTGATCGAGCGCGCGCTGGAGCGGTGCAACGGCAACCGCACCCATGCCGCCGCGGCTCTGGGGATCAGCCGCCGTACCCTGCTGCGGAAACTCCGCGCCTATGCCGATGCGGATGCCGCCACCGGCAAATGATCGCTGTCACTGTGCCGAAAGCCGGATCGCCTGATCCAGCGGCACCCGGACTTTTACCCCCAATTCCCGCTGTGCTTTGCCGGTGGCGGGAATGTAGCGTTCGGCCGGTTTCCCCGGCACCGCGGCACGACCGGCCGTGACCTGGCCGCATCCCAGCAGAACGGCGATCCGTTCCGCCAAATCCCGAATCGACAGCGCGTCTTCAGAACCGATGTTGTACGCTTCGCCGGGACGGCCCCGCAGTAACGCCGCCAACAGCCATTCCACCAGATCATCGGCGTACAGATAACTCCGGAGGGGGGTGCCGTCGCCCTGCATCCTGACCGGCTGTCCGGCCAGCGCATCCCGCAGAAAATTACCGACGGCAAAATGGATCTCCCGGTTCAGATGCCGCCCGATAAAAGCGAAACAGCGGGCGATCACCACCGGCACGCCGGATTCCCGGCAGAACTGTTCCGCCGCCCGTTTTGCCACCCCGTATTCGGTGACCGGCTGTCCGGCAAAATCCTCCGGGATCTTCGCCAGATCCGCCGGTTGACGGCCATATACCGCACCGGAACTGATGAACAGCATCCGTCCGGCCCCGGAATATTTGGCCAGTTCCAGCACCCGCCGCGTACCGTCTTCGATGATCGACCGCATTTCGCCCGGCGGCAGATCCGTCACCGCCGGGGCGGCCCCGTGCCAAATCAGATCAAAATGACATTCCGGAAAAACAAAATCACGCACATCCCCCCGGATCAGATGCACCTGCGGCAGATCCGCCCACGGGCAACGCCGCCGGAACGCCTCCGGGTCCCGGCTCAACAGATGCCATTGCGCCCCCGGACACGCACCCTGTCCCAGCAGATCAAGCAGCGACCGCCCGAAAAAACCGGTCCCGCCGGTGACAAAGATGCGTTTGCCATCCAGCGCGGCGGCGAATTCGTGCAACGGCTCAACGGGGATCGTCATCAAAATTCAATCTCTCTTCTTCGATCACCAGCGGCCGGTTCCGCACCTGGGTCCAGACCGCCCCCAGATATTCCCCCAGCACCCCGATAAAAACCAGCTGCACCGATGACAGGAAAAACAATCCGATCACCACCGGTGCCATGCCGACCTGAAATTCACGCCAGAAACAGAGTTTGTAGATAAAATAGCCAACCGCCGTCAAAAAACTCAATATCCCGGTGGTCAACCCCAGAAAAACTGCGATCCGCAACGGCAGTTTGGTGTGATTCACAAACCCCGTCATCGCCATATCGTACAGCGTGAAAAAATTGTTTTTGGTACGCCCTGCCATGCGCCGTTCCTGAACAAACGGAACTTCGGTCCGCCGGAATCCGATCTCCGCCACCTGTCCCCGGAAATAGGGATACGGGTCGCGATACCGCTTCAATGCCTCCAGAAAACGCCGTTCATACAGCCCGAAACCGGTGAAATTCTCGATCTGCGGCGATTCCGAACACGCATTGAGCATCCGGTAATAAAGACGGCGCACCTGAAACATCAGCACATTCTCCCGGCTTCGGGGTTTGACACCGCACACCACCGCATAACCTTCGTCATGTTTTTTCAGAAATTCATCCAGCATTTCCGGCGGCTCCTGCAGGTCACTGCAGATATAAAGCACCAGATCGCCGCGGGTTTCCAGCAATGCGTTGTAGGGCGACCGGATATGACCGAAATTGTTGGCATTCAAAATGACCCGGAACTTCGGATCGGCGGCGGCCAGCTGCCGCAACACATCCCGGGTGCCGTCGGTGGAACAATTATCCGCCACAACAAATTCATAATCGTATTCCGGATGGCGCGCCAGCACCGCCATCATACGGCGGTAAAAGACCGGAATGTTTTCCACCTCATTATAACAGCCGGTGGCAATGCTGATAACCGGTTTTCCTGTCATTTTTCATCTCCTTCGATCGGCGGTACGATCATATTTTCCCGCCATTCTTCACGGGGCAGAAACGGTGCCAGATCCTCCAATGGTGCCGATACCATGATCCCGTCGGGCAATACCCGCGATGCGGCTTTCGGCCCCAGGATCTCACAGGGATCGGTCATCACCTCCACCAGATACGGTCCCGGCACCGACAGCACCGCCGCCAATCCCGCCGCCGCCTCCCGATGATCCCGGAACCGGACAAAGGGCAATCCGTACGCCGCCGCCAATTTTTCCCATTCCGGCAGCAGCAGTCCGGATGAAGCATCCGATCCCACCAGATTCCCGCCGAAAAACCCGCGCTGGGTATGGCGGATCGACAAATACCCGGCATTGTTGTAAACCAGCAGTTTCACCGGCAATGCCAGATTTTTCAAGGTCTGGAGTTCCTGCAGATTCATCTGCAGACTGCCGTCACCGGTAAAGCAGATCACGGTCCGCCCCGGTGCCGCCAGAGCCGCGCCGATCGCCGCCGGCAGATCGTACCCCATGGAGGCACACCCCTGATTGGCAAAAACCCGCATCCCGCGGCGCACCGGCAGACTTTGGAATGTGCTGGTATAGGCAGTCCCGTTGCCGGTAACGATGATGCTGTTTTCCGGGGCCGCCGCCGATACCAGTTCCGACAGGTGATAACTGGAAACATAATCCGTCCGCCGCCGCTGTTCCGGCAACACCACCGGGTAACGCTCCCGCAACCGACGGCAATATGCCAGCCAGGACGGCGATTCCGGCAATTCCGGCAGCCGCCGCCGCAATTCCGGCAGCAACACCGCCAGATCGGCATGGATCGCCCGGTCCGGCCGGAATGTCGGTTTGGCCAATTCCGCCGCATCGATATCGACCATGATCTTCCGCGCCGCCCGTCCGGTGGATGCCCAATCAAATCCGATCAGCCGCAATCCCATCCGGGCCCCCAGCACCAGCATGACATCGGCATTCTGCAAAATAAAATTGGCCGCCCGGGCTCCAATGATCCCCGGCCGTCCAAAGAAAAACGGATGTTCCGACGGCAGCAGATCGATCCCGCCGATCGCCGTCAGGACCGGGATCCGGAGCCGCTCCGCCCAATCGGCAAAATCATCGGCCTGACCCGCCAGCCGGACCCCGTTGCCGGCCACGATCACCGGCCGTTCCGCCCGCTGCAATTCCGCCGCGATCGCCGCCGCCGCGGCCCCGGCATCCCATTCCGGCGCGGCCGGTTCCGGCTGGCAGAATGATGCCCAATCCACCTCCGATGCCTGCACATCCAGCGGAATATCGAGCCAGACCGGCCCAGGCCGTCCTGTGCGGCACAAATGCCACGCCTTGGCCAATTCCGCCCCGAGCGATGCCGGATCGGTCACCATGGCGGCATATTTGGTGATGGGCCGGACCATGGAAACAATGTCGGCCTCCTGATCACCCAACTGCCGGAGCGGCAGATCCGGCACGCTCCGGATCGTGGTCTGCTGTTTGACCTGACCCGACAAAATCAGCATGGGGATCGAATCCGTCCACGCCCCCAGCACCCCGGTGATCGCATTGGTCCCGCCCGGGCCGCTGGTCACACAGCATACCCCGGGACGGCCGGACACCCGGGCATACCCTTCGGCCGCCATGGTACAGGCCTGTTCGTGCAGGGGACACACATAGCGCAGCCGGGATTCACGCCCGATGGCATCATCCAAATGCATGGCCCCGCCGCCGGGGATCAGAAAAACCAGATCCACGCCGCGGTCAGCCAGAAACCGGAATATCGCTTCGGCCGCCTTCATTTTCCAAAAAATTCCCGTACCGAAGATGCCATATAATCCAGTTTTTCACCGGTCATTCCCGGATACACCCCGATCCACAGGGCATCGTTCATCAACCGGTCGGTCCGGATCAACGGTGCCGCAATGCGGTAATCACGGCCGGGGACCAATCCGTCAAAACAGGGGTGCCGGGTCAGATTTCCGGCAAAAAGATTGCGGGTCTGGATCCGGCGGGATTCCAGAAACCGGGCCAGATCGTTGCGTTCTTTACCGGCATCCGGCGTCAGGGTCATCAGAAAAACGAACCAGCTCGGTTCACTGCCGGGGGTCGCCTCCATGATCCGGATCTGCGGCAAATCCGCCAGCGCATCCCGCAAAAACGCAAAATTTTCCCGCCGCTTCCGGATAAATTCCGGCAGCCGTTTCAACTGGGCGCAGCCGATCGCAGCCTGCAGATCCGTCATCTTCAGATTGCTGCCGAAATGACGGTACACATATTTGTGGTCATACCCCGGCGGCAATGTCCCGTATTGACCCGAAAAACGGTTGCCGCAGCAATTATCCATCCCGGTCGGACAATGGCAGTCGCGCCCCCAATCCCGGAGCGACAGCAAAATCCGGTGCAATTCGCTGTTGCGGGTATAGACCGCGCTGCCTTCACCGGTCGTAAGATGATGGGGCGGATAAAAACTCGAT
This sequence comes from Lentisphaeria bacterium, assembly GCA_017414565.1. Taxonomy (GTDB): domain Bacteria; phylum Verrucomicrobiota; class Lentisphaeria; order Victivallales; family Victivallaceae; genus RGIG1931. The sequence continues at coordinate 5,127 of JAFQLP010000021.1, read as the reverse complement.
GTTCCGATATCCCCGAATGTCCCGGTTAACCGCCCCTGATAAAGCGAACCGAGCGCATCGCAATTGTCCTCCACCAGCCACAGGCCGTAACGGTCGCAGAAATCTTTGACCCGTTTCAGATCAAAAGGATTGCCCAGCGTATGGGCCAGCATCACCGCTTTGGTTTGGGAACTCCGGGCCGCCTCCAGTTGTTCGGTATCCACATTGCCCGTAGCCGCATCCACATCAACAAAAACCGGCACGGCTCCATACTGAACGATCGGCGATACCGTGGTGGGGAATCCGCAGGCCACGGTCAGGACTTCGTCACCGCGCCGGATCTGCCGTTCCCCCAACTGCGGCACCGTCAACGCCTGTAATGCCAGAAAATTGGCGGAACTGCCGGAATTTACGCTCAATACCGCCGGGACACCGAGAAAATCGGCCAATCCCTGTTCCCATTCCGCCGTCCAACGACCGGCGGTCAGCCAGAATTCCAGCGAAGCCTCCACCAGCTGGACCATTTCCTCCGCCCCGAAAACCCGTCCGGCATACCCGATCCGGCTTTCTCCCGGCGAAAACGGGGCCGTCTGATCCGGCTTGTGAACCAATTCGTAATATTCCGCCACCTGCTTCAAGATGGAATCCCGGAGCTGTGTTATTCTGTCCATGCCAAACCTTTCTCTGCCGCGGCAGCGCAATAGGCCCGCCAATCGGAGGCCGTTTCGACCCGCTGCTCCCGGTACCATGCCCGGTACCACAATGCCGTCCGGCGGCATGTTTCCGCCATATCCCACACGCCGCGCCATTGCAGCAGCGCATCCGCCCGGGAACAATCCAACTGCAGCCGCCCGGTCTCGGCCGGACCGTTGGCATCCGGACGGCTCCGGAACCGGATCTCCGGCCACGCGCTCTGCAGCATGGCCGCCGCTTCACCGACCGTCACCGCCGACCGGTCCGCGCCCGGACCGAAATTCCACGCCGCCGCACAGTCCCGTCTGCCGGCCAGCAATGCCGCACCCAGCCACAGATAACCGCTCAAAGGTTCCAGCACATGCTGCCACGGCCGCACCGCCTCCGGATGCCGCAATTCAGCGGTTTTCCCGTCAGCCGCGGCCCGCATCAGATCCGGAACCAGCCGGTCCGCGCCCCAATCGCCGCCGCCGATGACATTTCCGGCCCGCGCCGTTGCCACCAGAGCCGGATGACCATTGCCGTTGAAATAACTCCCGGCATAGGCCGCGCTCACGATCTCCGCCGCGCCTTTACTGGCACTGTACGGATCGCCGCCCCCCAGCGGATCGCCCTCCCGGAACGGCCGCCGGGTATCATTTGCCGCGTAACATTTATCCGATGTCACCACGACCACCGCCTTCACCTCCGGGGTCTGCCGCACGGCCTCCAGCACATTTACGGTCCCCATCACGTTGGTATCAAATGTCCCGGCCGGATCCCGGTAACCGGCCAGCACCAGCGGCTGGGCCGCCAGATGAAAAACCATTTCCGGCCGGATCTGCCGCATCACCCGGATCAACCGTTCCCGGTCCCGGATGTCGAATAATTCCGAACGACCGCCGCAGGGCAGCAGGGCAAAATGGTTCGGCCCGGTCATCGGCAACGCAATACCGGTCACCTCCGCCCCCAACTGTTCCAGCCAGAATCCCAGCCACGAACCTTTGAATCCGGTATGCCCGGTGATGACAACGCGCCGTCCGCGGTATCTGTCGCCAAACATGGTTATTTATCCCAGTATCTTGTCCACGGAGCCTGACCGGAACCCCAAATTTCGTTCAACAGCAGATATTCCCGCTGATTGTCCATACATTGCCAGAAACCTTCGTGCCGGTAGGCACGCATATCACCGGCGGCGGCGGCGCGGGCCATCGGTTCCCGTTCCAGAGCGGCCGCCGGGTCCGGAGCCAGATAATCGTCGATAAAACGCCGGTCCAGCACCATGTATCCGCCGTTGATATAGCCGCCGGTCTGGGCGGGTTTCTCGGCAAATGCCGTCACCCGGTCATCCGCCAGCGACAATTCGCCGAACCGGGTTTCGGGATGCACCGCCGACACCGTCAGCGCGGCTCCGCCGTTCCGGTGACACCGGAGCAGGGCCATCAAATCGATATCCGCCAGCCCGTCGCCGTATGACAGGAAAAATTCCCGGTCGTCCGGCCGCAGATAACGCGCCGCCTGCCACACCCGGCCGCCGGTCAATGTATCCAATCCGGTCCCGGCCAGCGTGACCTCCCAGCCTTCGACCACCGGATCTTCATGAAACACCACCGCAGGTTCCCGGCCCAGCGTGATCGTGGCATCGGTACTCCGGAGCGCGCCGTTCATAAAATAATCAACGAAGACTTCGCGTTTGTAACCGAGGCACAAAATAAACCTGCGGGCCCCGAATGCGGCAAAAGAACGCATGATATGCCACAAAATCGGCTGTCCGCCGATCGGCACCATCGGTTTCGGCAGGACTTCGGTCACATCCCGCAGCCGGGTACCGCGCCCGCCGCACAGGATCATGACCGGCGGGAATGCTTCCTGACGGCTCATTGCGCCACCCGGGGCTGACACAGTGCGGCTGCCGCAAACGGTACATCGGTCTGCGGCAAACGCATCAACAACTGATAGGGGATCCGCCGCAGCACCCGGCGTCCGCCGCCGGCCGTATCCCGTTCCAGACTGACAATGGTCAAACGTTCCGGATCGACCCGGTATTCCACGATTTGAGCATTGCTGCCCAGCGGCATGTTGTAAATATTCCGGCCGTTGAGCCAAATACACAACACCATTTCGCCCTGTTCAACGGCAACGGTTTCGCCGGTCTCCGCCAATGCTTTCATCACCCCGAAAAAATAAACCTGATCTTTGTAAACCACCCGCCGGGAAAATTCCGGGATCAAAGCCGCAATGGCGATCTGCCGGGCCGGTTCATCACCGGCGGCGGGGATCGTACCGATCAATTCCCCGAACCGGAGCAGCGATTCCGAACCGTTCATCCACACCGGCAGATGCCGGATCTGCCGGTTGACCGCCCGAATCGGCAGCGGACACCGCAAATAACGCATCCGGTCGATCAGCCGACGCTGTTCCGCCAACGCCGCCAGCAGCGGCCCGGACGGACTGCCGTCATCGGTAAACTGGCGGGCTTCGCGCAAAAATTCCCGCCACCGGAGTTCTTCGCCGATCAACGCGGACCACGGCCGCCGCCGGTCATGCAGAAAACGGCTCACAAAATCGCGGCCCAGCACATTGTGGGTGTAGCGCAGATCCTGCTCCACCTGACCGACCACCGTCTGCATCAGCGGGTCCAGTGCCGCCGGTTCCGCCGCGGAAACTGCCGACGGCAACCACACGGCGATCCCCATCACAACCCAAAAACAGATTTTTCCCGTCATATCTCCGACACTCCCTTCTCAAAAGGCATCAAAAATCCAAAATCCCACACTCCCGCAGCCGGGCCAGTTCCCGGCAGAGATTCGGCGTGAATGCGCCACCCCCGGCGGACAGTTCCGTTGCGATCTCATCCATACGCCAGAAACGAACTTCATCGATCTCTTCCTGCTGGAAGGCAAACGGACCCGCGGATACGGTCCGGAACACCCGGACATTCTCCGATTCGATCCGGTTGCGGATGCGGTCATCGAAACAGACCGTCAACGGCAGATCCGGCGGCAGCCCCAGTTCTTCATTCATTTCGCGCCGGGCGGCACACTCGTAATCCTCGCCCGCCAGCAGATGCCCGCCGACAGCGGTATCCCATTTACCCGGCTGGATATCTTTGCCGGCGGCCCGCAACTGCAGCAGCACCGCGCCGCCCTCCGGGGGCATCACCACCACATGGGCGGTGCGATGGATCAGCGACGGATCACCGTGACAACGGCAGCGGGGCGCGCGGCCGATGATCTCACCGGCATCATTCACCACATCAAACCATTCTTCTGTCATCCCATCCGCCTTTCCCGCAAGACTGTCATCCCGGATGATAACATACATCGGCTTTGCCGGCATTGCAAACGATCCGGCCCGGTTTTACCCCTCCTCCCCTTTAAAAAATAGAATGGCATGATATAGTAAGAGGGTGTCATAGAGTCAAAAGATCTGTCGCAAAAGCAGGAGAAGGTACAAATGGCGGCTGAACAGCAAATGATCAAAGCATACGAACCGGCAGAAGTCGAAGCAAAATGGTATCCGCTCTGGGAACAGCGCGGCTGTTTCCACGGCGTGCCGGATAAAAACAAAAAACCCTATTCCATCGTGATCCCGCCGCCCAATGTGACCGGCATCCTGACCCTCGGCCATGTGCTGAACAACACCCTGCAGGACCTGCTGATCCGTTACCACCGGATGCACGGCGAAACGGTGTCCTGGTTCCCGGGGACTGACCACGCCGGTATCGCCACCGAAAGCCGGGTGGAAAAATTTCTCCGTACCGAAGAAAACACCGGCCGCGATCAACTCGGGCGCGATGAATTCATCCGCCGGGTCTGGGAATGGAAGGAAAAATACGGCGGCACCATCATCCGCCAGCTCCGCAAACTGGGCTGTTCCTGCGACTGGGAACGGGAACGCTTCACCATGGACGAAGGTTTGAGTCAGGCTGTCCGCAAAGTTTTTGTCGATCTTTACAACAAAGGCTACATCTACCGCGGCCAACGCATGATCAACTGGTGTCCGAAAGCCCAGAGTGCCCTTTCCGATGAAGAAGTCATCTACAAGGAAGAAAACGGCAAATTCTACCATCTCCGTTATCCGCTGACCGATGGCAGCGGCTATCTGGTGGTGGCGACCACCCGCCCGGAAACGCTCTTCGGCGATACTGCCGTGGCCGTCAATCCGGAAGATGAACGCTACCGTCACCTGATCGGCAAAACTGTCAATCTCCCGCTGACCGACCGGGCCATCCCGATCATTGCGGACCAGCACGCCGATCCGACCAAGGGGACCGGCTGTGTCAAGATCACCCCCGGACACGACCCCAACGACTTTGCCGTCGGCCAGCGTCACAACCTGCCGGTCATCAATATCATGAATCCGGATGCCAGCCTCAACGAAAAATGCGGCCCCGCCTTCGCCGGTCTGGAACGCTTTGAAGCGCGCCGCAAAACGGTGGAGGCCATGGAACAACTCGGTCTGGTCGAAAAAATC
>JAFQLP010000020.1 GCA_017414565.1 Lentisphaeria bacterium | reverse complement strand
TGATCGGCTCCTGCACCAACAGTTCCTACCGGGATCTGGCACTGGTGGCTTCCGTTCTGAAGGGCCGCAAAGTCCATCCTTCGGTTTCGCTCGGCATTGCCCCCGGCAGCCGTCAGGTGCTGGAAATGCTCGCCGCCAACGGTATGCTGGCCGATATGATCGCGGCCGGCGCCAGGATCCTCGAAACCGGCTGCGGCCCGTGCATCGGTCAGGGACAGAGCCCGGCGCAGGATACCGCGACCTGCCGGACTTTCAACCGGAATTTTGCGGGCCGCTCGGGAACCCGCGGCGACCAGTCCTATCTGGTCAGCCCGGAAACCGCGGTCGCCGTGGCACTGACCGGCCAGTTCACCGATCCGCGGACACTGGATGTGCCGTTCCCGGAGATCCCGGAAGTCGAACACTTTACCATCAACGACAACATGCTCTGCGCGGCTCCGGCCGATCCGGATCATGAAATCATCCGCAAACCGACCATCGGCGAACCGCCGGTCAATTCGCCGCTGCCGCACGATCTGAACGGCGTGGTGCTGATCAAGGTCGGCGACAAAATCACCACCGATCACATCATGCCGGCCGGAGCACATCTGAAACTGCGGAGCAACATTCCGGCTTATTCAAAAGTGGTTTTCGAGTGCTTCAATGAACCCGGCAAAATATCATTTGCCGACCGCGCGGTCAAAGTGCGGGAAAAAGGCTTCCACGGAGCCATTCTCGCCGGTGAAAGTTACGGTCAGGGCTCCAGCCGCGAACATGCGGCGATCTGCCCGATGTATCTCGGTGTCCGGGTGGTGATCGCCAAAAGCATCGAACGCATCCACCGTGCCAATCTGATCAATTTCGGCATTCTGCCGCTGTGCTTTGCGGACCCGGCCGATTACGATGCTTTCACAGCGGGCGACCGGATCGCCATCGACAATGTCCGGCTTGAACTCCGCGAAGACAAACCGCTGTTTGCGGTCATCACGCCGCACGGCGGCGGCGCGCCCCGGACCATCCAGCTCAACCACAACCTGACGGCCGAAGAGATCCATATCATCCAGGCCGGCGGTATGCTGAACTGCTGATATGTCCTCTTTTGCGGCACAAATTCCTCCGGCATGGCGGACCGCGATCGGGGCCTTATTCGACCTCGACAGCCTGCGTCCGCTGGAGGATTTTGTCCGTACCGAGCGGCTGACTGGCAGCGTGTTCCCGCCGGAAAACGCACTTTTCACCGCGCTGGAACTGACACCTCCGGACCGGATCAAAGCGGTGATCGTGGGGCAGGACCCGTATCACGATGAAGGTCAGGCGCACGGCCTGGCTTTTTCCGTCCTGCCCGGCGTGCCGGTGCCGCCATCGCTCCGCAACATCTTCAAAGAATTGAGCAGCGATCTCGGCGTAATGCCGCCTGCCAACGGGGATCTGCGCCCCTGGGCCAGATCCGGGGTCCTGCTGTTGAACGCGGTTCTCACCGTCCGCGCCCATGAACCGGCCTCGCACCGGAACCGCGGCTGGGAGGCGTTCACCGATGCCGTCCTGACAACGGCCGCCCGGCTGGCCCCGCCATCGGTCTTTCTGCTGTGGGGCAATTTTGCCCGCGAAAAGGCCGCCCGGCTCGATCTGACTGGCCATGCGGTGATCGAAAGCGCGCATCCCTCGCCGCTTTCCGCCTCCCGCGGCTTTTTCGGCAGCCGGCCGTTTTCCCGTACCAACCAGCGGCTCCGCGAATTCGGGCGCGAACCGGTCAACTGGCAACTTGCCCCGGAAGAAGGAGCCTTGTTTTGATATGACAGATCAGGCCCGGCAAATCGCTGCCATCATCGTGGAGGCCGCCCGGGAAAACGGGTTGCTCGATGAGCCGCTCGCCACGATCCCGGCATTGGCGGAAGAAGAGAAAAAACTCTTCATCCGCATGTTTGATGCGGTCCGCCGTTACCGCGAAGATCACGGCGATGAACTCACCTGCGAAGAGGTCGGCTCCATGTTCACCTTTGTGCTTGCCAAAGCGGCGGAACTGGTCACGGCCTACATTTGCAACCGCAGCGAAGAGCCTTCGCTGGATGGTCTTTTTGACGGCAAGATCCCGGTTTATGCCGATGACCAGATCATGAGTTTCTGCCGTAAATGCAACTGGCCGTCGGTGGCGGGAACGGCATTCTGGAATGCCGATAAAGGTGACGGCGATCCGTTGCTTGCCTTGTTTGAAGCGTTGAAATGGACCTTCCGCATTGCGGAACATATTGTTATTTTACATATAGAGGAGAACAATCGGAAATGAAAAAACTTTTTTGTCTGCTTGCCCTGATCGCGCTGCCCGCATTCGCGGCGGAAAAAGCCCCTGCCCCTGCCGTCCTCCGGGTCGGTACCTTCAACATCCGTGTCCCCAACGATCCGCCGCCGAACAACTGGGCCATGCGGTTCCCCCGGGTCAAAGCACTGTTGCAGAAACAGCCGCTTGACATCATCGGTATGCAGGAAACCACCGCCAAACAGTTGGACGACCTGCTGACCCTGCCCGGTTGGGCCTCCATCGGGGTCGCCCGGGAGGACGGCATCCGCCGCGGCGAATTCAGCAACATTCTGTTCCGCCGCGACCGTCTGGAAAAAATCGGCTACGGCACGTTCTGGCTGTCGGAAACGCCGGATGTGCCGGGTTCGATCTCGTGGAAGAGTGCCTGCCGCCGCATCTGCACCTGGGGGCGTTTCCGCGACCGCCTGACCGGCAACATCTTCTGCTTCGTCAACACCCATCTGGATCATGTCAGCCAGGAGGCCCGCACCAACGGCCTGACACTGATCGTGGAACGCATGAAAACCATCTGTCAGGAGGGCGAACCGGTGATCCTGACCGGTGACTTCAACATGACCTACAACAACCCCGCCCTGCGGCAACTGGATGCCAAATTCCTCGATGTCCGCCAGAAAGAACACGGCGGAAAATTCCTTGACAACACCCCGACTTACACCGGATTCGGGCGTCAAAAGACCGATATCATCATCGACTACATCTTCCGTACCCCCGATCTGCAAGTCATCAAATGCGGGGTGGAAGCGGATAACACCAAGGGATATCCCTCCGATCACAATCTGGTGTGGGCAGAACTGGCGTTCCCGCAGAAAAAGGCCGAATAAGCCATGCGTTGTCCCCATTGCGGCTCCCATCACATTGCCATTGTCCGCAAAGGATACCGTCCGGGACTGGGATGTCTCGGCGTGCTGCTCTTCAACTGGATCGGTCTGCTGCTGGGGTTTCTCGGCAGCAACGATCTGGAGCAGGTTTGTGTAACATGCGGTCACCGGCAGACGGTTTCCCGGCAGGGCCCCGGGTGCGGCTGCACCTGTCTGACTTTGCTGCTGGCCCTGCTGCTGATCGCCATTCTGACCAGATTGCTGCCGGTCATATTATGAAAGGAGAATTGCCTGTGAAGCTCACTGTTTTGTCGGCGGCCCTGCTGCTGTTGACGGCCGGGTGCGTCCGTTTTGAGTACCAGGGAGAGAGTTTTGATGCGATCCCCGGGAATGATACCGTCATCTACGCGCCGGGAGCCAAAGTGCCGGACGGCCTTGCGGTGATCGGGACCGCCATTGTCAGCGGGGATTATCAGGATGTTTCCCGCGACAGGCTCGAAGAACGCCTGCAAAACGAAGCCGCCGCCCGTGGAGCCACTGCTGTCAGATTGACGGCGATCCAGATCCTGCCGGAAGCGGCCGGGCCGGTCATTCCGGTATCGGAACTCTCGGCGGAAGCCGGGGATCTCAACAGCACCCAGCGGGACCAGTCGCTCCGCCGCGAATTTGACGGCGGTTACGGCACCGCCTCTTACAATCTGCTGGGGGGAAAGGTCAATGATCCCGCCGCCTCCGCGCGGTCCTACCGCCGCATCCTGCGTGCCGAATTTCTGCGGCCCGCCCGACCGAAATGTTTGTATCGTCACCGATAAAAGCAATTCCAACTTTTTTTATCAGATCTCAACCTTCATATCTCATCAAACGGAATGTCGGAACAAAGGGATCAATACCCTTGAAAATTGGTAAAATAAGCCATTATCTTCTCCTGTTATGACTTATGATACGCCAATGATTCAGATCAAACAATAGAAAAAGGCTGTTGCTCACCTTTTTTGAGGTTTGGCAACAGCCCCTTTTTTCATCCGGTCAACCAACCGGATCATTTGAAATCTTCGT
>JAFQLP010000019.1 GCA_017414565.1 Lentisphaeria bacterium | reverse complement strand
CTGTCCGGGTCGAATCTCTGGCCGCAGATGCGGCCGTAATCATACAGGGAGTCTTTGCAAATGAAATATTCGTTGTCTCCGGCTTTTGCCACACCCCAGATCAGTGTTGCTTCCACGGTCCCGCAGAAACGGGTGCCGCTGCTCGGACCTGAAATCGGGCCCGATCCCCGCAATGCAAACTGCACCATCCGGCTGCCCAGAACGCCGACGCAGGAGGAAAACGGTGTCTTTTTTGACTTCAATTTCGGCTACCGGGTCCAATGTCCCGCCGGGGTGCGCTGCCGGGTCCGGGTGTACGACCGGGAATCGGATCTGCTGTTGGCGGAACATGTGACCGAAGACGGTGCGATGATCGTCGGGGAACGCAAATATTACATCCCTTACCGCCTCGAAGTCACCCGGCTGTCGGATGACAAAGTGCTGGTCGATCACCATTTTGACTGCGCCGGCCGCCCGGTTACGATCGTGGTCCCGGATGGCGGACTCGGGGATAATCTGGCGTGGATGCCGCTGGCGGAGCAATTCCGTCAGAAATACGGGGCCGATGTCACCTGTGTGATCGGTGAATGGCTGATCCGGATGATCCGGGATCAGTATCCGGAACTCAAATTTGTCCCGATCGGGACCCAGCCGCCGCTGGGCGGGGCTTACGCCTGCTATTATTGCGCGATTTTTCCGAAAGACCGCAAAAACTGGCGGCCCAGCGATCACCAGAACTGGGGGATGCAGCGTTCGGTGCAGTTGGCACTGGGGGTGCCGCTGGAGGATATCAAAGTCCGGCTGAAACTGGACAGCCCCCGCCCCTGTCCGGAACCGTTTGTCTGCATTTCGGCCATGGCGACCAATCCGGCCAAGCACTGGAATTATCCCGACGGCTGGAATACGGTGATCCGCTGGCTCCGGAGCCTCGGCTACCGGGTCTTCTGCATCGACCGCGACAAAGAACTGGCATTCGGTGGGGTTTTCCCCACGGCCATTCCGGCCGAGGCGGAGGATTGCACCGGAGCCAAACCGCTGGTGGAACGCATTGCCATGATGCAGCATGCCGATTTCTTTATCGGGCTGCCGAGCGGGTTGTCGTGGCTGGCGTGGAACTGCAATATTCCGGTGGTGATGATCAGCGGGTTTTCGCTGGAGGGATGTGAATTTCCGACGCCGTACCGCGTGACCAATTTCAAATACTGCCACGGCTGCTGGAACGACAGTCAGGAATTTTTTGACATGACTGCCATGGTGTGGTGTCCGCGGCACCGGGGGACCCCGCGGGAGATCGAATGCACAAAAATGATTTCTCCCAAGATGGTGATGAATACCATCCGGCGGCTTCCGGTTTTCCGGGAACGCCATCCGGAGGAAGCGGCGAAGCAGGAGTAAGCGTACAGGATGGTTTTGTCGGACCCATCACAGCAGTTGCATGTTCTGCTGGCACTGGCGGCGGTACTGCTGTTTTTCGGCATTTCGGCGAGCAAGGTGTCAGCCCGGCTCAATATGCCCACATTGCTGGTGTTTCTGGGGGTCGGTATGCTGGCCGGTACGGAGGGGCTGGGCCGGATCGCATTCAGCGATGCCGCCGCCGCGAACCAGATCGGTTCACTGGCCATGTGCTTTATTCTGTTTTCCGGCGGGTTTGATACCGAATGGAAAAGCATTCGGCCGGTTTTGCCGCGCGGTCTGCTGCTGGCCAGTGTCGGGGTGCTGCTGACGGCGGTTTTTCTGGCGGTCTGCTGTTACTGGCTGTTGCAATGGATCGCGCCGGAACAGCGTTTTTCGTTTTCCTGGTGCCTGTTGCTGGCCTCGATCATTTCTTCGACCGATGCGGCGGCGGTTTTTGCCATTCTGCGTTCCAAAAATGTGGGGCTGAAGGGGAATCTGCGGCCGTTGCTGGAATTGGAATCGGGGAGCAACGACCCGATGGCGGCTTTGATGACGGTTTTCATGCTTGGTATCATCAGCCGCGAGTACGCCGAAGGGCGGCCGGTGGAATGGAGCGCGTATCTGGAATTGATTCCGCAATTTTTCCAACAGATGTGTATCGGCGGTTTGTGGGGGGCTTTGATCGGGGTGTTCG
>JAFQLP010000018.1 GCA_017414565.1 Lentisphaeria bacterium | reverse complement strand
CCCATCACATTTCCGAGCGTAGCCCCGTACGCCTCCGCTTCGGTCCGGCCGGTCAGGATGGCGGCGGCATAATCCCCGACGGAAACGGCATTCCGGGAATTTTTCACCCCCGCCAGATATTCCAGCAGAAAACGGGAAATTTCCCCGAAAGCCTCGGCCGCCGCACCGGTAAATGTCACATCCTGCACCTGCATCACCGCCCGGAAATCCGGGGTATGCCCCAGATCGACCAGCACCCGCAGCAGCGGAAAATAACGGACATTGCGGAGGATCCGCGCGGAACGCCGGTTGACCTTCAGCACATCCGTCAGCGCGGCCGTCAGCCACGGCGGCAATTCCTGCCCGCGATCGGCCAGATTCAGCCGTCCCAATGTCAGCCGCGCCGCCAGCGAACCGATCATGGCGGGATCGTCGCGGTGTTCGATAAAGGACAGCGGCAACAGGATCACGGCAGTCCCGTCCGGACGGCGGAATGCCGCGGCCCGTTCCGCCCCGTTGCGGATGACCACCGCACAACGCCCCCCGGCAGGCAATCCGAAAAGCCGGGTCAATTCCCGGTCGAGTTCCCGGATAAAAGCGACCCCGTCCCGGTCGGTCACGGCATTTTCGTAATGGATCGTGATCCCGGAAGGCAGCCGGGCATCCACTGCGTTCCCGCGGGCCGCAACGGCCGCAACGGTCAACAGCAGTAAAATCAAAAACGGGATTCGTTTCATTTTTTTGGCGGTTCGAGTTTGTTTTTTTCAGTCGGCGAGTGTAACTTACCTACGGTAAAAATATAACGGAAAAACAGGAAAAAACAAGTTCCCCAATGAAATACCGGTTCAAAGTTGCCTGCCGCAGTCTGCTGGCAGGCGCAGGATTCTGTCTGCTGCTGCCGTTGCCGGCAATGGCTCTCAATGGCAAAATCCCGGCCAGCCGCAACCGCAACGGCGTTTACCGCGGGGCCGCCGAAACCGCTGCCGACCGCAACTGGGCATTTCACGACACCGGCGACGGCGCATTTGAACTGGCCTGCGGGGACCGGAGGCTGACATTCCGTCAAAACCGCCGCACCGCCACCTTCAACGGCCGCCTGATCCACCTGAATTTCCAGCCGTTCCGCGATCCGTCGGGCCGCTGGTTCCTGCATGTCCGGGATATCGAGCAGACGGCCGATGCCCTGCTCAACGCCCCCGCACCGGCCGTTCCGCTGCGGCGCATCATCCTCGATCCGGGGCATGGCGGGAGCGATCCCGGCGCGCGCGGCACGGAACTGCTGGAAAAAAATCTGAACCTGCACATCGCCCGGCTCGTTGCCGATATTCTGCGGAAACGGGGTTTTGAAGTCATCCTGACCCGCAGTGACGACCGTTTTCTGGCATTGCCGGAACGCCCCCGCCGGATCACCCGGCACAACGCGGATCTTTTTGTATCGATCCATCAAAATGCCGATCCCCGGAAACAGGGCCGCGGCATCGAAACCTTTGTGACCACACCCGCCCACTGCGCCAGCAGTCCGGGCCCGGAACGCCATACCGACGACCGCCCCACCCCGGGCAACCGGTTCGACCGCCAGTCATTGCAATTGGCCGCCTCGGTGCAGAACCGGCTGATCGAGGCCACCGGAGCCGTTGACCGGGGGGTGAAACGCCGCCGTTTCGCCGTGGTCCGCGAAGCCGACTGCCCCGCGATCCTGGTCGAATGCGGTTTCATCTCCACCCCGGCGGAACACGCCAACATGCTGGATCAGGCATGGCGCATCAAAATCGCCACTGCTATCGCTGACGGGATCTCCGACTGCGCCGGCCGGGAGCCGGACAAATGAACCGGATCGCGGCGACTCTCGCGCTGCTGGCCCTGCTATGCCCGGTCCATTTTCTAACGGCAGCAACCACTTACATACGGCAGCAGAAATATACCGATGCCGCCACCGTTGCCGCCCGTTACCGGCTGCGCAGCACCCCGTCATCCGGCACGCTGGTGATGTCGGACCGGACCCGTCAAATCACCTTCTACCCGGACAAACGCGATTTCCGGATCAACAATATCAAACATCATTTGAGTTTTCCGGTGGCCAAACAGCGCGGCATCTACTACATCAGCGAAACCGACTGCCAGACCATTCTGGAGCCGTTGCTCAAACCCTCTGCCCTCCCCCGCTACCGCATCCTCAATATCGTGATCGATCCCGGTCACGGCGGTCACGACAATGGAGCCGCCGGGAAAAAACTGCGGGAAAAAGACCTGACCCTGCAGATCGCCCGTAAAGTCAAACAGAAACTCTCCGCCTTCGGCTACCGGGTCTCGCTGACCCGCGACAAAGACACCTATCTCACGCTGCCCCGCCGGACCGAGATCGCCCGCCAGCGACAGGCCGATCTTTTTCTGTCGATCCACATCAATGCGGCGGCCAACACCACGGTCAGCGGCATTGAATGTTTTGCCATCACCCCGGCCGGGGCCCCCTCCACCGGGTCCCAGACGGTGGAAAACCGGAAATATCCGGGCAATACATTCGGCCCCAACAGTCTGGCTCTGGCGGACCAGATCCACCGGCAACTGCTGTCGCGGACCAAGGCGGTGGACCGGGGGGTGAAATGCGCCCGTTTTCAGGTCCTGCGCGAAATCAACTGTCCCGGTTCCCTGATCGAGGTCGGCTTCATCTCCAACCGTCAGGAGGAGATCCGCATGGGACAGGCCGATTATCAGGACAAACTGGCCCGCGCCATCTGCGATGCGGTAGTGGCCTACAGCAAACTGCCCGGCCGGCCCCAAACAACAGTCAGAAAAACCACGACGTCCCAGACCGGAACCGGTTCGTCATCCGCCAAAACAAAACCACGCACATCGTACAAATATATCAAACGATAAAGGAATAAAACCATGATCTCCTACCGTGAAGAAGTCAAACGCAAACTGATCCATTTGAGTTCGCTGTGGATACCGACAGCCATGTGCCTGCTGCCCCGCTGGCCGCTGTGCCTCCTTTTTGCCATACTGCTGATCCTGAATCTGCTGGTGGAACGCGCCCGCGCCAAACAAATGCCGGTCATCACGCCGCTGTACGATTTCTTCTTCGGCCGGATGCTCCGTCAGGCACCGGCACCGGATGCCTGGATCATCAGCGGCGGCCCCTATGTCTTTGCCTCGGCGACCATGACACTGGCGTTGTTCGCGCCGCCCATCGCTCCGGCGGCAATGGCGGTCATGCTGCTGGGCGACACGGCCGCGGCGTTGATCGGGCGGCGTTTCGGACGGCATAAAACCTGGAACGGCAAATCGTGGGAGGGCGTGATCGCCTTTCTGGCAGTCGGTTATCTGGGGGCGGCACTGTTTCTGACGGTCTGTCACGCGGGAACTGCGCTGTATCTCTGCGCGATCCCGGGGGTGATCCTGGCGGCGGCGGTGGAACTTTTTGAAAAACAACTGCGGCTGGACGATAATTTCTCCATTCCGCTGGCGGTGGGGATCGCTCTGCTGCCGGCCGTCTGGCTCTGACCGGGCCCGGCGGAAATGTTGTTTTTTTTACCGCCCCGGCTTGACAAAACCCGCCCCCGGTAGTATTTTCTTGTTCAGGGACAAAGCGGGAAAAGGCTGTTTTCCGGACAGCGGTCGATCGGGGAGGATACAGGATCATGCACAACAATTACGAACTGATCGACGGTCGTGTCACCCCGTGCAGCCGTGACTCCAGCGGCATCATCACCGTTTACAGCGCGCCCACCGATGAAGAAAAACTTTTTCTGATCGAAGAATACGGGATCGACGAACATACGCTCAATTCGGCTCTCGACGATGATGAGATCTCCCGTGTGGAATACGAGAGCAACCACGTGGCGGTGATTATGAAACGGCCGTCCAATTACGAAGCGGACCGCACGCTGGAATTCCGGGTCTCTTCGGTCGGGGCGTTTCTTTTCAAGGACCGGATCGTGGTCGTGCAGTCGGAACAGACCCCGCTGTTTGAACACGGCCGGGCCCCGATCCGCGGCCGCTCAATCCCGGGCATCCTGCTGCGGCTGCTGCACCATTCGACCCATCATTTTCTGGAACATCTGCGGATCGTCAAAACGATTTCCGATAAAATCGAAGAACAGATCGAATTTTCGCTGACCAACAAAGCTCTGGTCAACATGTTCACCTTGCAGAAGAGCCTGACCTATTACGAAAATGCCACCAACGCCAATTTGCTGTTGATGCTCAAACTCCGCAATGATTCCCGCAAAATCGGGTTCAACGAAGAAGAGATCGACTTCCTCGAGGATATCACGGTCGAAAACAAACAGTGCGACAAAATCTCCGGTATTTATTCGGACATCCTCTCCGGCATGTCCAAAGCCCGGGTATCGGTGGTCAACAACAATCTGTCGGCGGCCATGAAATATCTGGCGATCATCAATATCGTTTTCATGCCGCTCAACGTGATCATCGGCATGGGCGGCATGTCCGAATTCACCCTGATGACCGAAAAACTCTGGTGGCCCCACGCCTACAGTCTGCTCTGTATGCTGATCGTGGTGATCGGTTACATCACCTATCTCACCATCCGCCGCACCGGCGAATAACGCCGTCACACCGCGGCGGCAGGCCATGCTCCGGCAAACCGTCGGAGACGGGACAGGCAAAAGGGGCTGTTGCCAATCCCTGAAAAGGTGGACAACAGCCTCTTTTTCTGTTTTCCGGCACCGGATCATCCGGCCGCGGCATCAGGCGTAATGGAACGCGTATTTTTCCATGGCATCCATCAATGCCACCACATTTTCTTTGGGAATACCGGGGTAAAGCCCGTAGATCATCGCCAGCCCGCCCTGCCGGGACCCCAGCAGTTTGACTTCATCCAGCACGAGTTTATCGATATCGGCAGGCGTACCGAACGGCGTGACTTTCTGCCGGTCGATATCCAGTTCGATCGCCAGTTTGCCTTTCAGGTTATCGGCGATCCACTCCGGCGTATTGACCAGGTCCTGAATATTGAACGCCTCGATCCCGGTGCTGAAAAGATCGTCCCACAAAGCCCGGATATCGCCATCGGAATGCATCAGGATCGGGATCCCGTGCTGATGCACCAGCGTTGTCATCTTCTGATAAATGGGCGCAAAATACCGGTGAAACGAATCCGGCGACAGCATGGGGCCGTGCTGCATCCCCAGATCCTCCGGAATGGTGATCAAGTCGGGCTGCAGGACGCAACAGCGTTCCAGAAACGCCAGATTGAATGTTTCGATCATCTTGAGCAGTCGGGTGAATTCCGGCGGTTCATCAAAGAGATCGAAGATCGCATTTTCAAATCCCCGCAGATAGGTGTAACGCAAAAAGGTATGACCGTGCGGCAAACCGGTCACAGCCAGCCGTCCGGCCGCCTTTGCCTGCCGGAGAGCTTCGCCGCAGGCATCGGCATTCCACGGGAATGTACCGTCGCAAACATCGGGGTCCGGCATGTTGTAGTGTTCCAGCGCGGCCCAGTCCTCCAGCGGAAAATCGGTGATAACGCCGCAAATGCCCTCCGTATCGGTTTCCCAGAGCGAACCCCAAAAATCCCGCCACGGCACATCTTTGCTGCTGTTGAAACCCGGATTCGACAGTTTGAATGCGGCATCGTCATAATCGGGAAAAAGATACGGATGTGCGGCCATCTGCTCCCGCAGAAAAGCCTCGCCGTAATACGCATAACTGGCATAGTTGATGCAGAACGACATCGGAATGGACTCCGGCGTTTCAAAACGCAACATCCGCAAAAAATTGGTTCTCCGATCCATAAAAAATCTCCCTTGAATATGCGACACAACATTTTTGATAGTATAGCATGAACAGCCCGTTTTTGCAACCGGCCATCCGGCCAATCCGGCGATTTCCGCAGCAATGGCATGGCTTTCTGCTGCGGCGGGATAATATATTCCGGGGATGCGGAAAAATCTTCCTTGCTTTTCTCCTTTTTTTGCTTTATATTGTCATTCAGAAAACGGCTCCGATGCGGCATTATACCAAGGATATTTCCATGAGCATAACGGCTTTTCTGCTGATCCTGATTTCGGCATTCATGCATGCCGGATGGAATTTTTTGAGCAAGGCGAACCATCCCACCATCGCTTTTTTTGTGGTTGTCAACGGCACGATCGCCATTCTGACGATCCCTTTTCTTTTTCTGGCCGGCATCCCGTATCCGGAGTTGGGGCGGTCATTCTGGCTGCTGCTGGCCGGCAGTATCCTCTTTGAAACGCTGGCCGTTGTCGGCCTTGCCGGGGCCTACCGCAAACAGGATATTTCCATTGCCTATCCGCTGGCCCGCGCCCTGCCGGTCCTGCTGGTGGCGGTAACGACCATGCTGTTCGGGATCGGCCAGCGACCGGGGCTTTTTTCCTGGATCGGTTTTGCCATTGTAGCGGCGGGTTGTGTCCTGCTGCCGCAGACCGGACTCCAGACCCTGACATGGCAGAATTTTCTCCGCACGGTATCCGGCTCAATCCTGCTGGCCGCCATCGGCACGACCGGTTATACGGTGGTGGATAATCTGGCCATCGCCATCCTGAAAAACCATGCGGCCCCGTCCGGCATGTTGGCGTTGTGCGCCTATCTGTGCCTGATGGAAGCCGGACTGACGCTGGTATTGCTGCTGATGGTGCTTTTTTCGCCGCGGGAAAAAGCCGATCTGCGCCGGAGCTGCCGCCTTTCCGCCCCCTATCTGTGCGGGATTTTTTCCGGCGCGGCATATCTGCTGGTGCTGGTGGCCATGAACTTTGTCACCAATGTGAGTTTTCTGCAGGCATTCCGCCAGATGAGTCTGCCGATGGGCGTGACCATGGGGGTCGTACTGCTGCACGAAAAACTTTCCCTCCCCAAAATCATCGGCACATTGCTGATCGTTGCCGGGCTGATCTTTACCGTGATCCCGTCCGTTCCCGCCGCCCCGCCGGAAGCCCCGGCCGACACGGTACCGGCCGCCGCCGGTCAGCCGCCCTCAAAGTGATATCCGCCGCGCAAACCGCCGCCGCATCCGGCACAAAATGGAAAACGGCATCATCCCCCCGGCGTGTTTCCTGCGGGGGCGCGCCATTCCGGACGGAGATCAGCACCATGATACCGAAACACCCGGAAACCATACCGGCAAAAACCGCAAACGCCCAAAGCAAACGCTTCCTATCCAACCAGTTGCCACATTCTTTCCGCAGTCAGTACGGATCGCGGATCATCCGGCAAAAAACGCTTTGATCCGGCTCCACAGCCCTTTCCCGACGACCGCATTCAATTCATCCCACATGCCGGGAATGGCAAACTCTTCCCACTCAAAATCGCGCAAATAACTGCCGTCACCGCGAAAATACGAAAGAAACGCGGCCCGGATCTTTTCCTGATCCACCGGAGCATCGCTGACACGGAACTGTTTTTCCCCGCACCGGTATTCCAGTTCGCCACCGGCGGTCTGCATGAAATCCGCCCCGTCCTCCAGGATCACAAATTCGCATCGTTCGTCAAATTCCTGTTGAAGGGCTGCCAGGATCTCTTTTTCATCCGTCACCGTTCTGCCGTCGATCTTCATAGTTGCTCCTTTTGATGAACTTTTCATTAGAGTACACCGCCGCGCGGCCGTTTGCAACCGCGGCGCACAAAAAAACACCCGGCCATAAAAAAAAGGTCCAAATGCGCGACCGCATTTGAACCTTTCCGGATACAGTGAAAACCGATCAGATACTGCCGTGATCCATGTCAAACTGGGTCTGGCTGCCTTCGCGGATCTGCAGCGGCATATCGTGCGATTTGAACGGGATCAGCAAAATCGTCCAGTTGGTGTAACTGCTGGAGGCTTCAATGCCTTTG
>JAFQLP010000017.1 GCA_017414565.1 Lentisphaeria bacterium | reverse complement strand
GCTGATCAACCGCCCCTCCGGCGAGATCACCAGTTTGACTCCGACCGTGGCATCATCGCGCAAATTGGCCAGCGACGGCGAATATTCCTGCCATTTCACCTTCAGAAACTGGGACAGCACAGCCGTGTAGCGATCGTTCTGTCCCGGGCCGCCCTGAGCCGTGTTGGACGGGGTCTGGCCGTGCCGCTGGGCGGTATTTTTGTTGCCGATCGGGACCAGTTCGTTTTTGTTGCGGCTGGTCGGCGGTTTTTTCTTGGGGTTGTTGGTCAATTCCCGGGTCTTGGGTACCGGCGGCAGCTTGAGTTTCGGTTCTTTGACAGAAACTTTTTTGGGCAGTTTCGGCAGATCCAGATCCGGCTCGGCAGGGTTTTGCTCCACGCCTTCGCCATTGGCGTAGCATTTTTCCAGAAAGGCTTGCGCCTTTGCGTGTCCCTGCTCTGCTGCTTTATTGAACCATTTCACGGCTTCGGTAAGGTTTTGCTCCACGCCTTCGCCTGTGATGTAGCAAGCACCCAGAATAAATTGTGCCTCAGGAAGCTCTTGTTCTGCCGCTTTATTGAACCATTTCACGGCTTCATAGAAATTTTGCTCCACGCCACTGCCTTTGATGTAGCAAAGGCCCAACTCGTATTGTGCCTCTGCAAGTCCCTGTTCTGCTGCTTTTTTGAACCATTTTACGGCTTCGGCAAGGTTTTGCTTCACGCCCACGCCCTCGGCGTAGCAAGCACCCAGAGCAAATTGTGCCTCTGGAAGCTCTTGTTCTGCCGCTTTATTGAACCATTTCACGGCTTCGGTAAGGTTTTGCTCCACGCCTTCGCCTGTGATGTAGCAAGCACCCAGCCTGACTTGCGCTTCAGGAAGTCCTTGTTCTGCTGCTTTTTTGAACCATTTTGTGGCTTCGGTAAGGTTTTGCTCCACGCCTTCGCCTCTGGCGTAGCAAAGCGCCAACTCGTATTGTGCCTCTGCAAGGCCCTGTTCTGCTGCTTTATTGAACCATTTTGTGGCTTCGGTAAGGTTTTGCTCCACGCCTTCGCCTGTGATGTAGCAAGCACCCAGCCTGACTTGCGCTTCAGGAAGTCCCTGTTCTGCTGCTTTTTTGAACCATTTTGTGGCTTCGGCAAGGTTCTTTTTCACACCAATGCCCAATTCATAACAAGTCCCCAAAAGGCATTGTGCCTCTGCCTGTCCCTGTTCCGCCGCTTTCTGGAGCCATTCCACACTTTTGTTGAGATCCTGTGCAGCGGGCTTCTGAAAGATCCGTGGTTTTTCCTCCGCCTGAAATGCTTTGGGGAATTCCTTCTGCAACTGCTGGATCTTTTCTTCCCGGGAAAGTTGGGGATTCCGCAGGATTGTGTTCATTTGCTCATAGGCGATCAGCAACGCCATACTTCCGGGCGTATATTCTCTTCTGAGCCACTTTTCCGTTGTGTCAACGATCGTCAGATAATCATTGGCATACAACATCCCCCCCAGAGTGAAGAGCAGGACCGCAAAACATTTTTTCCGGGGTGTCATAAAAATCTCCTTAACTGTATTAAGAACTCAATATCAAACCAACTGCCGCAAAAAGAGCAGATCTTACACCATGACCGGGTATAAGTTGCTTCTTTGAGGCGTTTTCTCGTAAAAAATAGTGCGGTAAATGGAACATTGCAAGTGGAATATTGCAAATTTATTCTGTCTTTAGTTGGGCTGTTGCATCTCCCCCCGATCAAGCCCGCCCAACGAGGCGGGCGCGACATTTTGAAGCCGACACTCGGCCGGGCCGATTTTTCCGGCAGAAAATGATTCCGATCATTTGCTTTTGACGCTGGGGGCATTTATTGTAAAATGACAATGCAGAGCAAAAAAATGAGAAATACAAGGAAGATTTTTCTGCATTTCCGGAATATGTTATCATCGTTTTCAACCGGTATCTCAAGGGGACATATATGCAGCAGGTGAAAAGTTTTCAGGAGGTCGATCTGGCGGCAATCACAGCCAGCAACGAAGCATGGTGGAAAGGCGAATTGGGGAGGCCCATTTTTCATTGTGTCGTGCATCCGCCGGCACCGGCTCTTTCCGGCAACGGTTATGCTCCCAGAAATTTTCTGCCGCTGTATCCGCGTCAGATGCCGGTACAGCAGATTTTGGAGGAGCATCTGGCGCAGATGCGGGCATTCCAGTATCTCGGCGACGGTTTCCCCCTGATGTGGATGAATTTCGGTGCCGGGGTGCTGGCCGCCATGGTCGGCGGCGAAGGGATGGCGGCCAAAGAGACCGTCTGGTTTTCCCCCGGTGTATTCAAAGATAAGGATTTGGAAGAGATCGCCATCCGTTTCAACCCCGAAACCGACTGGGCCAAATGGCTGGCCGATTTTTATCAGACCGCCGATCAGATGTTTGAAGGTACGCCCATGGTGGCGGGCATGACCGACCTCGGCGGCGTGCTGGATGTATTGGCATCGTTGCGCGGGACCCAGGACCTCCTGATGGATCTGCTGGATTCCCCGGACGAAATCAAACGGCTGGTGCGCGAAGAACGGATCGCGTGGCTGGAGGCGTACCGCCATTTTGATGCCATGCGGCGTGGTCCCCGCAGCTGCTGGGCCGCGATTATGGGGGCGGGCCCGACCTACATGCTCCAGTCAGATTTTTCCTACATGATCTCGCCGGACATGTTTGCCGAATTTGTCCAGCCGGAACTGCAGGCACTGGCCGATGAACTGGATCACAGTTTTTATCATCTGGACGGCAAAAATCAGTTGGGGCATATCCCGCATTTGGCGCAGATCCGGGGGCTCGGCGGTATCCAGTGGATCCCCGGCGACGGTCAGCCGCCCCAGCGTGAATGGCCGGAGGTGTTGAGCGATATCGAAGACCGCGGGATGAAACTCCAGCTGCTCGGTACGCTGAACAATGTGGAACCGGCGTTGCGCGCGCTGAAACATCCGGAAAATGTCCACGCTTGGCTCCGGGTTTCCCCCGACGAAATTGAACGGGCGCAGCGGTTGATGGCGGATTTCGGCTTTTGACCGGAACCGCCGGACATCATCTGTTCCCGGCGCAAAAAAGAGGCTGTTGCCAAGCGGAATTGCTTTTGCCGGTGACGATAACAGCAATTCCAACTCTTTTTATAAAATCTCACATATTCAGCTCAAACATATAGAAAAAGGCTGTTGCTCACCTTTTTTTGAGGTTTTGCAACAGCCCTTTTATGTTGTACGGAACGTTATTTTTTCAGGGAATCCTTGATGCGTTTCTGCTTCTGGCGATCCCAGTCAAACGCCTGCAGAATATTGATCTCCGTATGCAGCAGTTCGTTGGGCAGGGTATCCAGTTCGGTGTTGTCGGCGAACTGCACCGGCAGATAGACCCGCAGCGGGACCATGCGGTCGGTCTGTTCCAGTTCCAACGGGATGTACATCATGTTTTTGCTGAATGCCCCGGCGGTGACCGTCAGCGTGGTGGCACTGCAGGCCTGCCGCAGAATGAAGCCCGGCGATGAACTGCTCCAGCCCTCCGGCAGTTGCAAGGTGCCGTGCAGGAGTTGATTGGTGTAGGCGCGGGAGCAGAGTTGGAATGTCAGGCTGAAGGTGTCGCCGGGGCGGACCGCCGCACCGTCGTTGTAGCGCACGGTCAGTTTGGCAAACGGCAGATCGTAGGTCATTTCGTTGGAGGGGCGTTCCCACAGATCGATCCGGACCGCATCGGGCAATTCCGCGAGAGCCGCGATATCGGCTTCGGTGATGCTGGTGGGATCGCTGCTGATGCGGGGCAGGGTGTGGTCGTCAAACGCATTCCGCCGGGCGGTCCGGATCACCCGTTCCGTCAATTCTTCGATGGTTTCCGGAACCACCAGCCACATGGGATTGATCGCCATGGTGCAGATGCTGTTGCCGATGGGTTTCATCCATTTTTCCGGAATGTTGGCGGCCCCCAGCAGGATGCCCATGACCGCCCCTGCCAGACCGCCGGTGCAGTCGGTGTCGTCGCCGCAGTTGACCGCGTAGCAGATGGCTTTTTCAAAATCGCCTTCGCCGTAAAGCAGACCGATGATGCCAAACGCCACATTGGCCGGAGCCTGGAACCAGCCGAGATCGGCACTGTCCTGAACCACCATTTCGCGGACTTCGCGGTACGGGATCTTTTTGTCGTAGGCGTCGCAGACCAGATTGACGGAGCGGGCAACGCGGCTGTCGGCCGGAATATGGGCCAGAGCGATGTTGATCAGTTTCCGCAGGTCGTTTTCCACATACGCCGCCGATTCCAGCGCGGCCGTGAACAATTCCGCATAGATCCCGTCGCCGCAATGATCACAGCAGGCATCCATCCACGCATAATGGGCCGCTTTGGCCGGGGAACCGGGGAACATGCTGGCCCAGATTTCAGAACGGATCCACGCACCGTTGCTGGCGTGCCAGCGTTGGTTGTTCACCTGACCGGAGAGCGGCGGATAAAAACCATTGCGGATATTGGCTGCCCCGACCCCGTATTCATTCCACGGGCCGACGATAAAGTTGACCCAGTATTCGCCCAGCAGCCGGGGGGTGATGTGGTTGATACCTTCGCGTTCCACGGCATTGAGCCAGATCAACTGCAGGTCAAGGTCGTCGTTGGGGAGGGGGGCTCCATTGACATCGTGGAGGTAGAACGAAACGTCGTGCATCGTCCGCTGGCCTTCCACAGGGGTCCCCAGCGTGCCGCCGATGTTTTTACCGGCCCAGCAGCCGAGGACTTTGTCGCGGTAGGTGTCGATGTTCAGATTCCAGGTGCTCATGATGTAGTGATTCCTTTCTGCTTTTGAATATTGGAGATTGATTTATAGGCAGGATCAGAAGATTACCGGTTTGCCGGTACGGTTGGATTCGTAGATCGCATCCAGCAGGCGCATGACGGTCACGCCTTCTTCAGGCTGTACCAGAAACGGCGTGTCGTCCCGGACGGCATCTACAAAGAGCTGGAATGCACCGGGTGGCTCCGGACACGGGGTGTGGAGTTTGGTGTCGTACTGACGGCCGTCGATTTCCTGATACAATTCCACATCGTAACGGTAGGTTTCATTCAGGTTGTACTGATACAGCCCGCCTTTTTCTCCCAACAGACGGGTGGACATCTGTTCATTTTCCCTGATGTTCGAGGCCCACGAGGCATCCAGTTCCAGTGTGGCTCCGTTTTTGAACTTGATCATGGCGCAGGCAAAATCTTCGACCGTGTAATCCAGCCCCTGCCGCCTGGTCAGCTCCGGTGCCAGCGCACAGTAGGTGCTTCCCATGACGCAGGACGGTTCCGGATATCCCATCAGCCATAATGCCAGATCCAACCGGTGTACCCCCAGATCGATCAGCGGGCCGCCGCCGGATTCCGCTTTGTTGAAAAACCACGATCCCATGGGCGCACCGGAGTTGGTGTTGAAATTGTTTTTTGCCATGCCGGGGATGCCGCGGCGGCGGAGCCACACCGTACGGGCATAATAGATATTGCCGAGGATTCCGGACTCCACCAGTTCCTTCATGGCGCGGGACTGCGGGGTGAAGCGGTAGGAGAAATCGATACCGAGTTTTTTGCCGCAGCGTTTGGCGGTATCCAGCATTTCCTGCGCTTCGGCGGTGTTCATGGCCATGGGTTTTTCACAGAGAACATTGGCCCCGGATTCCAGTGCGGCAATGGTCAGATCTTTGTGCTGGTTGTTGGGGACGGCGACCGATACGATATCCAACTGTTCATGGCGAATCATTTCGATGCCTTCGTGATAGATTTTGCCGTTGAAGGTTGGGTATTGTCCGGGCAGCAGCGCACGGCGGTCATCCCGCCGGTCAGCGATCGCCACGACCTCCACATCGGGATGTTCCAGATAGCCGCGCAAATGATTGCCGCCCATACCGAGGCCGATAACGCCCGCCCGCAGTTTGTCCATTTTGCCGATCCTTTCCTTGAAGATTGAAATGGAGAATGACACCTTCAATATAATCGGGCGGCGCGTTTTTTCAAGCCGCCGGGGTCACGGCGATGTCGGGAGCGGCGCGCGGACGCGGGTCAGGGCGTTGCGCCGCAGTGCCTCCGCGAAGAACCACACGTCGTTCATGTGGAAGACGCCCGCGCCCATCATCCCCTTGGCGTCGTAGGCCCCGTTGGAGGGAAGATCAACGATCAGCGCCCCTTGGGCGGGATCAACGCGGGCACCGCAGAAGCCGGGGACGAAGCGGCTGGAACCGTCGCGGTAATCGTAGAAGAAGGCACCGGGGTTGGCGGCGGCGGGGGCGGGGGTGCCGTCGGTCCGCCAGTTCAGGGGATTGATGCAGAGCGTGCCGGGCCCGGTGAAGAGGGAATCGCGCGCCTCGGCGTTCTGCGTGTTCCAGACCACGAGCACGCCCCGGTCGTCGGCGCCGCGGGCGGGGGCGATGCCGCGCCCGGCGAAGTCGCGGGCCACCTGTGCCGCGGTCAGCCGGAAGCCGGGGAGGTACGCCGCCACGAAGCCCGTGCGGGGCGAGATCGCCGTTTCCTGCCGCAGGAGTTCGTAGAGTTCCACCGCCCCCTGACTGTGGCCGAAAAGGATGAAGGGCCGCCCGCCGTTGTCGTGTTCGAGGTAGAAGCGGAAGGCGCGGCGTGCGTCGAAGATGCCTTTCCGCAGTTCGGTCTCCATCGGCGGCCGGTCGAGCACGGCGATTGCGCGGTGGAACTCCAGCTGGCGCACGAAGGGGGCGAAGATCCGGGCGTCGCCGCCGAAGATCCCGGTCTGGGCGCGGACGAAGGCGGCGGCTTTCTTCATCACCGCTTCGTCGTCGCGCGACATCAACGCGGTCTCGCGGCTCGCGAAGAGCGTCGGGTAGAGGTAGAAGACATCGTAAACGGCATTTTCGCGGCCGCTTTCGCGGATGAACCAGTTTCCGGGGCGGGCGTAATTCAGATCCCTCCACGCCGTCATGGTCAGCAGCGCGAGCGCCGCGAACAGTACCGAAAAAAGTTTCTTCAACATGATCTCCCTCCTGGATGACAGACACACGGAATATAGCACCGCGCGCCGCGTTTTGCAACCCCTCCTGCGATTGACAAGCGGCGCGTTTCGGGTATATTAGTTGACCGTATCCATGCCAACCAACCGGAAAGGGTGAAACGATGAACGAGGAGGAACGGATTTTCCGCGGCGTGCTTTTCTGCCCGGGCGATCCTGAATTGCGGGCCATGAAATTGCGTTCGCACAAATTGAGTGCCCGGTACAGCGCATTGACCGAGGATCAGGTGGAAGAACGGCAGAGCCTGCTGGCGGAAATGCTGGGGGAAATCGGCGACGGGACCTTTTTTCAGGGACCGGTGTTTTTCCACTACGGCGTGCATACCCGGATCGGGGCGAGCAATTTTTTCAATTACCACACCGTGATCCAGGACGATGCTCCGGTGGAGATCGGACATGACAACAATTTCGGTCCGAATCTGACCATCGTAACGCCCCTGCATCCGCTGGTGGCATCGGAGCGGCGGCTGATGCTTTCCGCAGAGGGGGAACGCAAACGGTTCTGCTACGCCAAACCGGTGCGGATCGGCAGTAATTGCTGGTTCGGCGCCAACGTGACCGTCTGCCCCGGTGTCACCATCGGCGACAACTGCGTGATCGGCGCCGGCGCGGTGGTCACGCGCGATATCCCCGCCGGATCGCTGGCCGCCGGGGTGCCGTGCCGGGTGATCCGGGCGATCACCGATGCGGATTCCATGCGGAACCACCCGGAACTGCTGGGCGGCTGTCAGGTAATCGGGGACGAAGACGGAGAATGACCCCGATGCCGTTGTTTTTGCTGTTGCCGGTCATTTATCTGGCATTTATCAGTTTGGGGCTGCCCGATGCCCTGCTGGGGGCGGCGTGGCCGGAACTCCATCCCGCCATGGGGGTATCGTTTGACAGCGCGGGGATCATCACCTTTATCATCTCCTGCGGCACGGTGGTTTCCAGTCTGATGTCGGACACGCTGAACCGCCGGTTCGGTACCGGCCTGCTGACAGCCGGCAGTGTGCTGTTGACGGCCGTTGCCCTGCTGGGATTTTCGGTTTCAGACCGGTTCTGGATGCTGTGCTGCTGGGCGGTCCCCTACGGGATCGGTGCCGGCGGCGTGGATGCCGCGCTGAACAACTATGTGGCCTTGCATTACACCTCCCGTCACATGAATTGGCTGCATTGTTTCTGGGGCGTGGGGGTGGCGATCAGTCCTTACATCATGAGCGGCTGTCTGCAACATCAACTCGGTTGGCAGGCCGGATACCGGATCGTGGGGTGTCTGCAGGTGATCCTGGTGGCGGTTTTACTGTTGTCTCTGCCGTTGTGGCGCAAAGCGACCCCGCCGGCGGCTGTCGGGACGGCGGACCGGGTGCCGTGTTGCGGGGTGAAAGCGGCGTGGCGTATCCCCGGGGTGCCGATGGTACTGCTGGGATTTTTCTGTTACTGCGCCATGGAACACACGGCCATTCTGTGGTCCTGCTCCTATCTGGCGTTTGACCGGGGGATGGACCCGGCCATGGCGGCACGCTGGGGGGCGATGTTTTTTATCGGGATCCTGACGGGACGGTTCCTCAGCGGTTTCTGTTCCAACCGGGTCGGCGACCGGTGGATGATCCGGATCGGTGTCGGGTTGGTGCTGATCGGGCTGATCGGGGTGATGCTGCCGGTGGAGGCGGCCGCACTGGGCGGACTGCTGTTGCTCGGATTCGGCTGCGCGCCGATCTATCCGGCGATCATCCATGCCACCCCGGCCAATTTCGGAGCGGAAAATTCCCAGGCGATCGTCGGTATCCAGATGGCCAGTGCCTATACCGGGGCCACGATCACGCCGCCGGTTTTCGGATGGCTGGCGCAACGGCTCGATTTGTGGATATTTCCATTTTTTCTGCTGCTGTTTGTCGTGCCCATGCTGTTGGCACTGGAACGGCTCAACCGGATCGTTGACCGGCGCGGGAGGTGAATCATTATGGGTGAACGGGGACTGCCGGACGGCTGGAAATGTTTGAGCAGCCGTTATCTTGCCCGCGATCCGTGGCATACGGTCCGCGAAGAATCGCTGGAATTGCCCGACGGCCGCCGGATCCCCCGCTATTATGTGTGGGAATATCCGGAGTGGGTCAATATCATCGCCCGGACAGAGGACGGCGCATTTGTGATGATCCGGCAATACCGTCATGCGGCGGGCGAAACATCCTTTGAATTACCGGCGGGGACCTGTGAATCATCGGATGCCGATCTGCTGGCGGCGGCCCGGCGGGAATTGCTGGAGGAAACCGGTTTCGGCGGCGGCCGCTGGCGGCATTACATGACATTGTCCGCCAATCCGGCGACACACGCCAACCGGACCCACACATTTCTGGCGGAGGGGGTGTCGCTGCTGGCCCCCCAGTCGCTGGACGAAGGGGAAATGTTCTCGGTCCATCTGATGCCGCCGGCGGAAGTGGCGGAGCTGCTGCAGCAGGGGGAGATCCTGCAGGCATTGATGGCGGCCCCGTTGTGGCGTTATTTCTGTGAAGAGCGTTTGATCGCCCCGCTGTCGGAATAAAAACACGGATACCGCTTGCATTTTGCCGGAAGTCGTGATATTTTTCTGAAACATTTACCGACCGGCAGGTCCCGGATGGCAAAACCAAAAGAAAGGATATCCAAATGAACCGACCCCTGCACAAGATCACAGCCGCTTTTTTTGCGCTGCTCGCCGCCTGCGGCTGTCAGCATACCTGTCCCAATACGCAAAAACCGCTCAAAGTGCTGATGGTCGGCAACAGTTTCGCCTGGAGTTGCCGCCGTTATCTGCCCGCAGTCGCCGCATCGGTCCCGGGCTGTGATCTGCAGTTGGAGATCGCCCACATCGGCGGCTGTTATCTGCAGCGGCACATCACGGAATATGAACGCTCCAAGGCCAATCCGAAGCACCGGCCGTATCTCAATATCAAGATGAAGTGGAGTTCACTCCACGAATTGCTCACCAAAGAAAAATGGGATATCATTTCGATCCAGCAGGCCAGTCACTTGAGCTGGCGGCCCGAATCCTATCAGCCCTGGGCGGATAAACTGATCGCGATTATCCGCGAAACCAATCCGCAGGCGGAGATCATCATCCAGCAGACCTGGAGTTACAATGACGGCGATGCCCGGCTGCACAGCGGCACCGCCAACAGTTGGGGCATTTCCCAGCAGGAAATGTTCGACCGGCTGGCGGCCAATTACCGCAATCTGGCCGAAGCCAACAAATTCCGGGTCGTGCCGACGGGGCTGGCCGTGCAGATCAGCCGCGAAGACAACCCGCTGCAGTTCCCGGTGATGACCCCTGAATTCATGGCGCAGTTCAAGTACCCTGCCGAACTGCCGAAAACCACCGACATGGTGGGCGGTCTGGGCTGGGGGAAACCGGTCAAGGGTGAACGCAAACTCAGCGTGGATATGATCCACCTGAACCGGCATGGCGATTACATGCAGGCGTGTCTCTGGTTCGCCTTCCTCTTCGACCGCAAGGTGGATGAGATCACATTCCGGCCCGCCGATCTTGATCCGGTCCGGGTGGAAAAAGCCCGCCGCTGTGCGCAGCAGGCTCTGGACCGGTATCAGCAGGTCAAAAAATAATCCGGATCAATCCTCGAAATCGAGGCAGAGACGGATTTCGGTAAAGGGGCGGACATACGTGTCCGCCACTTTTACATGTGCCGGATGGACGGCGTAGCCTTTGAGCGCGGCTTCATCGGTGAACGCGCTGTCCAGCATCACATCGGCATTGGAACTGGCCAGGCCGTTGGTTTTGACTGAAATGGCGGTCAGTCCGGGAATGGTTCCCATCAGCCCTTCCAGGCCGGATTTGATATTGGCTTTGACGGTCGCTTTTTCCGCTTCCGGCATGTCTTTGAGTTTCCAGAGAATGATGTGACGGACCATGATATTGTCTCCTGTGGTTTTATTTTCCGGTAAAAATCATTGCATCATCAGCAGGGCTTCGCGGCCGGTCATGCCCGGTTTGACACCGAGTGCCGCCGCCGCGGTGGAGACCTGCTTTATTTCTGCACGCAACATGTCATCGTAGGTGCGTACCCCGGTCACGATCGCCAGCGGATCGCTGAATTTTTCAGCCGCCGCCAGCGACAGGTAGCCGCAACCGAGTACGCCTTTGGGGGCGTAGATGACCAACAGCACGCCATGGGTCATCGGCAGGGTGGCCGCCGCATGGGCGCGGCCATCCAGTTGAACGGTATCGAATTCCATAGCGGATGCGTTATTTTTTGAGAATGGCATCGAGCCCGTGGATCAACGCCGGAACGGCCGTTTCAAAATCCACGCCATACCAGTTGTGATCCGGATAGGCAACGGTCGCCCGGAGGCTGTCGACCGTAAAATCAACGGCCAGCTTCATGGCATCGGGGAGCGATGCCCCACGGGTCATGGCACCGGCACAGGCACTGGCAAACACATCGCCGGTACCGTGGAAACTCCGGGCGATGCGTTCCCGGTAATATTCCGAGAAATTGCCGGTTTCGCCATTCAATGCCAGGACCCCGAGCCGGTCGGTGCCGTCCGGCACACCGGTGAGCAGAGCTTGTCTGGCACCGCGGCTGCAGAGCATACGGAGGATGTTTTCGTATTCCTCCCGCGGGCAGTTGTCACCCGGATAGGCAATGCCGAGCATGGCGGCGGCTTCGGTCAGATTGGGCACGATCACATCGGCCTGGTTGCACAGGAATCCCATTTCTTTGGCAAATGCCGCATCAAATCCCACATAAAGTTTGCCGTTGTCACCCATGGCCGGATCGACAAAGATCAGTGTTTCCGGGGTGCGGAAATCTTCGATGATCTGCGACACGATCTCGATCTGTTCAAACGATCCGAGATACCCGGTGTAGATGGCATCAAACTTGATGCCCTCCTGTTTCCAGTGCGCGGCAATGGCGCGGAGATCGCCGGTCAGATCCCGGAAGGTGAAGCCCTTGAATGCGGTGTGGGTCGAGAGTACCGCGGTCGGCAGTACGGCCGTTTCCACGCCTTCGGCGGAAATGATGGGCAATGCCACGGTCAGGGAGCATTTGCCGATACAGGAGATGTCTTGAATGGACAGCAGTCGTTTCATTTTTTTCCTTGATTGATTGGGTCGTGTATATGGTTGTTTATTTGACTTGAACAAAGCGGCAGAAATCCTGATACCGTTTCAGCAGAGCAGCAATATCCGGTTCCGGCCGGTCCGTTTCCAGAATGGGTTTCAGACGGTTGTTGCGGATCAGAAAATAACTGTCACCACCGGCCGCAATGCTGTAATTGCGGGTGCGGGAAAACAGCGATTCGCCGAGAAAAGCATTGCGGGCCTGTTGAATGCCCAGCAGTTGAAGTGCCGTCGGCGCAAAGTCCAGCGAATTGCCGCACCGGGCATCCCATTGTTTCGGCAGTTGATGACCCGGATCATAGATCAGCAGCGGGATGCGGTCAAAGGGTAGACTCTGGTAATCCGGTTCCGATTTCATCAACTGGACAAATGGCGCATCTCCGTGGTAATGAGCATGATCGGATGTGACGATCAGGACCGTGTTCCGGGCGTAGGGCGATGCCATGAACCACTTGATGAACCGGTCGAACTGTTTGTCCAGGTGGTGCAGTTGATCCAGTGTGACATTGGGATTGGCCGGATTGAACCGGGTCGATTTGCGGGGCGATGCCATGAACGAATGGGTTTCAAAATTGTAAAATCCCGCAAAAAACGGCGCGCTGTCTGCCGGACGGCGTTTGAACCAGTTGATCAGGGCATCAAAAAGTTCATCGTCAGAGATATACTGCAGTGTGTCGTTGATGGGGAAATCCGCCAGTTTTTCCTGATGGATGCGGCGGAAATTATACCGGTCACGGAACGCTAATTTTTCCAGCATTTTGTCCAGTTCATGCCGCTGGGAATAGAAAAACACCGTATCGTAGCCATTGTCCCGCAGAATGGATGGAAGCCCCGGCAGGGTGCGTTTGTCATCGAATTTTGTCTCCGCACCGACCCCGGCTATCGCCGAATTGCATTGCCCGAAGATCCCCCGGTAGGTATAGGCGGTGTGGTTGTAATAACGCTGTACCTGCATCACATCCGGACGGCGGGCAAAGCGGTCGAATGCCGGTGTGAGATCCGGGCGTTTGCCGCCGTAACAGCCGAGCAGACGCGCCGAGATGCCTTCAAAAAAGAAAACCATAAGATTGGGTTTCCGGCATTCATTTTTGACCGGGAATGGCAGGGGCGGTGCCACCGTGTCTTTGAAAAAGACCGATTCCAGATCACCGTTGTCCGCACTGACAGACGGAGCCAGCCAAGCGGCGCGCATCCGGGAGGTCAGTTCCGCCAGCGGCACCGGCGAATACCGGTAATCATAAGCGGGCAGACGGTCGTGCTGTATCCACAGGTAAAACCCGGATATCAGCACCAATCCGGTCAGCACCGGTGAAAAACGGGGCTGTTTGCTGCCATACCGGTCCCGTTCCCCCGCCCACACCGGAAGGCCGAAAAGAACGAGCAATCCCCCGATCGTGGCGGCGTAGATCCACCACGGGAGGTTCAGGTCGTCCATAACAACGATATTTTCCAGTGCCGCCAGCGTCAGCGTTTCGCCGCCGATGACCAGCGACCCGATCTGACCGGCGTAGAGAAGGATCGCAAGTCCGGTCAGCAGATAGACCGGAACACGGTTCCACCAGCGGCGGAGCCCGATCAACCGGCTGATTCCCTGCAGTACGGCCAGTTCCAGTACCAACCCCGCCGCCAGTTTCAGCACCACCGGCAGCGGCGGAAAACAGCCGAGCCGCGTGCCGACGGAATGCAGCTGGCAGATCAGCAATGCGCCGCCGGCGATCCCGGTCAGCAGCAGTTGGATGCGGAAGAAGTTGCGGTAGAAGCGTTTTTTCTGCCGCCAGGCCCGGCGGAACACCGGCCGGAGCGTAAAAAGCCAGGCCGCACTGCAAAAGACAAACAGCACCAGCAAGGTATTGCGGAGCAGCAGTTGCCGGTGAATGATGCGGGTGATATCCGCATACATGGCAATGATGAACGATTGATCCGGGGCGGCGGGGCGCATGGAACCGTCGGCTTTGGGATAAAGCATCCGCAGCGGAAGAAATTTTTTCATTAACTGCGGCGCGGGGATTTTGGTCCGGCCGACCGAGATCTGCCGGATGCCGTAATCCGTATCGCCCTCCGGTTCAAAATAGAGCCGGAGCGGTTTCTGGAAACGGGGATAATCATACAGCGGCAGATACAGGTGACGCTGATCGCCGTAAACCGATACCGGCCAGAAGAAATTCCGTTCATCATAGGACGCCCTGACCTCGACATGGGGAGCATCGGTCAGGGAAACATCCACCCGGAGGCTGGTGTGCATCAGCAGAAGCAGGCCGGTGATCAACGCCGCTCCCCCCCACAATGCCGCCTTCAACCGCAATGGGAACCGGTATTTCATCATCAAACGATCCTTCAGAATCCCGGGTAGGTTTTGCTCACCCAGGAGTGGATGACCGGTTCAAGGATGAATTCTTCGAGTTGTTCATCGACCGGCAGACGGTAGTTGCAGTAGGGGCAGTAGGGATAGGTTTCCACATCCGCCGGCTGCAGTTTTTCAAAACAATTCGGGCAGATCAGCACGGTGTGACCGTGGATGTCGGTCCGGTAAATCGGTTGTTTGCGTTTTTTATCGTCATTCATATCAGAAACTCCATGCCGGTTCAACCGGCTTTGGGTGCGGTTATCTGGATCAGGGGGCGGTTACCGTCGGCTTCGCTCATGGCCTGTTCCATGCTGTTGCAGACCTCCCGGATCGGTGCCATGGCGGTTTCGTCGGGGTAAAGATGGTCGTCGCCCAGCGAATCAAGGCGCGACAAAACCAGCATCGGCGTAAGTTGATCCGCCGGGAATGCAGGGACATAGACGGCCGAATCCTGACTGCGCGGAATGGCCAGCAGCACCCCGGCCTCCTCCAGTTCATTCAGCAGTTCGCTGACCCGGAATGCGGCGATCCCCATGGCCTGACAGAGTTCCTCCACGGATGTCGCCCCCTGACCCCGGGCGTAGCGCAACGCCACCTGACGGGTTGCCTCCAGCAGATATTCCCGCCGTTCCCGGTGGCTGATCCGGAGATCCGCTACCTCGAATCTGCCGCTGCCGGCATATTGCATGACAAAGGATAATTCCGCCCCGAAAAGGATCAGCCGCCAGGACCACTGCATCCACATCAGCAACAGCGGAAGCAGGGCAAAACTGCCGTAGATGGCATTGTAACGGGACAGCCCGATCTGGATCAGCAGGACCGAGGATTGGAGCAATTGGAATACCGTTCCCACCAGGATACCCGCCGTCAGAGCCGGTACGATGCCGACCCGCGTGTTGGGCAGCCAGGCATAAAGAGACGAAAAGATCGCCCAGCTGATCACATACGGCACGCTTCCGCAAATCAGTTCCACCACCAGTTTCTGGGTGGTCGGCGGCCCCGGCAGCCAGATGGCAAGATTGTTGATGAGCGAATGGGTCGCCACGGAACTGCCGCCCAGCAGGACCAGCAACAGCGGCGTGATCAGCAGGACCGCCAGATAATCGCCGAATTTCCGGACCATGTTGCGGCGCGGCGGCAGCATCCAGATGTTGTTGAAAATATTTTCCACATTTGAGGCCAGCATCACCACCGTGAGCAGCAGGAAGATCACACCGATCCCGGCGATCAGCCCGCCCCGGGCCTGTTGCAGGGTGGAGTCCGCAAAACGGTAGATCCACTCCAGCGTTTCCTGATGCTGGGCAAAATGCTGCTGCAGGGTGCGCCGCAGCAGATTGTCCAGCGCAAACCCTTTGGCGATCCCGAAACTGAGAGCGGCAAACGGAATGATGGAAAACAGCGTGTAGTAAGTCAGGGCGGTCGCCTCCCGGCTGATCTGGCCGGAAACATAAAACCGCCCGGTCAGCGTGACGATACGGATGAACCGTCCGACGGGCGAAAGTACCCGGTAGGGGATTTTCCAATCGGCACCGGGACACCGTTTTTTGATATTCAACATGATGCAGCGCGTTCCTTCCGCGGGAAAAATGCTTGAAACAGTACATAATAATATACTGGTATTTTCGCATTTGTAAAGCGGAGACGCGTTTTTTCCGTCCGTGTTCAGGGCCGGAATGCGGCACGGCGCGGCGGCCGTTGCCGGAGAGGCCGTCAGGCCGGCAGTCCGCGGCGCAAGATCACATCGGCAAGCCGCGGATAAAGCAGACAATCCTCCCAGAAAAAGTGTTCTTCGCAGGCGTCAAGATAGGCGGTCAGGCTTTCGGTCAGCAATGCCAGTGCCGGATCGTTCCGGTTGTTTTCCAGCATATCGCTCCGGCGGCGCAACCTGTCCATCTGTTCCAGAAAATACCGGTGTTCGCCGGTCAAATCAGCCGCCGTCCGGGCCGCCGTCCAGCCGGATTCCCCGGCGGCAAGACGGGGGAAAAGTTCCCGCTCCTCCAATTCACAATGGGTGGCAAGGGCCGCACTCAAATCCCGCCAGTCCCGGTAAAGACGGAAGCGGCGGCTCCATTCCCCCCGGTTGCGCTCCAATACTTTGCGGAACAGGGTGTCCAGAAAATACGGCTCCGATTTCAGATACGGATGATGTTTGGTCTGCAGAAAATCCACCAGTTCACGGGTGCCGGTGTGCCGCCAGTCGGGCAGCCGGCAGTTGCCGGGGACCGAGGCCGGTACCGCCTGCAGTTCCTCCAACAGCGGTGCCAGCGGTATCTGCCGCTGCCGGGCGGCTTCGGCAAGCGAAGCCCCGCCCCGGGTCAGATCGATCCCGCGGTTTTGCAGGATTCGCCGGAATGCCGCCCCGGAAAGGGCAATCTCCCGCACGGCAGTGTCGCTTCCGATCCGGCATTGACAAGTAATAACAGCAATCATTTTCACCCCCTCTTTTTGGTTGCGCTCCGGTGCATCCGGTACGGTTACGGTGGTACCATAACCCGGCGAGGGGGATTTGGCAATCCGGTTGGAGAAAACAAAAACCGTTGCGGTTATTCTTCTGCCAACTGCTGATTGATGGCGGCGGCCGCGATCCGGCCCTGACCCATGGCAAAAATCACCGTGGCGGCCCCTTTGACGATGTCGCCCCCGGCGTAGATGCCCGGGATCGAGGTGCGGCAGCAGTCGTCGATCACAATGTTGCCTTTGGCATTGAACGCCAGTCCGGGCGTAGTCTGCCGCAGCAGCGGATTGGAGCCGTTGCCGATGGCGATGATGACCGTGTCCACCGGCAGTTCAAATTCACTGCCGGGAATGGCGACCGGAGCGCGGCGGCCGGAGGCATCGGCTTCGCCCAGTTCGTAACGCAGACATTCCAGTCCGGTCACAAAGCCGTTTTCGTTGCCGATCACCCGCTTGGGGTTGCAGAGCATCCGGAAATTGACGCCTTCTTCCCGGGCGTGCTGGACTTCTTCATGCCGGGCGGGCATTTCCGCTTCGGTGCGGCGGTAGATCAATGTCACTTCTTCGGCCCCCAGCCGGAGCGCGGTCCGGGCGGCATCCATCGCCACATTGCCGCCGCCGAGGACAGCGATCCGTTTCATTTCCGGAAGCGGGGTGGCGGCCTGTCTGCGTTCATACGCCCGCATGAGATTGGAACGGGTCAGAAATTCATTGGCGGCAAAAACCCCGATCAGGTCTTCGCCGGGGATATTCATGAAATGGGGCAATCCGGCACCGGTGCCGATAAAAATGGCATCGAATCCGTCTTTTTCGAGCATATCAGTCAATTTGCGGGTGCGGCCCGCCAGAAAATTCGGCACAAATTTGACGCCGATCTGCCGCAGCCGTTCGACCTCCTGCTCCACGATCCGCTTGGGCAGGCGGAATTCGGGGATGCCGTAGAGCATCACCCCGCCGAATTTGTGGAACGCATCGAAAATCGTCACATCGTGTCCGGCCCGGCGGACATCGGCGGCACAGGCGAGCCCGGCAGGACCGCTGCCGATGATCGCAACGCGTTTGCCGGTATCCGGCTGCAGCAGCGTGGGGGCAGTGCCGGTTTTTTCCCGGTCGGCCAGAAATCGTTCGATCCGGCCGATCGCCACGGCGGATTCCGGTTTTTTGAAGATTTTACCAACGGTGCAACGGGCCTGACACTGCAATTCCTGGGGACAGACCCGGCCGCAGATGGCCGGCAGCAGACTCTGCTGTTTGATGATCTCAAGCGCACCGTCAAAATCCCCGCGGGCGGCCGCTCCGACAAAATCCCGGATCGGCAGTTTGACCGGACACCCCTCCATACAGGGATGGGTGGGGCATTGCAGACAGCGGTTGGCTTCCAGCATGGCCTGGGCCGCGCTGTAGCCGCTGGAAACTTCGTCCATATTGTGCCGCCGGATCTCCGGAGCCTGACAGGGCATCGGCTGCGGCGGGATCGCCATGCGATCCTGATTGGTATGTTCCGGTTTTGCCTGCCACTGCTGGAGAAGCGCGACGGCGGCGGCATCCAGTTGTTTCGCATCAAGATTGTTCATTGCTGTGTTTTCTCCCGTGCATCGGCGGCGGCTTCCATCCGGCAGATGTGATCTTCCAGTTTACGGCGTTCAATGGGGCGGTAGGCCTGGAGGCGTTTGAGCATGCTGTCCCAATCGACCAGCCGGCCATCGAATTCCGGGCCGTCCACGCACACGAAACGGATCTCATTGCCGATCCGCACCCGGCAGCCGCCGCACATGCCGGTACCATCGACCATGATGGTGTTGAGCGATACCAGAATGTCGATATCGGCAAACGGTTCGACCACGGCGGTACAGAATTTCATCATCACCGGCGGTCCGATCGCCACGACCAGATCGGGGTGTTCTTCGCGCTCGCAAATTTCTTTCAAAGGTTCCGTCACCAGGGCTTTGCGACCGGCGGATCCATCGTCGGTACAGAGGATGAATTCATCGGCAAAAGCGCGCAGTTCGGGTTCGAGGATCACCAGTTCGCGGGAACGCGCACCCACGATCACGCTGACTTTGCTGCCGGCTTCGTGAAAGGCTTTGGCGATCGGGTGCATGGGGGCCACACCGATACCGCCGCCCACGCAGACCACATGGCGGCGCGGGGTGATATGGGTGGGACAACCGAGCGGTCCGAGGACCGCCGCCAGATGACTGCCGACCGGGAGTTCCGCCATCAGCGAGGTGGTCAATCCGACCTTCTGAAACACCAGATCGATGGTTCCCGCCTGCGGATCGGCATCGGCGATCGTCAGGGGAATGCGTTCGCCGTAATCGGCATCTACTGCAACCAGTACGAACTGCCCGGGGCGGCGTTCAACGGCCACCGACGGGGCATGGATCTTGAGCCGGAAAACATTTTCCGACAGCTGTTGCCGCTGCAATACGGTATAATCGTCGCCGGACACTTGCGGATTCCCTTTCTTGATTGACCACCGGCGCAGAAAAATGTATGTTCCGGTGATGCTGGCATGTTAAGACGATATTTCCTTTTAATCTACAGCGTTATGGTTGTTTTTGCAAGTTTTTATGAAAAAAAACGGCCTTGCCGTCAGGCGGCGGACGGGAATCAACCGGCCGGCGTGTTGTTTTGCGGCGCAGTGGTGATATAGTATGGAAAACGGTCGGAAGGAGGTCATGGATTGATGCTGAAAATATGGGTGCGGCCGCTGCTGATCCTGATCCCGCTGCTGCTGGGGCTGGGATTCCCGGCCGCCCGGCGACTGGCGGAGCCGCCGTGGAACATCGTGCGTTACAGTTTGATGCTGATGGTTTTTTCGTCCTGTCTGTCGCTGTCGTTCCGGGATTTGAAACTGCGCCACGAACATTTTCGGGTGACGGCGGTCAATCTGCTGTTGGGAATCGTGCCGTGGGGATTGTGCCGGTGGCTGTTTCCAGAGCAGCCGTATCTGGCCGCAACGGCCTTCTGGGTGGGGATCGCGCCGACGGCAGCGGCCGCGCCGGTGATGGTATCGTTTCTGAACGGACGGACCGGATTTGCCCTGACCGGATTCGTTTTTGACACCTGTTGTGTGGCTCTGGCACTGTTGCTGCTGCTGCCGGTGGCGGTCGGTGAATTTTCGGCCGCATTCGTTAGGCAGGTGGGGCAGACGCTCGGCTGGGTACTGCTGGTACCGTTCGGAGCGGCCATGGCGGTCCGCCGGTTGAAGCCGGATATCGGGGCGTTGAGCCGCCGGCTCCGGTGGGCGGTCCTGCTGCTGTGGAGTGGCGCGCTTTTTGTGCTGGCGGCAACCGCCCGGCAGTATTTTGCCGATCATCCGGAAACTTCGGTGACGGCTTTTTGGGGGACCGCGGGGCTGTCACTGGTCATGTGCATTCTCAATTTCAGTATCGGGCGGCAGTTGTCCGCGGGGCGATACCGGCGCGAATGCAGTCAACTGCTGGGGCAGAAAAACACATCGCTCATGATTTGTCTGGCCCTGCAGTTTGCCGGAGCGATGGCCGCACTGGGGCCGGTCTTTTATATCCTGTGGCACAACACCTGGAATGCCTGGCAGATGTACCGCTATGACCGGCACCGGTTCCGGCATGGACGGCACCATTGAGTGCCGCCGCGTGCCGTGAACAGGTTTATTTGAGTTCAAATTGCTGGGCCACCAGCCGTTCGGAGCCGTATTGGGCGCGCAGTTTCGGTTTTTCGATCTTGCCGGTCGGGTTGCGCGGGACATCGGCAAAGATGATCCGGCGCGGGCGTTTGTAACGCGGCAGATCGTGACAGAAATCGGTCAGTTCCGCCTCGGTCAGCGTACAGCCTTCTTTTACCGAAATGATGGCGGCGGCGATCTCGCCGAGCCGCGGATCCGGCAGACCGATCACTGCCACGTCTTTGATGGCGTGATGGCGGCGGAGGAAATCTTCGATTTGCACCGGGTAGAGATTTTCCCCGCCGGAGATGATAACATCTTTTTTGCGGTCAACAAGATAGATGAAGCCGTCGCGTTCTTCGGCCATGTCGCCGGTATAAAGCCAGCCATCAACCAGGACTTCGGCGGTGGCTTTGGGGTCTTTGTAATAGCATTTCATGACGCCGTCGCCCTTGACCGCCAGTTCGCCGACTTCGCCGGGCTGGACCGGCTGATGGTTTTCGTCCACGATCCGGGTCTGCCAGCCGTAACCGGCTTTGCCGATCGCGCCGACATGATCGATGTTTTCGATGCCCAGATGGACCGCACCGGGACCGATGGATTCGCTGAGTCCGTAATTGGTGTCGTATTCGTGGTTCGGAAAGATCTGCCGCCAGCGTTTGATCAGGCTGGGCGGTACCGGCTGGGCACCGATGTGCATCAACCGCCACTGTTCCAGCTGATAATTGGTCAGTTTGATATCGCCGCGGTCGATGGCATCAAGGATATCCTGCGCCCAGGGGACCAGCAGCCAGACGATGGTGCATTGTTCTTCGGAAATGGTTCGGATGATCCATTCCGGCTTGATGCCGCGGAGCAGGACGGCTTTGCCGCCGACCAAAAAACTGCCGAACCAGTGCATTTTGGCACCGGTGTGATACAGCGGCGGGATGCAGAGAAAGGTATCCTCGCGGGTCTGTTTGTGATGGGCCTGTTCGACCAGGCAGGCGTGCATCAGACTGCGGTGCAGATGGATGATCGCCTTGGGGAAGCCGGTGGTGCCGCTGGAAAAATAAATCGCTGCTTCGTCCAGATCGGTCAACGGGATCTCCGGGT
>JAFQLP010000016.1 GCA_017414565.1 Lentisphaeria bacterium | reverse complement strand
TGGCCCAGCATTTCCTGGATCACCCGCAGATCCCCGCCGTGCGCCAACAGATGACTGGCAAACGAATGGCGCAGGGTGTGGGGATGGACCGGTTTGGTGATGTTGGCAGCCAGTGCCGCCTGTTTGACGATCCCCCAGATCCGTTCCCGGTCCAGCGGACGGCCGTTGCAGGAAAGATAGAGATTGCGGCAGAGCGGATTTTTTTCCGCCAGGACCGGCCGGGCCAGCCGCAGATAATGCTGCATGGCACGCAACGCCGGTCTGCCCACCGGGACCAGGCGGGTTTTGCCGCCTTTGCCGGTAACGCGGATCATTTCGGTATCAAAATCAACGGCCCCGAGCGGCAGTGATGCCGCTTCGGAAACGCGCAGGCCGGAGGCGTAGAGCAGTTCCAGAATGCTCCGGTTGCGGCAATCCAGCGGATCGGCGGCATTTTCCGGGAAAACCGCGAGCAGGGCATCCACCTCGGATTCCGAAAGAAATTCCGGCAGGGCTTTCCACAGTTTCGGCGCATCCATGATCGCGGTTTCGTCGTGCGGGATCAGTTTTTCGGCGGCGAGAAAGCGGAACAGCATCCGGATGGCGACCAGTCGTCTGGCAATGGTGGTCCCCTCCATGCCGGATTCCTGACATTCGCCGAGATAATCGATGATCCGGTCCCGGCGGACCGCATCGAACCGGGTGACTGCCTGTTGTTCGAGCCACGCGGCAAAATGGCGCAGATCGCTGCCGT
The DNA here is from genome assembly GCA_017414565.1 of Lentisphaeria bacterium. Taxonomy (GTDB): domain Bacteria; phylum Verrucomicrobiota; class Lentisphaeria; order Victivallales; family Victivallaceae; genus RGIG1931. The sequence goes on along the minus strand of JAFQLP010000016.1, from coordinate 19,304 downwards.
ACGCGCTGATACTGTGCGCCGAAAGCCCCCGTTCAATGGTCAGATACTGCAGAAAATGTTGAATATTTTGTTCGTGCATGGCTGGTAAAAAAAGTTTGCGGCATTATTATAGCATGGTGAGTGTTTTTTCACAAGAGAGACAAAGGATGGAAATGAAAAAAATCGCAGTTTTGCTGGCGGCCGGATTTGAAGAATGCGAAGTGGTCGTGCCGGTGGATGTCTGGCGGCGGATGGGATACGATGTAACATTGGTCAGTACCGGCGACGGTCCGGCCGTGACCGGTGCCCACGGTATGACATTGACGGCCGATGCACAACTCGGTCCGGCGGCCGCGGAACATTGGGATGCCGTGGTTTGTCCGGGCGGGATGCCGGGCAGCCGGAATCTCCGCGACAATCCGGCGGTGATCGATCTGATCCAAAAGGTTTACCGGCAGGGCGGCATCACCGCCGCCATCTGCGCGGCCCCCATGGTGCTGAACCGCGCCGGTTTGCTGGATGGCCGCCGCTTTACCGCCTATCCGGGTATGGATGGCGAATTTGCCCCGAACCGGCCCGACAGCGCGGCGGCGGTGCAGGATGGTCAGGTGGTGACCGGGCGCGGTCCCGGAGCCGCTTTTGCTTTTGCCCGGGCGGTTGCCACGGCACTGGGCGGCGAAGATGCGGTCCGGACGGTGTTGACCGGTATGCTGGTGGATTGAGGAGCAGTGGGGTATGGCTTTTTTTGAACTGCTGGGGCGTTGCCCGGTGACCGGAGCCCGGCGCGGGCGGCTGACCACGGCACATGGTACAGTGGAAACGCCGGTTTTCATGCCGGTCGGAACGCGGGCAACGGTCAAGGCGATGACGCCGGATGAAGTTGCCGATCTCGGGGCGGAGATCATTCTCGGCAATACCTACCACCTGTTTCTCCGGCCGGGCAATGAGATCATGGCCAAAGCGGGCGGTCTGCACCGGTTTTCCAACTGGAACCGGGCGATTTTGACCGACAGCGGCGGGTTTCAGGTATTCAGTCTGTCAAAATTGCGGAAAATCACGCCCGACGGGGTCCGTTTTGCCTCCCATATCGACGGGACCCGGTTTCTACTGGGGCCCCGCGAATCCATGAATATTCAGCGTATCCTCGGTTCGGATATCGTGATGGCGTTTGATGAATGCACCCCATTCCCCGCCACATTCCGGCAGGCGGAAAAATCGTTGGAAATGACGCTCCGGTGGGAACGGATGTCCTTTGAACAGCCGTTGCAGGATCACCAGTTCCGCTTCGGCATCATCCAGGGATCGGTCTATCCGGAATTGCGGCTCCGCTGCTGCGAGGAACTGACCAAGGTAGGATTCGACGGATTCTCGATCGGCGGTCTGTCCGTCGGGGAACCGGAGGAGGAAATGTTCCATGTGCTGGATGTAACGGCCCCGGCTCTGCCGGTGGAAAAACCTCGTTACCTGATGGGCGTGGGCACGCCCAAACAGATCGTGGAGGCGGTGGCGCGCGGCATTGATATGTTTGACTGTGTGATGCCGACCCGGCTTGGACGGCACGGTACGGCGTTTGTCGGTACCGGCACGATCCCGGTCAAGGCCGGGCGTTACGCCGAAGATTTTTCGCCGCTTGATCCGGATTGCACCTGCTACACCTGCCGACACTTTACCAAAGCCTATCTGCGGCATCTGTTCAATGTGGGTGAAATTCTGGGTATCCGCCTGCTGACGATCCACAACCTGCATTACTACATCAATCTGATGCGCCGGATCCGGACCGCGATCGAAAACGGGACATTTCCGGAACTCCGCAGGGAATTTACGGCGTAAACCAGGTGCGTACGATGGCGACCCATTCCCGCGGATGGGCCAGCCAGCTGCGCCAGTCCGCCGCCGGTGCGTGGGGCGTGACCCGGCAGCCCGCCCGTTTGCCGGTGCGGACAGCGCGGAAGATTTCGTGTGCTTCGGTGATCAGCACCACCCGGTGGGGATGTTTGCCGAACCGGGCATCGAGGACCGGTTCGGAACGGCGGAATGTTTCCGGCAGGGAAAGAGCCGTTTCTTCGACCATGATCTGCTCCGGCGGCACGCCGCGGAAAATCAGATATTGCTTCATGGCCAACGCCTGTGAACAGCGGTCCCCCGGTGCCGATCCGCCGGATACCAGCAACGGCAGCCGGGGTTCGGCCCGGTACAGCCGCAGGGCGGTATCCAGTTTCCGGAAAACGCCGGACGGCAGTTTGCCGTTTTCAAAAGCATCTCCTGCGATCAGGATACATTCGTCATCCGGTGCCGGATAGCCGGAATTCCCGGCGGCAACGGTGATCGCTGTTTCCAGCAGTGCCGCCAGAACCAGTGCCGATCCCAGCACGACAGCCAGTATGATCCGCAACGGCTTGGGAAACAGGATCGACCACAGGAGTTTTTTCAGGAGCCATTCATAAACGGCAAAAAGGATCGCTCCGATACAGATGAATTTGGCGGTTTGCACCAGTGTGGCCCAAGCCCCGGTTTCCGCCGGTTGCAGGCGGGTCAGAAAATACAGTCCGGCAACACCGGCCAGGCCGAGTGCCAGACTGCAGATTTTGAGTAGCAAACCCAACATGCCGGAGCGGTCAGCGGAGGATGTTCATGGGCGCGTAGTATTCGACCAGATGGAAATTCAGGACCGGCTGCTTCGGGAAACTGGAGTGCTGCACCAGCCGCAGATCATTGCTGTGGTTGTAGCGCGAAACCAGGCAGGTGAACGGGGCACCGGGGCCGAATTTGACACCCATGGTTTTTTCCAGCGAGGCCAGCGGGATGCGCAGTTCGGTGCTCCAGCCGATATCGGCGGAGTCGTGGTTGTTCAGGGTGCCGTTGACCCACGAGGCCACTTCAAAGCCCGGCAGGTCACGCAGGTTTTCTTTTTCATCCGGCATCAACGGGGCCAGGAAGTAAAGCATGGATTTATGACCGGCCGGGGTCGAATACAGTTCCCAGTATTTGCTGTTGACCGTATTGGCGATGAAAAATTCAAAGGTGTCGCCGAATTTGAAATGATATTTCTGATCGGCCATCATGTTCTGATACACATCGCGGTCGTCCAGTTCGGCGGCGATATACAGATAGTTGTCATCGTAGGCAAAGCGGCAGCGGCCCCCGTTGAATTTGTCGCGGAGCAGCCGCGCGCGGCTCTTGGCCGGATAACCTTTGGTGATATCGTAGAAGGTCATTTCCACCGCCGGGGCTTTCTGCCAGAAGGCTTCGTCCAGTTTGCCATCGAATTTGAGCGGTTCGTTGACCCGGATGACCGTTACCGGATCGACCGGTTTTTCCGCCGGCTGATCTGTCGGAGCCGGTTTGCTGCAGAGGTCGCACCCCGTCAGCGTGAGGATCAGTGCCAGGGCACCGGCAAAAGTGAGCGTAATGTTTTTCATCGTGTGGCCTTTCTTTTATGGTAGATGGTTGAGTTGCTGATCGGAGACCGGATGGATCCGGCGGTGGCGCAGCATCATATCGGCGAGCACCAGCGCGGCCATCGCCTCCACCACCGGTACGATCCGGCCGCAAAGACAGGGATCATGCCGCCCCGGCACCGACAATTCCACCGGATTGCCGTCGGCATCAACGGTCGATTGCAGAGCGCGGATCGATGGCGTCGGTTTGACCGCCGCCCGGAAAACGATTTCCGCCCCGGTGGAGATGCCGCCGAGGATCCCCCCGGCATGGTTGGTGGCAAATCCGGAGGGCAACATGGCATCGTTGTTGGCACTGCCACGGGCGGTCGCCGCCCGGAAGCCATCACCGAATTCGATCCCTTTGACACCGCCGAGCGAGATGATCGCTTTGGCCAGTTCCGCATCAAGTTTATCAAAGACCGGTTCCCCCAGCCCGCCGGAACACCGGCAATGCGGCACTCCACCACGCCGCCGATGCTGTCGCCGTCCCGCATGGCGGCCCGGACCGCTTCGATCATGGCCGGCGCGGCATCCGGGTCAGCCGTCCGGAGCGGATTGGCTTCAATGGTTTCGGGGCAGTAACGGGTCGCGCTGACATGCCCGACCTGTACGGTGCTGGCGGTAAAGGTGATGCCATGGGAGGCCAGCAATTTTTTTGCCACCGCACCACCGGCCACCCGGGCCGCCGTTTCCCGTCCGGAAGACCGTCCGCCGCCGCGGTAGTCGCGGATACCGAATTTCTGACAGTAGCCGAAATCAGCATGGCCGGGACGGTACATGCGGGAAAATGTTTCATAATCGGCAGAGCGGGCATCGGTATTGCGGATCAGCATGGCCAACGGGGTACCCGTGGTGATCCCCTGAAAAACACCGGAAAGGATCTCCACCCGGTCGGATTCCCGGCGCGGTGTGGCCATGGCCGATTGCCCCGGCCGACGCCGGTCAAGTTCCGTCTGAATATCTGCTTCGGTCAGTGGCAGTCCCGGCGGCACCCCGTCGAGTACCGCTCCGAGACCGGCTCCGTGTGATTCGCCGAAAGTGGTAAGGCGGAAAATTTCTCCGAAAGAATTGTTCATACCGTTGCCTGCTTCAATTCTGTTGTTAATATGTGCCGGACCCGGACGGCGGCCTCCTCCGGGCTTTCACCGTCCGTCAGCGGGATGATGCAGTCGGCATGACGGCGGTAAAAGCCATCGTGTTGACGGTGCCGTTCCAGAAACGCGGCGCGGGGATCGGCTGCGGTCGCCAGAAAAGGCGGCAGACCGCCCGCCAGTATCCGTTCATAAGCGGTTTCCGGGGCCAGATCAAGATAGACCAGAAACCCGAGCCGGTGCAGTACCGCCGGGTTGACGAATGGATTGCCGGCAATGCCGCCGCCCAGGGCAACGACCCGCCCGTGATGCGGGGTTTCCGCCAGTTGCCGGAGCGTTTCCGCCTCCCGCTGCCGGAATCCGGTCTCGCCGACCTGACGGAAAAGTTCCCGGCAGGTGGTGCAGGCACAGCCGGTGGCCTCCCGGAGCATGAGGTCATCGGTATCCATAAAAGGAGACCCCAGAGCCTCCGCCAGTCGTTTGCCGTGAGTGCTTTTGCCGCAGTGCTTGAGCCCGCAGAAAACGATCGAATGCTCCATGGCCCATCAAATCGAATCGGGACGGAGAATCTGGGTGCCGACCCCGCGATCGGTGAAGATTTCCAACAGCAGGGTGTGGCGGATGCGGCCGTCGATCATGTGAACTTTGTTGATGCCGCTTTCCAGCGCGCGGACACAACTTTCGATTTTGGGCAGCATCCCGCCCGAAATCACTTTTTCCGCAATCAGCCGCGGGATCTCCGGGGTGCGGATGGTGGGGATCAGAGTGGATTCATCGGAGGGGTCCCGCAAAATGCCGGGAACATCGCTCAAAAAGACCAGTTTGCGCGTTTTCAGCGCGGCGGCGATGCGGCAGGCCACGGTGTCGGCATTGATGTTGTAGATTTGGCCGTCCGCGCCGGTTCCGACCGGGGTCAGGACCGGAATGCAGCCCTGTTCCATGGCTTTCAGGATCGGAGCGGTATCCACATCGACCACATTGCCGACAAAGCCGACATCCTGTTTTTCGCCGGTCACCGGATCGATCGACCAGGTGCGTTCCGCCTTCAGAAAATCAGTCCCCGAGATCCCGGCCAGTTTCCCGCCGGCATCGGCCCCCATGCCGACCAGCGAAGCATTGATTTCGCGGAGGACCTGATCGACGATCCGGATCGTGCGGTCGCAGGTCCGGCGCAGTCCGTTGACGAACTGGACCGGGATGTTCTGCCGTTTCAATTCCGCCGAGATCGCTTTGCCGCCGCCGTGAACCACGATCGGACGGAACCCGATGCACTCCAGCAGAACGATATCGCGCATGGTATTGCGGACAAGTTCCGGGTCCTCCATGGAACTTCCGCCGAATTTGATCAGCAGAGTCGAGCCGCGGAATTTCTGGATATAGGGGAGGGCTTCGTTGAGAATATCAGCTTTTTCGATCAGCGAAAGATGGTTCATGATTTTCTCCTGAAAAAGTTAAGACGGCATCGCGCCGGAACAGAGCGGATGCCGATGGATTGAAACAGAAAATTGCCCCGGTTGCCGGGATTCGGGTCCGGATTGGTTCATTTCTGGGGCCGTTTCCTGAATTCCTCTGTCAGATCGGAGGCCAGACAGCCGGTCTCTTTCAGACGCTGAAGGATCCGGCCGTTCAGATCGAATTCGATACATTCAGCGCAGACCCGGATCGCATTGCGTACCGCCCGGGAGGTCGAAGAACCGTGGCCGATGATACAGATGCCGTTGATCCCCAACAGCGGCGCGCCGCCGATATCTTCCGCACTGCCTTTGCTTTTGAGTTCGCGGAACGCATTGCCGAGCATGGAGGCGGTGGTCTTGCGCCAGGGATTCTTGAGCAGGACTTCTTTCAGCCAGTAGATGGTGGAACGGGCAAGCCCCTCGCAGCCTTTGAGGAAAACATTGCCGGTATAGCCATCGGCAACCAGCACATCGGCGATACCTTCAAAAATGGTATCCGCTTCCACATTGCCCACAAAATTGCTGAATTTTTCGTTCATCAGCGGGAATACCTGCTTGGTCAGAGCGTTGCCTTTGACATCTTCGCCGCCGACACTGAGCAGGCCGATGCGGGGTTCAGACAGACGGTAAAGGTAACGGGCGTAAACTTCGCCCATCAGAGCAAACTGCAGCAGGTGCAGCGGTGAACAGTCGGTGTTTGCTCCGGCATCGACCATGATGAAACGCCCTCTTTCGGCGGGCATGGATGCCGCCAGTGCCGGACGGTCAACCCCCGGCAGGGTCCGGACCAGGACTTTGGTTGCGGCCACCGTCGCCCCGGTGTGACCGGGCGTGACCATGCCGTCAACTTCCCCGCTTTTCAGCAGACGGGCGCATTCTGTGATGGAGGAATGTTTTTTGGTACGCAACGAGGTGGAGGAAAGCTCGCGCATCTCCACCACCTCGGGCGCATGTACGACCCGCAACCGCGGGTGCCCGGTAAGACCGTATTTTTCGATGTAAAAACGCAGCTTGGCTTCGTGTCCGACCAAGACGATTTCGCAATCAGGGAAATCGCAAAGCGCGGTCGCGGTTCCTTCCACCACCACGCCCGGGGCGTAATCACCCCCCATTGCGTCAACAGCGATCTTCATACCGGGATGATAAAAAACAGTTGATCCGCTTATTCGGCGACTTCAACGACCTGCTTGCCGCCGTAATTGCCGCAAGCGGGGCAGACACGGTGCGGAGCGACCGGGGTCTGGCATTTGGTGCAATAGGTGGCCTGCACGCCTTCGTAGGCGTTGGCGGCTTTGCGCTGATGGCGTTTCATGCGCGACTGTTTTCTTTTAGGATGTGCCATTTTTGAACTCCTTGACTATTTTTATATCGATTCAGAATCGTTTACGCAATCTGAAAAAACAAAATATTAACCATGAAATATACCACGGAAATTGCGGAATGCAAGTCCCATCGTGATTTTCAAACACAAATGACTCAATATTGAAAGGTCGCGGCTTTGTCGTAAACCCAGTCATCCCACTCCGGTTTGACCCCGATCCCCTGCAAATCACCGTAATTCTTGAAGATCAGCGAACCCCGGAATGCCTCAAACATGGCCTGGGCTCCCGCTTCGATCAACTGACGGTCGCCGGTCGGCATGATCTTCTGGATATCGACCGGGGCCCACAGCGCGGCCCGGTATTGCCGGAGTTGGGCCGCCAGTTCCGCAAAATCATACACCGTCGGCTGGTCGAACTGGAAACAGTTGACCCCCGCCCGGAGCAGCGGTTCGATGATCTCCCGGTTGCAGCCGCAGGAGTGCATGAAAACTTTCATGCCGCATTCGTGGGCCAGCGCAAACAGCCGGGTGTAAAGATCCCGGAAATAATCGTCCCACATGGCCGGCGAAAAAAGCAGGCCGCTCTGGGTTCCCATGTCTTCGCAGAAGAAAATGGCTTCGGCCCCGGCATCGGAGGCCGCCAGGATCACGGTTTCGTACAAAACCGCCATCTGCCGGTGCAGATGATGCAGTTTTTCCGGATAAAGCACCATGTCCATCAGGTAGTTGTCGAGCCGCCGGATGTAACGCGCCTGGGCAAAGATCCACCCCGGCAGGTTCGCCACCCGGAACCGTTCCCCGGTGGTATCACCGGCAAAACCCGCCCGGAAATGGTCGGCCGCCGCGGCCCGGTCATAGACCGGCATTTCAAACCGGTCGGCGTGGTCCCAGTCCTCGATGACCGGCTGCCAGACTTCGCCGCCGAGACAGCCGTCTTTCATCCGCCGCCAGATGTTGCCCCACATGTCATCGTAATATTCAAATTCGCCCTCGATCCAGCGTTTCTGCCGGTAGGTGCCGGGTTCACCGGCGGAGGCCGTGACGATATCGTTGCATTTGCCCGGCCGGGTATAGGTCAGGCCCGGCCGGGGGGCAGGGGTATGTTCCACATTGGCGCGGATGATTTCGCGGGAGATCACTTTTTATTCTCCTTCTGACAGACTTTGCTCCAGGAATCTTTCAGCGTGACCGTGCAGTTGAAGACCCGCTGTTCCGGCGTGGAATCCGGATCACAGCAGAAATAACCCTGCCGTTCAAACTGACAGCATTCGCCGGGCTGCATCTGAACGATGGCGTCTTCCACCAGTGCGGTGGTGATCTTCAGCGAATCGGGATTGAGTTCCTCCAGGAAATCCACATCGCCGCTGCCGGGCTGTTCCACCGAGAAGAGGCGGTCGTAAAGCCGGACCTCGACCGGGGTCGCCGCCGCCGCCGAAAGCCAGTGGATGGTGCCTTTGACTTTGCGGCCGTCGGGGGCATTGCCGCCGCGGGTTTCCGGATCGTAGGTGCAGCGCAGTTCGACCACATTGCCCTGATCGTCATACACGGCTTCTTCGCAGCGGATGAAATAGCCGTAACGCAGCCGGACCTCCCGGCCCGGGGCCAGGCGGTAGTAGCCCTTGGGCGGTTCCGCCATAAAGTCGGTGGCTTCGATCCAGAGTTCGCGCGAGAACGGGATCTGGCGGCTGCCGGCGGCGGGATCTTCCGGATTGTTGACCGCATCGAGGTATTCGACCTGATCTTCCGGATAGTTGGTGAGGACCACCTTCAAGGGTTTCATCACGGCCATCCGGCGGGGCGCGGTGCGGTTGAGTTCTTCGCGGATGCAGCGTTCCAGCACGCCCATATCGGTCACGGAGTTGATTTTGGTGACGCCGAGCGCATCGCTGAACGCGCGGATCGCGGCCGGCGGCACCCCGCGGCGGCGCAGACCGCAGATGGTGGGCATACGCGGATCGTCCCAGCCGCGGACATGATTTTCCCGCACCAGCTGCAACAGTTTGCGCTTGCTCATAACGGTGTAGGAAAGCTGCAGCCGGGAGAATTCATACTGATGGGGACGGTGCGGAAAGTCGATCGCCTCCAGGACCCAATCGTACAGCGGCCGGTGGATCTCAAATTCCAGCGTACAGAACGAGTGGGTGACACCTTCGATGGCATCCTCCAGACAGTGGGCAAAGTCGTACATCGGGTAAATGCACCATTTGTTGCCCTGACGGAAATGTTCGGCGCGGCGGATGCGGTAGATGACCGGGTCGCGCATGTGGATGTTGGGCGACTGCATGTCGATGGCGGCACGGAGCACCATGGCACCATCGTCGAATTCCCCGTTCTTCATCCGTTCAAAGAGCGCGAGGTTTTCCTCCGGCGTCCGGCTGCGGCCCGGCGGATTGGTGCCGGGGGTCGTGGAGTCGCCGCGGTATTTTTCCCATTCTTCGGCGGAAAGATCGCAGACATAGGCTTTGCCCCGGCGGATCAGTTCCACGGCACACTCGTACATCTGCTGGAAATAATCGGAGGCGTAGAAAATTTCGGGACCGTAGTCGTAGCCGAGCCAATGGATGTCTTCGGCGATGGAATCGACGTATTCGGTGTCTTCTTTGGTCGGATTGGTGTCGTCCATCCGCAGATGGCAGACGCCGTTGTTTTCGCGGGCAACGCCGAAATCAAGGCAGATCGCCTTGGCGTGGCCGATATGCAGATAACCATTGGGTTCCGGAGGGAAACGGGTAACGATTTTGCCATCGTATTTCCCGGCGGCAAGGTCGGCGGCCACGATCTGACGGATAAAGTCCAATCCTGCTGTTGTTTTGTTTTCTTCGGTCATGATTGATTTTTCCTGTATGACAATCTATTGTAATAGTATTCTGACAAAACATTAAAATATACTGGGAGCGGCGGAATTGCAAGCGGGAAGCAGTGAAAGAAACTGGATCAAATACCAAAAAAAACTGCATCGGCTTCCGGTTGAGCCGTATGAACCGGTGCGGCAGTTCCGGCATTTTGCGGTGATGCCGGTGATGGATGAGGCGGATGAACTGCCTGCAACGCTGGCATCAGTGGGCGCGGCCCTGGCTGATTCGCCGGAACCGGCCGCGCTGCTGATGGTGGTCAATCACCCCGTTGACGCCCCGGAGGAATGCCGGCGGAACAACCGGGAATTTTTGCGGCGGCTCCGGGCCGGAGAACGCTTCGGGATGCCCGGCGACCGGTTGTTCTGGATCGATTGCACCACGCCGGGCCGGGAATTGACCCGGGGGGTGGGGGAGGCCCGGCGGATCGGCATGGATACCGGACTGGATTTGCTCGATCCGGCCGGATTTGAGGATTCACTGCTGTTTTCACTCGATGCCGATGCCTGGCTGAAACGCGGCTATTTCCAGCGGGTCATAACATCATTCCGGGAGGCTCCCGGTGCCGGCAGTGCTTCGATCGGGTTCCGTCACCGGCCGGGCGCAACGGCGGAGGAGGAGCGGGCCATTCGGTCATACGAACAGTATCTGGCGCGTTATGTGGCGTCTTTGCAGGCGGCCGGTTCCCCCTACGCTTTTCAGACCGTCGGTTCGGCCATGGCGGTGCGGGCATCCGCCTGCATTGCCTGCGGCGGGATGCGGATGCGGGCGGCCGGTGAAGATTTTTATTTTTTGCAGGCATTGCGTAAGATCGCTCCGGTTCTCGTGATCCCGGAAATTCTGGTGGAACCGGCCCCCCGGCAATCGTACCGGGTGCCGTTCGGGACCGGCCGGGCGGTCGCCGCGCTGATGGCGGGCGATGGTCTGCCGGCGTTTCCGGAGGCCGGTTTCGCCGCGCTGGCGGTATTGCTGCAGACAGCCGATGACGGCATTCTGGCAACGCCGGAGACATTCCGCGCGGCCCTGCCGGAAACCACCGGGGCGTGGCTGGAACAGGCCGGTTTTTTTCCGGCGTGGGAAAAAGTGCTGAAAAATCTGCCGTCCCGTCCGGGGGCGCGGCGAAAAGCATTTGACGACTGGTTCGACGGATTGCGGACCCGTCAATTCATCCGTACCGGCGGCCGGGTTCAGTCGCCGTAAATGGCGTTGCAGCCGAGTTCGTCTTCGATCCGCAGCAGCCGGTTGTATTTGGCGATGCGGTCGGAACGGGATGGGGCACCGGCTTTGATCTGACCGGCATTGACCGCCACCGCCAGATCGGCGATAAAGGGGTCTTCGGTTTCACCGGAACGGTGACTGATGATGGCGGCGTAACTGGATTTGTGGGCGGCCTCGATCACATCGAGTGTTTCGGTCAGCGTGCCGATCTGATTGGGTTTGATCAGAATCGCATTGGCAACGGCCAGGTCGATGCCGCGGTCGAGATATTCGATGTTGGTGACAAAAAGATCATCACCCACCAGTTGGCAACGGGTGCCGAGCCGGTCGGTCAGCAGTTTCCAGCCCTCCCAGTCATTTTCCGCCATGCCGTCTTCGATCGAGTCAATGGGGTAACGGGCGCAGAGCTGTTCCAGAAAATCCACCTGACCGGCGGCATCGAAACAATGGCCGCTGCCGTCTTCGAAACGGGTGTAATCGTACATGCCGTTGCCGTAAAAACCGCTGGCGGCACAATCCAGGGCAATGCTGATATCTTCGCCCGGACGGCACCCGGCCATTTCCATGGCTTTCATCATGGTATCCAGCGCATCGGTGATCCCGCCGGGGAAAAAGGGGGCCACGCCGCCTTCATCGCCGACGGCGGTGGAAAGCCCCCGGCTGTCGAGCAGCTGCCGCAGCATGTGAAACACATCGGCCCCCATGCGGAGGGCTTCGTGAAAAGAGGCGGCACCGACCGGCCGGATCATGAATTCCTGAAAAGCGATGGGACTGTTGGAGTGCATCCCGCCATTGATGATGTTCATCATCGGTACCGGCAATACTTTGGCATTGACCCCGCCGAGATAACGGTAGAGCGGTACAGCCAGTTCGGCCGCGGCGGCCCGGGCACAGGCCAGCGAAACCGCGAGGATCGCATTGGCCCCCAGTTTCTCCCGGGTGGCGGTGCCGTCGAGATCCAGCATGATGCGGTCAACGCCGCTCTGGTCAAAGACATCGAATCCCTCCAGTTCGGGGGCGATCCGCTGGCGGATGTTTTCCACGGCTTTCAAAACGCCGCGCCCGCTGTACCGGCGGCGGTCGCCGTCGCGGAGTTCATGGGCTTCGTGGGTGCCGGTCGAGGCTCCGGATGGTACGGCAGCCGTGCCGGAGATCCCGCTGTCCAGACGGACGGTGGCTTCCACGGTGGGAAAACCGCGGGAGTCCAGGATCTCCCGGGCTGGGATCTGAATGATTTTTGACATGGCATCCTCCGTGGGGTGTTACTGTTCACCGGCCCGGAAGCAGGTGATCTGACGGCGGTTGCCGAAGACGACCGGTTCCGGACAGGTGTTCCGGCAACGGTCATCGGCATAAGGACAGCGGGTGTGGAACGGGCAGCCGGACGGCGGATCGAGCGGCGACGGCACATCGCCATCCAGCAGGATCCGTTTCCGGCCGGCCGGTTCCACGGTCGGGACCGCGGAAAGCAGGGCCCGGGGATAGGGGTGGCGGGGATCGGCACAGACTTCGTGCGCCGGACCGCTTTCAACGATGTGTCCGAGATACATCACCGCGATCCGGTCGCTGATGTGTTCCACCACCGCCAGATCATGGGCGATAAAAAGCAGGGCCGTGCCGGTGTCGCGGCGGATGTCGCCGAGCAGATTGATGATTTGCGCCTGCACGCTGACATCCAACGCCGATACCGGTTCGTCGGCAATGATCAGCCGCGGTTTCGGAGCCAGAGCCCGGGCAATGCCGATGCGCTGACGCTGACCGCCGCTGAATTGATGCGGATAACGGTCGAGCAGGGCCCGGTCAAGGCCGACCATTTCCAACAGCCGTCCGGCCTCCGCCCGGCGGGCGGCGCGGTCGCGGGGGCCGTGCAGACGCAAAACTTCGTCCAGCGCGGCAAAGACGGTCAGCCGCGGATTCAGCGAGCCGTAGGGGTCCTGAAAAATCATCTGGAAATCTTTGCGGGCGGCGCGGAGACGGCCGCCCTTCAGCGAGGCCAGATCGACACCGTCGAGCCGGATGGTGCCGGCGGTCGGTTCCTCCAGTCTGGCCACCGCGCGGCCCAGCGAACTTTTGCCGCAGCCGGATTCGCCGACCAGACCGAGGATCTCACCATTGTCGATGGTCAGGGAAACGCCGTCCACGGCGCGGACATATTTCCGCTGTCCCGGCCATGCGCCGCGGACCGGATAATGTATTTTCAGTGATTCGATTTCCAGCAGTGCCATTGGGGTGCCTCCTGATACTCCGTTCCCTAATTTGCCGTGAAAACTGCGTTTTGCAAATCCTTTTCCGAAAAAACGCCGGAATCCGGTTGATTTTCCCGTGCGCGGGTATATATTCGTTATCGTCCTGTTGTATAAACTGAATATTTTGGGAAAGAACTATGCGCAGAATCATCCTTGTCATACTGGCGGCATCCATTTTTCTGGCTGTCACCCCGGTCCGGGTCGAGGCCATGGACCCGGTGACGATTGCCATTCTGGCTCCGATCGCGATCAAAGCCGCCCAGATCGCCTACCCCTATGTCAAACAGGGATTGATCAATATGGGCAAAAATTTCCTGAAAATCGGCGGGTCCCTGCTGGAACTGCTGCTGCTGCCATGGGGGTTGATCGAAATGACCATCGGGCTGCCGCTGGGGGGATTGGGGCCCGGCTTCAAACATTCAGTGCGGGGCGTGGTCGCCATCGGCAAAGTGGTCTGGTACTGCCTGCTGATCCCGTTTTCGCCGCTGGGAGTTTGAGGGATGGAGCAGGAGAATGTACTGAAACGGAAAGAACTGGGAATGCGGAGCATCCGGCGTTCCCTGCTCAATTCGTGGTACGATCATGCCTATGCCGATGTGGAGATGTCCGCCACCGGCGGCCGGCCGCGGTTGCTGGCTTCGTCGATCGAAGATATCGCATCCCGGCTCTTTACCGACGAGACCCGGCGGACCATGCAGTTGAAACAGGACTGGCCCCGGGTCGCCGGAGCCCAGTTGGCCGCCTTGACCTCCTTCGGCGGCTGGGAGGACGGCGTGTTGGCACTGGAAGTACGGCACAGTGCTTTTTTGCGGGAACTCCGTGATCTGGAACCGGATATCCGGCTCCGGGTGAATACCGCGCTCGGCGGTGATTTTTGCCGGCAGGTCCGTTTTGAACCGGCTGGCAGCCGGAAACGATAACAGGGGGCTTTGCCCCATACAGAAAAGACAGAGGTTGGTATGGCACTTTGGAGTGGCAGATTCAGCAGTGATCCGCGGGAAGATGTGGCACTGCTTTCGGAGTCGATTTCTTTTGACCGGCGGCTTTATGCCCACGATATCATGGGCAGCAAGGCGCATGTGGCCATGTTGGCCAAACAGGGGATCATCCCCGAAACCACCGCGATCGCCATCCGGGCGGAACTGGATGCGATCCGGGAGCGTATCGAAGCCGGTGATTTCGTCTTCAAGACTGAACTGGAAGATATCCACATGCATATCGAAAGTTCCTTGATCGCCAAACTCGGTGCCGAGGGGGCCCGGGTGCATTCCGGCCGCAGCCGCAACGATCAGGTGGCTTTGGATATCCGGCTGTATCTCCGGGACCGGATCGATGGGCTGACCGATGCGCTGCGTGATTTCCAGCAGGCTCTGGTGGAACGGGCCGCGGCGGACCCGGATGCGATCATGCCCGGTTTCACCCATTTGCAGCATGCCCAGGTGGTGCTTTTTGCCCATCACCTGCTGGCGTATGTGGAAATGTTTGAACGCGACCGCGAACGGCTGATCGACTGCCGCCGGCGGATGAATGTGATGCCGCTCGGTTCCGGCGCATTGGCCGGTTCCACCCTGCCGCTTGACCGGGAAGCCGTCTGCCGGGAACTCGGTTTTGACCGGATCACCCGCAACAGCATGGATGCCGTGGCGGATCGGGATTTCATTATCGAACTGTTGAGCGCGCTGGCCGTTTTCGGCATCCACATTTCGCGGCTGTCGGAAGATCTGGTGCTGTGGAGTTCCCAGGAATTCGGGTTCGTTGAACTGGATGATGCGTTCTGCACCGGTTCCAGCCTGATGCCCCAGAAAAAGAATCCGGATGTGGCCGAATTGTCCCGCGGCAAGAGCGCGCGGCTCTGCGGCAACCTGATGTCGCTGCTGATGCTCTGCAAAGGGCTGCCGATGACCTACAACCGGGATCTGCAGGAGGACAAAGAACGGGTCTTCGATTCGCTGGATACCGTGGAACTGATCCTGAAGGTTTATCCGCCGATGATCCGCACCATGCAGATCAACCGGGAACAGATGCAGGCGGCGGCCTCCGATCCGGCTCTGATGGCGACCGATCTGGCCGAGAAACTGGTGGAAATGGGCGTGCCGTTCCGCGATGCCCATCACCGGGTCGGGTCGTTTGTCCGGTATTGCCGGGAACACAATGTGGCACTGGACAAAGTGCCGCTGGCGGAAATGCAGATCTCGATCCCGGAGGCGACCGAAGAATTCCTGACGCTTTTTTCACCGGAGGCCAGCGTGGCCAAACGCGACATCCCCGGTGCCACCGGTTACCGTCAGGTGGCGGCGCAGTTGGCGTTCTGGCAGGAACAGTTCAAATAACCGCGGTCAGCGGATCACGACCTGCCCGTTGAAGGAAACATCCAGTACGGTGCGCGGATCACCGTTGCGGAGCAGGTCGATGATCGCACTCTGGACCACCCCCAGCAGATAATCGAACCGGCAGTCCACCGGCAATGTCACCCGGTAGAGGTGGCGGTTGCGGTAACGGAGCGAAGCCTGCAATTTGTCAGGCGAAGCCAGGTCCAGATGCAGGGGGGCCAGATCCGGAAAATTACGCAGGATCTCCATGATCAGCCGCATCGCCGGTTCCGCCTGTTGACAGAGCGCGCCGGGATGGGTGCGGAATGCGGGCGGGAAACCGGTCAGTACCGGCAGGGTATCGGCGATCGGCATGGATTCCGACCGGAGCAGCACGACCAGATCATCGGAGAGCAGATACGGCGAGCCGGGATTGCCCAGAGCCGCCCGCGGCAGTCTTTCCACGATCGAAACCACCAGTTTATCGGGCAGGACCCGGGTCATGGTGCAGCTTTTGACCGAGGGGTGACGGAGCAGTTTTTCGCGGAGTTCCCGCAGATCCAGCTGCCAGAGGTTGTCGCGGCCGGGGGTGAGACGGAGATAGCCGGTGAGCCGTTCATCGCGGTTGTGCCAGTAGCCGACCTGTTCACTGCGGATCTCGACCCGGCGGAGCAGAAAACGCTGGTTGCGGCTGAAAAGCATCCGCTCGGCAAAGAATATCCCGGCCCCGAGCAGGATCAGCAGGGTCAGAAACAAGCCGAATGCCAGCCACAAATTTTTTCTTTTCTGTCGCGGTGATGTATTTTCGATCCGTTTTCGATTCACGGTAAAACTCCTTTTTCCTAATATATCGTCAGTTCGGTGGAATTTACAGTTTTTGACAGGAAAAAAGAGATATTTTTTTTGCATCTTTTCAAGAAATTGACAAAATGATCTCCGGTGATACATTAGCGTAAGATGATCAGGCCGGAAAATGACGGGGGCAGGAGTGGTAAAACGGTTTTTGTTCAGATGGCTGACGGGCGTGGCCGTGCTGGCCGGATCGGGCGCGGCGGCCGGATGGCCGGAGCCTGCCGGTGCATGGCCGGGGTGTCCGCTGCTGGAACTGGCGGGATTTGTCCCGGTGCCGTTTACGCAGACCTGGGTCCGGGGCAATGATACGGTGGATCTCCGGAATGGCCGGATCTGCCGGTGGAGCCGGTTGTTGCCGCCCGGTGAAGCCGCGGCTTTGCGGCAGACGCTCCGGGCCCGATCCGGACCGCCCCGGGCGGATTTCCGGGCCTGTTTTCCCAATGGTGAAACATGGCAGGAAACGGTGTGGATCATGGATTCCGGCTGTCAGCTCCGTCTGTTGGTCCGGCCCCGTGGTCCCGGGGCTTTTTGCGGGATCGTTCTGACGGTTCCCGCCGCCGGGAAACCCGGTTTGGTGCTGGAGCCGCAACCGGTCATGCCGGGGGCCTGCCGGGCGGCCGTGATCGCCACGCTGGCCCGTTGTGCCGGGATCGATATGTCGCCGCCGCTCGCCGTTGCCGCATGGCAGGGGGGTGAAGCGGCCGGGGTGGGGAGGCTTTTCCGGAAAAACCGCCTGATCTACCGGCAGCACCATGCGGCCGCCCGGGACCGCGCGGTGAACCGGCACACCCTGCAATGGCTGGAGGATTACAACCGGCAGGCCACAGATGCCGGCGTGCCGCTGCTGTTGATCGGGGATCTGGGAGCCGGACATTTTGCCTGGGAGGAGACCGCCGTTCAGGCCGATCCGGTGATTGCCGCCGCCATCCCGGTGCCGGACGAAGACGGCTGTCAACGGTTCCGGCGGGATATCCAAACATCGCTGTCGGCCGGTTTCCCGGTCGGCTGGACACTCCGCCGCCGGACCCACGGGCCCCGTCACCGGCGGTTGATTGTGGGATACGATGAAGCCTCCGACCGGATCGTGTTTCTGGATGCCATGCCGCCGTTTGTGCCCCGTTTCATGCCGGTGAACGGCGCATGGGTGCAGACGCTTTCCTGGCAGACGGTATCCGTACAGCCATAAAAAAACACCGCCGGGTCACGGCGGTGTTGATGGGAGCGTTTTTCCGGTCGATCACCAGACTTCGCGTTCATCGCTCTTCGGGATATTCCGCGAAGCACCGATGACCACGCTGACCGAATCTTCCGGCGTGGTCAGCAGATAATCGTTCTGATAACCGATCTCCTTCAGGCCGGTGAAGAATTTGATGTAATCAAAGTGGACCGGCGGCAGTGACACCAGGAACATCCCGCCCGGACGGAGGCGTTTCCGGTTGTTCTTCATGATCCGGACCAGATCCGATGCCTCTGCCTCGTGATTGCAGAGGAGGATGAAGTCAAACAGGGCATCTTCCGCCGTACCGGTCACCAGGTTGCCGGAGGACGACAGTTTGCCGAGTGTCAGATTCCGGAACTGTTTGGGGAAGAAATCCCGCAACCGTTTGGCCTGGGCCGCCGGCAGCAGACAGATCGAAGCGTTGGTCTGCGGTTGGAGTTCGCCGCAAAGGGTCTTGACCAGTGTTTCTTCCGGGGTCAGCAGAGCGCGGCTCCGGGCGATCGCCGCCGCCGCCTCGCAGATCTGGTTGACATTGGTAAGACGCGGCTGACGGATGCGTTTTTCGCGGTGGTTGGCAAAGGCGGCATCCATCATTTCATCCATCATGGCCGACACGCTTTCCGGCGCGTAGTTGCGGTGCAGGAAATCCAGCCCGCCCGCGGAAATGCGGTTCCACACTTCTTCGTCGTTGAGCAGCTGATGGATGGCATTGGCGAATTCTTCCGGCGTATTGGCGATCAGGATATCGCCGCCGTTTACCATGCCGGTCCCTTCGGTACCGAAGCGGGTACTCACCGCCGGCACCCCGTAGGACATCGAAGATGCGATCTTGCCTTTGGTTCCGGCACCGTAGCGCAGCGGAGCGATGGTCAGTTTGGCATCGTTCAGATAATCCCCCAGTTCAGCCACAAATCCGACAAAGGTGATGTGCGGACATTTGACGACTTCCCGGTATTCCGGCATGGCGTGGATCTGATCCCGCAACGCTTCCCCGATGACCGTAAGATGGCATTTGGGGTCGGTTTTGAGGACCAGCGGCAGGATATCCTGCACAAAGTAGAGCAGGGCATCCAGGTTTGGCGGGTGCGCGCTGCCGATAAAGACCATGCCGTCGCGTTCCTGGAAACTCTTTTTGCAACCGGCGATCTCGCGGGCCTGCGGGATGTGCCAGATGTGGCTCATGCCGTAATCCTTGGTCAGCATTTCCTTTTCTTCGGTGCTGATCACGATCGTGGCATCGGAACGCCGTGCGATCGCCAGTTCCAGATGCTCGGTTTCGATGGCATGTTTCATTTCCTTGACCGAGTTGTGCAGTTCCGCCTC
>JAFQLP010000015.1 GCA_017414565.1 Lentisphaeria bacterium | reverse complement strand
TGGCTATCCTTCGCCGCATTACGGTATCGGCTATGCTGTTGCCGATCGCCCCGACGGTCCGTGGAAAAAATATTCCGGCAATCCGGTTTTGCAATTGCCCGGGGATTTGAAAGGGGTGGGGCATCATGCCTTTTTCAAAGACAAAGACGGTGCGCTCCGGGTGGTGTTTCACGCCCATTTCAACGCCGATAAGGTGCATCCCCGGCAGATGTACATCACCCGTGCCGGATTCTCCGGGGATGGGTTGTCGGTATCGCCGGATTATTGGATCCCTGAACTGCGGCAAAACACCCGGAAATGAAGAAATCCCGCCCTGCCGCGGCTCAGTCGATGACCGCCCGGCGGCGTTGCCACGGACACCAGAGGTAGTAGATCAGCCCCGGCAATGCCGTTGCCCAGGTGGCCAGCGCGTAACCGAGGATAAAGCCGAAAAAGCCCAGGTCAAAGGTGATCCCGAACAGCCAGCTCAAAATCAGCCGCACCACAAAACCGTCGAATGCCGCGATCGCCAGTCCCAGCCAGGCGTGGCCGATGCCGTGGATCAGCGCATTGGTCCCACGCATGATGACATGGGCCGGGTAGTGCCAGATGATCGCCATAATAAAGACCGGGACCAGTTTCAAAACCTCCGGATCGTCGGTGAAACAGCCGTACAGATGATAGGGGAACAGCCAGAGCAGCAGGAGGTAGATCATATACATCACACTGCTGATGAACCAGCTGGCGTGCATGATCCGGGCGATCCGGTCGGTTTTGCCGGCACTGAAGTTCTGGCCGATCATGGTCGCCCCCGCCAGCATGATGCCCTGCGACACTTTGGCCACAAAATCATCCAATCGGACCCCGATGCCGAAGACCGCCGCCGCCTGGTAGCCCAAGCCGTTCACCAGCGCATTGACAAACAGCATGGAAACATGGATCGCAGCAAACCGGATGGCAAACGGTACGCCCAGCCAGGTCAGAGTCCGCAGGATCTCCGGGGCAATACGGAAACTGCGCCAGCGGAAATCAAAACCGAATGCCGCCCGGTGCCGCATCAGAAAGATCAGAGCATAGAAAAAGGCGATCCCCTGACTCAATATGGTTGCCAGTCCGGCCCCGAATACCCCCCAGTGAAAAATGGCGATAAACAGCCAGTCAAGCATGATATTCAATATTGATGCGATCAGAATGAAAATGAACGGATGCCGGGAATCGCCCATGCCGCGCAGCACCGCCGATACCATGTTGTAACCGTAGGCAAACAGGATGCCCGCGCTGCACACAAGCGTGTAATCCCGGGCATCGTCCATCACCTCCGCCGGGGTCGCCAGCAGCCGCAGTACCGGATCGGCAGTCACTAGCCCCAGCACAGTGATGCCCGCCCCCGCCAGCGTGACCGTCGAAAATAAAGTGCCGATAGTCCGGTTCAATTTGACCGGGTCGCCGCCCCGGCCGATCAACTGGGCGATCAGGACCTGGCCGCCGGAAGAGAATCCCAGACAGAGCATGGTCAGAAAAACAAACAACTGGCTGGCAATGGATACCGCCGCCACCCCGCGGCTGCCGAGATACAAATTCACAATGAACATATCGACCAGCGAATACAGCACCTGCATGGCGTTGGACAGCATGAACGGCAGTGAAAACCGCAGCAGGCTGCCCAGTACCGGGCCGGAGGTGAAGTCGCGGATCATGGTGGGGGATGCGGAAGCGTTTTTCATAAAGTGCAAAAAGCTCAGACTGGTTTGTTTGTCAATCGCCGGAAACAGTAACAGCCGGTTGCCGGATGCGCCGGAAAACCGGTCATTTAATATACCGCTTCCGGCGGGAAAAACAACTTGACGGCAGGAAATCCGGAGCCGTCGCCGGAACCATTTGAAAAATCTTTTTCAGGTGATATTATAAAAGGGAAACAGGTTCGTCAAGCCTGAACGAAAACAATAACGACGGGAGTAAAAAAATGAGCGGAAAAGTCCGGATCGGTATCATCGGATGCGGGACCATTGGCAGCGTTCACGCCAATGCCTATGCCAAGGTGGAAGAGGCTGAAGTCGTCGCCCTTTGCGACCTGCTGCCGGATCGGCTTAAGGAAAAAGCGGAACTGCATAAAGTCGCCAGGACGTATGTGGACTACAAGGAACTGCTGGCAGATCCGGAAATCGATGCCGTCAGCATTTGCGTTCCCAACGATATGCATGCGCCGATCGCCATTGATGCTTTTGCCGCCGGCAAACATGTGCTGTTGGAAAAACCCATGACCCTCAGTGCCGAACTGGGGCAGAAGATCCTGGATGCCCGCGATCAGTCCGGCAAACTGTTGCAGATGGGTATGGTCTGGCGTCAGCGTGACGAAGCGCAGCTCGTCAAAAAAGAGATCGAAGCCGGTCGTCTCGGCGAAATCTATCAGATCCGTGTCAAATTGATCCGTCGCCGCGGTATCCCCGGTCTGGGCGGCTGGTTCACCACCAAAGCCAAGTCCGGCGGCGGCGGTCTGATCGATATCGCGGTGCATTTCTTCGATCTGGTGATGTGGGAAACCGGCTACTGGAATCCCACCCGTGTCAGTGCCAAGTGCTACAGCAAATTCGGTTCGCCGATCGCGGATTATCATTACATCTCCATGTGGGCGGGCCCGCCGAAAATGGACGGCGTGTTCGATGTGGACGATTATGCCACCGGTTTTGTCCGTTTCGGCGACAAAGCCACGATGGTTTTTGAAGTGGCGTGGGCCTGCAATGCCGAAGATGAAAGCTATGTCGAATTGATTGGCGACAAAGGCGGCATGAAAGTCGGTCTGGGCGACAGCGTTATCCATACCGAAGTCGATAACTGCATCGCCGATGTCAAACTCCATTACAAGAACGACAGCGATCCCTTTGTCAACGAAGTCCGCAAGTTCGCGCTGGCGGTGCAGGGCAAGGGCGAAATTCCGGCCACCGGCGAACAGGGACTGGTTGCCATGAAACTGCTGGATGCGATCTACAAGTCCAGTGCGATCAACCAGGAAGTCGAGATTTAAGTTCCGGTTTCCGGTGCAGAAGTACCCGGTTCTGCGGAGCCGGGTATTTTTTTGCCCGGATCAGAGGGTTTCCAGCAGCCGCTGCAGGATCAGGACCGTCAGAAAACCGCCCAGCAGGGCAAATGTGACCAGTTTTTCGTAGCCGTGGGAATGGGTCTCCGGTATCATTTCATCGCTGATGACATACAGCATGGTCCCGCCGGCAAAAGCCAGCAGCAGCGGCATCAGTCCCGATCCCAGCGCGATCAGCCCCCGTCCGGCGATCATGGCCGCCATGCTGATGATCCCGATCGCGCAGGAGATCCCCAGCGTGCGGCGCGCCGGTACCCCGATGGACAGCAGCGGGGCCGCAATGACCATGGCTTCCGGGATGTTCTGCAATGCCAGACTGCCGGTGACCGTCAGGATGTCAGCCGTGTTGCCGGTGCCGAAACTGACCCCGGCGGCAACGCCTTCCGGAATTTTATGCAGGGCGATCGCCGCCACGAACAACAGGATTTTATCGGTCCCCCGGTTGTTCCGGTGGGTTTCCTGATCCAATCCCGCCAGCCGGTGCAGATGCGGCACGATTCGGTCGAGCAGGCTGACCAGCAAAGCCCCGAGCAGGACCCCCGCAGCGGTCAGTGGCAGGGCGGTTGCCGGCGGTCCGGCATGGGATGCCGGCAGGATCAACCCCAGTATCGCCGCGGCCAGCATGATGCCGGATGCCGCCCCCAGCACAGTATCATTGAAGCGGTGCGGGACATGGCGGATCAACAAACCGATGCCGGTCCCGGCAACCGTTGAAAGGGCCAGCGCGATGGCAGTGATAATCAGTATCGTCATAAAAAACTCCTGCTGTTGATTGCGATAATACGGAGAAACTATAGCCGTTTTTCCGGGAGATGCAAACCATTTCCGGCTCCTGACTTGATTTCCCGCGGCTCCGGCGTTAATTTATGAGCCCACAGAAAGGAATTGCATGGACCCGTTTGCTGTTATTGATGATTTTTATCCGCAGGATACACCGCTTCGCCGGCTTTTGCTGAAGCACAGTGTGCAGGTGCGGGACAAAGCATTGGCCATTGCCGCCGGTTCCGGCGTTGAACTGGATCTCCGGAGCGTTTCCGCCGGTGCCATGCTCCACGATATCGGGGTCGGGGCATGTCATGCGCCGTCCATTTTGTGTACCGGTTCCGAGCCGTATATCGCCCATGGCGTGATCGGCGGTGCCATGCTCCGCTGTTACGGTGCCTGCCGGGGGGAAGATTGGGAAATCTGGGCCCGGATATGTGAACGGCATACCGGCAGCGGTCTGACGGCGGCGGAGGTCCGGGATCAGCAGCTGCCGATCCCCGCGGTCGATTATCTGCCGCAGACCCCGGAAGAAAAATTGATCTGTCTGGCGGACAAATTTTTTTCCAAATCCGGCGACATGGCGGAAAAATCCCTGCCGGAGGTCCGCCGCGGCATGGTCCGGTTCGGGGCGGGACCGCTCGCCCGATTTGACGATCTCTGCCGTTTTTTCCGTCTGATCCGGGCATAAAAAAGCGGGGGCATCACGCCCCCGCTGCCGTCATCGGAATACCGGTCATTCCGCCGGGATACCGGCCACTTTGCCGGGAATGTAATCGACCGTATAGGCCACTTTGCCGGATTCCGGCGCGGCGGTCTCGAACCAGACCATCTGCGCGGTCCCGTTGTCGGAGTCCCACTCCTGCATCCACTGTTTGGCATCGGCACTCTGCCAGGTGATCGACGGTTCGCTCAACACGACCTTCATGGCTTTGTCCTGACTGCGCAGGATCACCGTGTTGCCCTGGATTTCGACCGCCGCTTTGGTGCAGAACTGGAAACGCACGCGCGCGCCGCGGTGCAGTCCGGCCAGCGTATCGCTGATGCGGACACCCTGATCCGACAATTCGGCGGTGCGTTCAAATTTGTCGATATTGTGATACAGGCTCTTCAGGTCCAGCGTGGTCTGCATGGGTTTGCCGGGATCGGTGTGCAGTGATTTGACCGTGCCCCAGCCATTGACCAGTTGCGGGGCGGCATTGATGCGGACGATGCTGTGGCTGTCCGGACCGATGCGGAACACGCGCCAGCGGTCGCTTTCCTGGGCACTGTTCCACAGGGTCAGTTTACGCAGTTCCAGCGGATTGTACGGTTCCATACCGAGTTCGGTCACCCAGCGGACACCTTCGGCTTCGATCAGGAACGAACCGGCATCCATGTGAGCATGGGGGGCTTTGGGGCCGCCGCCCTTGATGCCGAGATAAACCGCATCCGGCGTCCACGCCGAACGGAAGATCACCAGCGGCATGGAGGAGGTGTCGCCGCTGTAGTACCAGAGCGGACGCTCCGGCAGTTCAGCCGGAGCCTGTCCCAGCCAGATCAGGGCCAGCGGCAGCAGACGGTCGCCGGTCAGTTTGGTTTTGCCGGCCTTGTATTCGCTTCTTTTCTTGAGAACGGCCAGGTCATGCGGGGTCAGCGGCAGGGACCCGGGGTAACGGGATTCGAGGAAGAACCAGGGCAGGATGGGGACAACGCGGGCTCCGCCGTCGGAATAGTTGTAGGCATCGCCGGAGGGGGCCGTGACCGCCGCCATGTAATTACCGGTGGTGGACCAGCCGGGAATATCTGCCAGACCGAAATTGGTGCCGAATGCGTGATCCAGCAGAGCGATCAGCACGGAATTGAATTCCGAACCGTAACCCCAGTAGCCGGGGCCTTCGGGATAGGAGCCGTTGGGGGAATACGAGGCCCGCATGGAAACCGGCAGCCGCCGGATGGCGCGCTGGATGACCATCGCAGCGGTATCCGGGTCCCGGTCACCGGCGATCAGGGCCGCCGCGACCACACCGGAATGGCAGACCGGGACCCAGTTGTTGTAACCGGTCAGCCACCACAACTGGGGACGGGCATCCGGCGTCAGTTTCCGGCCGTCGGGATTGTCCGGAATGGACATCATGACCGCTTTTTCCCAGAGCGCGTCGGCGACGATCTTCTTTTCCTCCGGTGTCATGACCGGATCGAAACAGGCGGCCCCGACTGACAGGGCAACCGCCATTTCACCGGTATCCATCAATCCGGCAAAACCGTTTTGACGCAGCGCCTCATA
>JAFQLP010000183.1 GCA_017414565.1 Lentisphaeria bacterium | reverse complement strand
CGCAGCGCCGATAAGTCCCGTAAGCTCGTCTACAGCGAAAAGGACTTTTTCCATATACTTCACAGGCTCAACATCCGAGCATATCCCGTAGCCATGGCTGACTACTGCATGGATAAGCTCTTCGTCCATTCCCATTTCGTGGAGCATTTCATTTGCCTTTATGCAATGCTGTTCCGGATAAAGTTCAAAATCTATGTCATGAAGCATGCCAACTGTACGCCAGAAATCCACGTTTTCGCTGTCATACTCTTTGGCAAACTCTCCCATTACTTTGGAAACAACCTCGGCGTGCTGTATATGAAAGGCCTCTTTGTTGTATTGCATTATAATTTCTTTTGCCTGTTCAGGCGAAGGAATAAAGCTCATATGGTGTCCCCTTTCGTTTTTTTATAATATACCAAGTATCAATATGTATTGCAAGAAAAAACAGAGCCGCTGTTATCAGGGCTCTGTTTTTTCGTCAGGGCTTGGTTGTGGCAGTGGGCTTTGCGCTGTTGGTAGGCTGAGCGCTTGCCTTTGCACCGTCTGTCTTGTTGGAGTCTGCCTTGGGGCTGCTCTGGACAATGCTGTCATTGGGCATGTTGTCTTCAATGATGCCGTCTCTGTCGGTGACAGCGCCATCGTCCATTCTGGGTGTTGCAACCGGGGCGTTGGTCATGTTGGGGGTCGTGGTGACTGTTACATCGTTTCTCATAGCTGTGTCTCCGCATGCACAGAGTGCCGCTGCGATAACCATGCTCAGTAAGATATAAACAATTTTTCTTTTCATGTTTATCCTCCTTATTATGTGACAACTGTATTATCTGCTATATTCTGAGGATTATTCAGCAACTGTTTTCATTTTGTCTTATTGTCATAAGTGATGGCTTGTGGTATTATTCAAGCATGAGTGAATTAAGGAAAAATCAAATATATACCGTTGAAATTGAGTCTTATTCCTCCGAAGGGATGGGCGTGTGCCGAATTGACGGACGGGCTGTTTTTGTTTCAGGCACTATAGAAGGAGAAGTGTGGGAAATAAAGCTCCTCGGTGCAGTTCCCGCCGAAACAGTACACATACTTCTTTTCCATCTCGCAACATCTCCTTTTTCGCAGATTTTTCAACGCGGGTCGCCAACCGGCGACAACACTGGCATATTGATAAAAAACAGGCAGAAAGACACCCGTATCCCGGCAGGTCCGATGACTGCATGGAGGCGGATGTCAAAATGTCATACCAATTAACATAGTTGCTTTTTCTATCAATGTCAACCACATACGCGATATAACCGGTAAAAAATACAGTCGGCCGGGAGCAAAAAAAACACCGGCACCCTACTGGGTGCCGGCGTCGCCCTGCGGCGTACAGCGGAGCCGGAATCCGGCCCCGACAGCGTAAGCAGAAGTTATTTCTTCTTGTGACGAAGGCTCTTCAGCTGCTTCTTCCGCTTATGCTTTGCAATCTTTTTCCGCCGTTTTTTCTTGAGATTTCCCATTTTATCTTCCTGTTCTGAAAAATTGGTTTCAGAGTTATTTGGTTGCTTTTCCGTCTTTCCGCGCGGAGTCAGCCGCACGAAAATAATGATAATATAGCAACTGACAGCGATTTTTGCAAATCAAAAAACAAGAAATCTTTTATTTCGTTCCTTTCCAGGCCGATAAACGCATGGCTTCCTTTTGGAAATCCCGCCGTTTCCGGGCGGCATCCGGACAGAGCGCGGCCACTTCCCGCCAGAATGCAGGCGAATGATCCATGTGCCGCCGGTGCGCGACTTCGTGCGCGACAACATAATCGACCAGCGGTTCCGGACACAGCCCCAGCCGCCAGCTGTACCGGATATGTCCTTCCGAGGTGCAGCTGCCCCAGCGGGTCTGCGCCGAACCGATGCGGACCGATGCCACGGCAATGCCGTTGCGTTCCGCCAGATCAAAGGTTTTGTCGGTCAGCATCCGCAACGCCATCTGCCGCCAGCCGCGTTCCATGTTGCGGGCGATGACGGCCGGATCGGTTGAATGGCTTCGGAAACATTCGCCGTCAAAACCGTCCGGTTCCCCGGAAACGATCGGATACGCTTCGCCAAGCCAGCGGAAGATTCCGCCGATCCGGTATTCCGGCGGTGGATAGATGCCGCAGGCGGCGTGGCGTTGGAGCAATTCTCCGATCCGGGTGCGGAACCGGCGGCAGAGCGATTCCCCGACTCCGTCGGGTGTCCCGGCGGGCAGCAGTATGACCGGACGCCCGGCATCAATCAGCAGGGCCGCGCTTTTCCGCCGCGGGGAATAACGGAATTCCACTGTCAGGCCGTCGATCCGGCGTATGTCGGGAGGGTTTTTCATGACGGATATTATACGCTTTTTTACCGGTTTTTCAACCGGACCGGGGGGGTGACGGCAGGTTTTTCCATCCGGCGGCTTGAAAATCTGCATCAGCAGATATATATTCCCTGTCGGAGCGTGAATATAGAAATTTTCCAATTCAGGAGGTGTACCATGGCTGATATTTACGGACAGATCAAAGAAGTCGAAAAGCGTATGGAAAAGACGGAAGAAGCCCTGCTTCAGCAGTTCGGCGGACTCCGTACCGGCAAAGCCTCGCCCGCTCTGGTGGAAGGTATTTCGGTTGAATACTACGGCACCCAGAGCCGTCTGCGGGACATTGCCAGCATCACCGCGCCGGAACCCCGGCTGCTGTTGATCCAGCCGTGGGATGCCACGGCCGTCAAGGCCATTGAAAAAGCCCTGTTGAACTCCAATATCGGTATCACGCCGATGACGGACGGCAAAAGCATCAAACTGCCGATCCCGGAATTGAGCGAAGAGCGCCGCGGTCAGCTGGCCAAACAGGCCAAGGCGATGACCGAAGATGCCAAAGTGGCCCTGCGTAATCTCCGGCGTGAAGCCAACGATGCCGTGAAAAAGGCCCAGAAGAACAGCGAGATCACCGAAGACGAACAGAAAAAACTGCTCGATGATATCCAGAAAAAACTGGATGCCAAAATCGTCAAACTCGATGCGATGCTGGCCGATAAGAACAAGGAACTGATGACGGTCTGAGCCGTCTTCAGCGATATCGCCGCATGACAGCCCGCCCGAAGAAGTGTTGCCCGGTGCCGTCACCGGACCGGCGCGGCGGGCGGCGGCGTTTTCTGGCCCGGCTGCTGCTGATTGCCATTGCCGGGTGGATATGCCGCGGTCTGGCGGCGTGGGAAATGGCCACCGCCAACGGCGGGATCAACGCGGTTTTTTTTCCGTCGGTCCAGAGTGATCCGGCGACATACCTGCGACTGGCTGCCGGGATCGTCAACGGCAGCTGGCCGGAGGTTTTTTATTACCAGCCCTTTTATTACGCCGTATTTCTGCCGCTGATCCGGTTGTGCTGCGGCGGTTCCATGTGGGCGGTGATTTTCTGGCAGACATTGTGCGGGGCCGGGGCGATCTGGTTCGCCGGGCTTTGCGGGGCGATGGCATGGAGCCGCCGGGCCGGTCTGCTGACTGCCGCGGCGGTGGCGGTGGCCCAGCCGCTGCTGCTGTATTGTCCTTTTGCTCAAAACGAAACGTTGCAATCGCTGTTGCTG
>JAFQLP010000182.1 GCA_017414565.1 Lentisphaeria bacterium | reverse complement strand
GGCAACCAAATTTCTTTGGTTGCCTTTGTGAAGCCTGGTGGGCGTAGTAGAACTCGAATCTACGACCTCCACGATGTCAACGTGGCGCTCTAACCAACTGAGCTATACGCCCTCTTGTATTCCATTACATTACTACCGGTTTGACAAAATACAAGCCCGGATCATAACGGAAAGAGATTTTTGTCGGATTTTTTCTCAAAGCCCTTCCAAAATCAGATCCGGACGGTACTCCGGCGGGGCCTGTTCCACCGCCGCCAAACGGCTGTTGCCGGTAAGTACCAGGGCCGTTGTCAAGCCGTTCCGGTTGCCGCCGTAAATATCCGACGGCAAATAATCGCCGACCATCAGGAGCCGTTTCCGGTCGGGACCGGAAAATGCCGGAAACCCCCGTTGCAAATGCCGGATGGCGGCAGTGAAAATCGCCGCATGGGGTTTGCCCAGATAAATCGGTTCATGCGGCACGCCCATTTCCCCCAGCAACCCGCAAATGAAACGGGCCTGACCACCGGCACCAATGCCGACAGTGCCGTTTGCGCCCGGCCAGTAACTGTCGGGATTCGGCACCACATAGGGCGCATCCGGATGTTCCCGCAAAAAATTCATGGCCGCGTGCAGATCCTTGTACCAGTCAAAATATTCTTCGCCGCCCAGCACCCCGAAACATTCCCGCAGACAATGCCGGTCGCCGGTCACTTCCAGCCCGGCGGCCTCTGCATGACACGGCCGCCCCAACAATCCCAGCCGGAAAAAGCGTTTGCCCTCCCAGCCGTTTGCCGCTACCAGTTCCCGGAGCGCGTCCCCGGAAGAAACGATCTCCTCCGGCGATACCGGCAGACCGCCGCGGCGTGCGATCTCCGCTTTTTCCTGCACCGAATGATTGGCATCATTGGTCACCAGCAAAAAAGGAAATCCCTCCGCCCGCAACATATCCAGCAGCGCAACCGCCCCCGGCAATGCGGCCCCATTGGCCATCAATGTCCCGTCGATATCAAAAAACACGGCATCGTAATTCTGCCGGTTTTCTTCCCAGTGCGATCGTAATTTCATGCTGTCCTTGATTTGAAAATTTCTGTTTTGGGGTTACAATATACCGTCAACTTTTATGTAAAACAAGAGAAAGGTGGAAAAAATGGATTCGTTCAACGAAAAAGTCACCGCCCTGCTGGAAGATATGCGGGCGGCTCTTCAGGGCCATGGCGGCGATCTGGAACTGGTCGCGATCGAAGGCAAAACCGTGCAGCTCCGTCTCCGCGGCGCGTGCGGTACCTGCCCCCACGCCATCGCCACGCTCAAAGATTACATCGAAGCCACGCTCCGCGAACAGATCGATCCGGAAATCGTGGTTGAACGCGCCCTCTGATCTTCCGGCGCGCTTTTTCCCGGACCGGTCCGCCGGCCCGGGATTTTTTTTATTCCATCATCAGGAACTGGACCGGAAATGTCAGCAGATTGAACGCCAGATCGCAACAGAATGCCGGCGGCGTTGCCAGAAATTTCAGCGGCCAACCCCACCAGCAGGTCCATTGCCGGCTGCGGAATTCACCATACGCCGCAAAACGCCCGCCATCCTCCGGCGAATAAAGATAAAACTTCACCCGGTCGATCCCATCCAGATAAACGACCACAGCGGCTCCTTCCGGCGGCGGTTCCGCGATATGATTGTCGCCCTCGTACACATAAACCGGATAATAATCGCCCTCCGGCCGGAATACCCGGGCCTGTCCCCCGCCGGGAATGCTCAAATGGATGCGTTCCGGCTGCAGCGAACTGAAATAATGCAGCTGCACATCGCCCAGCGACCGCCAATCATCAAAACTTCCCTCCGCCCGGCCGGAAAGACGGGTATGCGGCACCATCCGCTCGGTTTCATAGATACCAAGACGCGAATCGGCCCGCAACGAATCTTCCCGGAAAACCTCCAGCCGGTCACCCAGCCGCCACGCTTCTTCGGTCAACGACCAGCAGCCGCTCATAACCGGCAGCAGCAACACCGCCGCCATTGCGATCAAACCGTGTCTCATTTTATCAGCCTTTCCCCGGACATCCCCGGTTCCACTCCATCAATCCACAAAAAGATTGCTGCCGGCGATCCGGGGTTCACTGGTCAAATTGATCCCGAGTTTGCGGAGTCCGGCGGCATCGCCGGGGGTCGGCAGATGACTCAAGTGCATTTCGCAATCAGAAAGCGCAGACAATTTGCTCAATGCCAGTTTGGCCGCCGGATTCGACGGCAGACTCACGCTCAATGCGATCAAAGCTTCGCCCAGATCCAAACTCAACCGGCTGCTTTTCAGAAAATTTTTCCGCAACATCGCCACCGAATTGATAACATCGGAGGAAATCAACTGCAATTCATCGGGAAGCCCCGCCAATACCTTGACTGCATTCAAAATGCAGCTGGCCGCCGCGTGCATCAACGGTGAATTTTTGCCCGTCACGATCCGGCCGTCAGCCAATTCAATAGCGGCTCCGCAGAAAACCGGCAACGGATTCCCGGATGCCGTTGCCCGGGCCGCCGCCTGTTCCGCCGCCGCACGGGCCGCCGGCACGACCGCCCGGTCCGTATCCGCCAGTCCCAGTTCATCCATCATCAATTTGACCCGCTCGACAGCCTCCCGGTCAACCGCACCCTGCATGTAGTCACACTGGTAACGGAAATACCGGCGGATCACCTCCTGCCCGGCAGCCGCACGCACCACGGCATCATCAGTAATACAGAACCCGACCCGGTTCACCCCCATATCCGTCGGCGAATGATACAGCCGCTCCGGACTCATAATGCGCGCCATGATCCGCCGCACCACCGGAAAAATCTCCACATCGCGGTTGTAATTCACCGCCGTCTGACCGGTCGCCTCCAGATGGAAGGGATCGACCATATTGACATCGGCAATATCAGCCGTGGCCGCTTCGTATGCCAGATTCACCGGGTGATGAAGCGGCAGATTCCACACCGGGAATGTCTCAAATTTCGCATAACCGGCCCGGATGCCGCGCTGCTGTTCGTGATAAACCTGCGACAGACAGGTGGCCATTTTGCCGCTGTTCGGCCCCGGCCCCGTCATGATCACGACCGGACGGGTCGTTTCGATATACGGATTGGCACCGTAGCCTTCGTCGCTGACAATGGTATCCAGATCGGTCGGATACCCCTGGATCGGACGGTGCGTGTAAACCTTGATCCCCAAGCGGGTCAGTTTGTCCACAAAACTGCGGACCGCCGGCTGACCGGTATAACGGGTAACGACCACTGCCGCCACATTGAGCTGCAATTCACGGAGCCCGTCAATGATCCGGAGCGTGTCCGCATCGTAGGAAATACCAAAATCCGAGCGGATCTTTTTGCGCTCGATATCGCCGGAGTAAACACAGATCACAATATCGATCCGGTCCCGGAGTTTCTGCAGCAGACGGATCTTGACATTCGGATCGTACCCCGGCAGCACCCGGGCCGCATGGCAGTCAAACGAAAGTTTCCCACCGAATTCCAAATACAGTTTATTGTCAAATTGCTCCGCACGCTCCAAAATCGCGCGGGACTGCTCTTCCAGATATTTCTCGTTGTCGAACCCGATGACCTTCATTTTACCCTCTGTGCTGCAACCGGATGATCCGTCAAAACCCGGTAAATTAATAAAGCGCACCTTTACTTGATTACAAGTAAAAATTGGGAAAAAACCTTAACAAATATCAGCCGTCCGCAACACCGGTATTTCACGCCGCCGGATCACCCTCCGGCACCGGTTCAGTCATCTCCGCCGGGCCCGGCTCCGGATCGATCCCCGTGTCCCCGCTGACCGCCACATAAAAGTTGGCCATAAACGCAGAAAACAACGGCAGCAGATAAAACGCATACAGAAATCCGGTAATACCCCAAATCACGATCGCACCCGCGAATTGCGATAGCGCAGACTCTTTGGACCAAAAGAGATAGTACAGAAAAATGGCGGTCGTCAAAATAAACGCCAATACCGCCAGAATACCCAGCAGGATCTTGTAGCCCAAAAGCCGCCATTTGTGGCCGACCATCAATTCCGTACTCCGCACCATGGCATCCCGCACCGGCATCTCCGGATTCCGGCAGACAATGTACGGCGTAAGACTGTATTGCAGCCATGCCACAGTCATCGGGATCGCCAGAATCGGCAGCAGCAGCAACCCGATACCCGCATTGACCAATAGCCACAACGGCGGCTGCCAATCGGCAGGGACTTCACCCACAGGCCTGCCGAACCAACTCAGACAAATGAAGATGCAGAAAACCGTAAACGGCATCAAGCCCGCTCCCGCCATGATCCAGCAAACCGGTCAGATGGGCCGCTTCGTGGGAAATCACCGAAACGATCT
>JAFQLP010000181.1 GCA_017414565.1 Lentisphaeria bacterium | reverse complement strand
TTTTGAAGCCGACACCCGGCCGATCAAGGGCGACCAACGGGAGACCGCGACATTTTGAAGCCGACACCCGGCCGATCAAGGGCGACCAACGGGAGACCGCGACATTTTGAAGCCGACACCCGGCCGATCAAGGGCGACCAACGGGAGACCGCGACATTTTGAAGCCGACACTCGGCCTAAAGGCCGCTGAAACGGGCGGTCTGCCGGGCAAAGGATCGTGAAACGACCGGGGCCGGTGAAGCCAATATGGCTTGTTGTTTGGCCCGGGTGACGGCGGTGTAGATCAATTCCCGGGTCAGCAGCCCGGCGGCATTGCCGGACAATTCCGGAACCAGGATCAGGACGCGGCGGTATCCGCTGCCCTGCGATTTGTGAATGGAAAAAGCGTAGGCATCGGTGAATTCCGGCAGAACACCGGGCGCAAAACCGCACCATTCGCCATCCGGAGCAGGCAGAAAAACCCGCAGTTCCGATGCCGGGGTGTCCGGCGATACCGGTCCGGCGGCGGGGGTGCCATCGGGAGCCATGGGCCAAACCATACCGATCTCGCCATTTGCCACGCCCAACTGCCAATCGTTTTTCAGGAACATCAGGGCCATGCCCGGCCGCAAACCGCCATGTTCCGGGAATCCCAGCAGATGCCGACAGAGCCGGTTGACCGAAACGGAACCGTACGGCCCATCGTTGACCGCCGTCAGAATGCGGAACGAATCAAAGGCATGCCAGGCGGTTTGAAAATCATCGGCCTGCCAGTAGGGCCGGCCGTCCGGCAGGAACCATCCGCCGGGAAAATTCTTTTTCAGCAGGGCGGACAGCGATTCCGGCTCGGGCAGATCACAACGCACCAGCGAAGCGGTATCGCCCGATTCAAAACAGGCATTCAAATCATCTTCTGTCAGATCGGAACGGGAAAGCAAGAGCCGCTGCAGTTTGCCGATACCGCTGTCGGCATTACCGGCAAAACGGTGATTCCGGGACAATACTGCCAGATGTGCAGGATCATGCCGGTAACGGGCGCACAGACTGCCGAAAACCGCACCGGGATCGACGGAATTCAATTGTGCGCTGTCGCCCAGCAAAATCAGCGAAGCATTTTCCGGCAGAGCCTCCATCAGCTGCGCCATCAGGGAATGCGATATCATGGAGCCTTCGTCGGCGATCACCAGATCGCAGGGCAGCGGATTACCGGCATGGAAAAATGACCGGTCGCTGTCGGGCCGACTGCGTAAAAGTTTGTGAATGGTGGTGGCATTTTCCGCCACGGTCAGCAGTTTTTCCCGCAATGGCGACGGGAGCGACACGGCGATCCCGCAAATCGACTGGCTCAAAGCCGCCCGGGCTTTGCCGGTCGGCGCACACAACAGGACCCGTTCCGGCGCAGCCAGTTCCGCCCGTTTGGCCAATACCAGCGCGGCAATGGTCGTTTTACCGGCCCCGGGACCGCCGGAGATGATGAAAAAACGCGCATTTGCCGCATGCCGGATGGCGGCGGTCTGATCTTCGTCCAGGGTCAATGGCAACCGTTCCAGCCAATCCGGCGGCGGTTCATCCGGAACCGGTGCGGCTCCGGCGGCCGTTTCACGCATTTTCAGAAAATGCCGGATGATCCCGGTCCGGCGGAACATGGCGGCCAGATAGAGGATCCGGTTTTCCAACACCAGCGGTGCCATCCGGTGATCGCTGCCAATCAAACCCGGAAACGCCGCACCGGGATCGCCGCCCCAATCCTCCGGCAACACGATCTCGCATTCCGGCGGCAATTGGAGATAATCGCGCACGCCGTCGGCATCGGCCACCGCCGCCAGCGGCACCCCGATATCTCCCCTGCCCGCCGCATGGGAAACCAGAGCCGCCAGCCACAACAGCCGGGGCCGGGCATGATCCGGGATCGCCGGGACCGATTCCGACAGACGGTAAAGCAGCCGGGCAAAATGCCAATCCATCGCGGGGATCAACTCCTGCCGGTAAAGCTGCTGCAGATTTTCTTCCGGTGTCATTTGTCAGATCCCTCCTGAAACAAAGCCAGCAGTTGGCGCAGACACGCTTCTTCCGGCCGTCCGTACCAAACGCCGCACCCGGGCCGCGCGGCATCCATCCCCCGCGGGAACAGATAAAAAACACCGCCGAAATCCCGTTCAAAACAAAAATCCCCGTCCAACCGCTGGATCAGGCTGCGGTACAGTGCCGCCGCGTAAAAATACGCCTGCAACAGATAACCGTTGCGGCCCATCGCCGCCAGAACGGCATCCGGCGTGTAATCCGCCCATCGCGGTCCGAGGTCGTTGGTCTTCCAGTCCACGATCCAGTAACGGCCGCCGTTTTCAAAAATCAGGTCGATGTAACCGGTCAGCACCCCGGTTACGGTTTCTTCCGGCGATTGATATTCCGGCCACAAGGCAGGATCATCCAATGGCGGATACTGCTGCAGGACCGCCAATACCTTCTGCAACGAAACCCGTTGCGGCACCGCCAGTTCAAATTCCATTTCCGCCATGGCCCGGCCCGGTTCGATCGCACACAACGCTTTGCCCCAGACCGGCAGCGGGGTGGCAACAGCCCGCCGCAGACCGTCCTGCAAAAGCGGCAGCAATTCCGGTGCCAATCCGCTGTTTTTCAACCCATGGGTCAACAGCCGTTCCAATTCCTGCGGCGCGGAGCCATCCGCCAGTTGCCGGAATGTCAGCGACTGCCCGGCCGCGGGCGTCAATTTTTCCAGAATACCGTGCAGCAGATCGCCGGTACCGGCACCGCGCGGAAATGCCATAAACGGCGCATCCGGGTCTTCCGCCAGCGGCGGTGCCGGTTGATGGACAAATCCGAAGCCGCTGTAACTCATCACCCGCCAGGCGTGATCGACCGCCGACGGCATGGGGGCCGCAGATAATTCCGGCAGCGTTACAGCACCGGCCGGCTCCGGTCCTGTCACCGGCGGTCCGGCGGGACCGTCCCAACATTCGATCAAACCGGGTTCCCCCTGACGGCACCAGGCGGCACAGGCCGTTTGCCGGGTCAGCACCAGTTCCATGCGGTCGGTCACGGATTGCTCCGGATCGGGCGGCAGCTGCAGGACGCTCCCGGCCGACACCACCGCCGGACCCGCTGTTTCTTCCGGAGGCAGATA
The DNA here is from genome assembly GCA_017414565.1 of Lentisphaeria bacterium. Classification (GTDB taxonomy): domain Bacteria; phylum Verrucomicrobiota; class Lentisphaeria; order Victivallales; family Victivallaceae; genus RGIG1931. The sequence continues at coordinate 13,575 of JAFQLP010000181.1, read as the reverse complement.
AAGATACAGCAGATATTGCGCCCGGGTCAAAGCCACATACAACAGCCGGAGTTGACTGCGTAATTCTTCTTCGCAACAGGCCCGGCTGAAGGCATCCGATCCACCATCCGCCGAACCGTAAAAACGGCAACGCCGCACCCCGTCCTCCGCCGTGACCATGGCGTACGGTTTGCGCGCACTTTTACGCCCGGCAGGACCCGCGGCCGCAAACGGCAGCACCACCACCGGAAATTCCAGCCCCTTGGCGTGATGCATGGTCATACAACTGACGGCCGCGCGGGAACTGTCGATCCGGGTGGCAAACGGATTATCATCGTCATCGGCCGTGGCATCAGCCGTGCGGATCCGACCGGCGACCGCATCCCGGAGCATGATGTGGATTTCTCCCGGCATCAGATTTTGCGCGGCTGCCTGCTGGTGCAGGATCTCCTGCAGATGCAGCAGATCGGTCAATGCCCGTTCACCCTGCTCCTGCATCAGGATATGCTCCCGGACGGTCCTGCCGGAATGGCCGGGGACCGGGGCATCCAACAGCATATTCAACGCCGCCGGAAGCCCGTCCTCCCGCCACCGCCCGGCACAGCGGCAATGCAATTCCAGCCATTGGGCGCGGAATGTTTCGCGGCGGACATCGTTGGCCAGCGCATCGACCTCCGCAGCCGACAGTGACAGCGGCGGCAGAAGCAGGAATCCGCGGAGCAGAAAATCCCCCGGCTCCAGCCAGAGCCGCAACAGCAGTTCAAACGAAGCCGCCACCGGAGTGGCAAAAACCTGCCGGGCCCGCACCGAAACGGCATTGATCCGGCGCAACCGGAGCAATTTGACCAGTTTTTCAACCTGCTCGTTGGATGGCAGAAGCACCGCGATATCGCCGGGCGACAGCGGCCGGATCTGTTGTTGTTTGTCCCGGATCATCACCTTGCTGTTCAGCAAATCCGCCACATCGGCGGCCGCCTGATACAATTCCATACCGGCCGTCACATGCCGCAATCTGACCGGCGCAGTCAACGGTCCGTCACCGACTGTGATATGGAATTTTTCCCCGGCCGCCCCGGCTCCGCCCGGCGCAATGGACACAAACGGTATCCCGTTCTGCAGCATGGCATTGGCGGTTTCCGTGCCACGGGGCGATCCGGCATCACCGGTAAACAGAAAATTCACGGCCCGGATCATGGCGGGCGAACTGCGGTAATTTTCGTCCATGGTGTGGATGTGATCCGGCGGCAGTGCCTGCTTTGCCCGCAAATAGGTGTAAATGTTGGCGTTGCGGAAGGCATAGATGGATTGTTTCGGGTCGCCGATCAAATAAACGATATGCCCGCATCCGGCCGGAAAACACGCATCAAAAATATCAAATTGCGCCTGACTGGTATCCTGAAATTCATCAATAAAGACCGCCTGAAAACGGTTTCCCACCGCATCTGCCAGCCGTTTGCCGCCCTGCGGATGACACAGGGCATCCCGCATCGGGCCGATCAGATCGTCAAACGAAACCACCCCCTGCCGGGATTTCTCCCGCGGCAGTTCCGCCTGCAAATACTGAAAACAGGCGGCATAATGGGCATACATGGCTTTGTCGTCGGCGTATTCCACCCGGACATCCGGCGATATCCGCACCAGATGCTCCAGCAGACTCCGGAGCGACACCCCGGCCTCCATCAATTCCGGCCAATGTTCACGCCAATACTGCCGGATCAGTTTTTCCTTGATTTCATCATCCGAACCGATCAGCCGCATTTCCGGCGACACCCCGGCTTCCAGCGAAAAATCACGCAACATCCGCTGGCAGAATCCGTGGATCGTGGAAACGCACATTTCATCGAAGGAACTGGCGGCCAAATGCACCCGGAGCCGCTGCCGCTCCGCCTCCGCCGCCTCCATCAGATCATCCGGCCGCGGCATGGCCTCAAGCCGGGCCATTTCGTCATCCAGGATCTTCCGGAGCCGTTCTTTCAATTCCGCCGCCGCCGCCCGGGAAAATGTCGTCACCAATATCCGGGCGGGCGCAATGCCGCGATCGCGCACCAACTGCAGAAACAGCCGGGTGATGGTATAGGTTTTACCGGTCCCGGCACTGGCTTCGATCAGATAACGCCCCGGCTCCAGAGAATACGGTTGTTTCATCCGAACACCTCACCGGCCGCGACTTTGGTCCATTTGACCGGCTCAAATACCGTATCGGCAATGGCGGTCAGCAAATCCGGGTCCGGCATATTTTCATCGAAACACGGCACATAATCACCCCATTCCGGGGTCATATAATTGTTCCATTGCTGTTCCGGTGATTTCCCCTGCCACACAGCCTCCGAAGTCTTCGGAAAAAAGAGCAATGGCTGACTCATACCGCCGGTGTAGAGCGACAGCAGTTCTTTTGCCGCCTGACCGGCCGCCGTTTGCTCCATGGGCGGTGCCAGCAGACAATTTTTCCGTTTGTCCGTTACCAGCATCAATACCGTACTGACCGGCGCCAGCAGATTGGCCCCCACATGCTGCAATATGGCCGGCAACCGCCGTTTCACTTTATCATCCGGTGCCGGGATCAACTGAAACAGCCGTCCGTCAGCCGTCCGCAGCAATCTCCGCTCCGGCAATTTCAGCGTGACCACGCCATCGGTAAAATCCTTCGCCGGCAGGGTAAAAACCGTTCCGCGCCGACAGCAGTTGTCCCGGTTGTCCAGCAAAGCCCGGAGCTGTTCCATAAAATCTATGAAAACCGCATCACCACACCCGGACGGGGCCAGTTCCGCCTGCGCCCGGGCCCAGCGCAGCCAGGTATCATCATCGGCGGCCGTCCCCTCCCACATCTGCTCCATCATCTGATTTTTGAACAGCCATGAGAGCGTGGGCTCCAACGGTTCGTCATCGTCCGGGATCTCCTCCGGCTTGACCGACACCCCCGCTTTCAACCGTTTCCGCAGATAATACCGGGTCGGATTCCGGAAAAAAGCGATCCAATCCTCTTCCGTCAGGGTCTGCCAGTCCACCGTGCTGTTTTCCGGCAGATGCCAGTCGTCCGGCCGCGGCACGCGTTCATTCCGCTGCAGCATACCGGCACACGCCAGCAGGGCGGCCGAATGAGAGCGGGTCGGTTCACCGGGCAGAAAATTGTCGGGCAGAAATGCCTGCAACGGCTCCCGGCGGCAGAAATAACAGTATTTCTGTTCCCATTCCGACCGGTCCGGCAAATCCTGATCGCCGCCCGCCCGCCGGAGATAACCGGTCAATTCACTGACACAACTGGATGGCGGCAGGGATTTGTTTTCGCGCGGATCGAAGGCGATGTAACTGACATAGAAAACATCCCCGGCCGCCAGAAAAAGATCCAGAAACAACTGTCGGTCTTCATCCCGCGGGGTGACATCCTGCCGCCCCGTTTTTTTGTCCGCCCGCCGGAGCATGGTCCGCAGATCGTAACTCAATTGCGGACGGACCGCCGGAAACGCATCGTAATTCATCCCGATCAGACAGACCACCCGGGCGGGGATGCCGCGCAGCGGCCGCAGGGAACAGAAATTGATCCGTCCCCGCAGCAATGACCCGCTGCCGCCGTGACCGCCGTCTTTGTCCGCCAGTACCCGGGCCGCCACCGCGGCATCCAGCGGCACCTGCCAGGACCCGGCCGCCGCCACATCAGCCGATATCTGCTGCAGCATCCGCCCCAGAAAAACATGCACCGGATGCTCCGGAACGAAAAAATGACGGGCCGCCGATTCGATCCGGCGACGCCATTCGCTCCACGGTGCAGGCGTATTGTCGCGCCGGACCTGCTGCAGCATTTCGATCCATGACACAAAAAGCCCCAGCACTTCGGCCTGCCGCCCGCCGGTTCCGGCTCCGGCTACCGGAAACACCCCGCCGCATTCCTGCAACGGGGCAAAATCAATGGCATACCCCAGCAACAACCGGTCCAGTCCGGCCCGCCATGATGTTTCCGGAAACGCCGTTCCGGTCCGCCCGGCATGTTCCCCGGCATCGTATCCCCAACGGACCCCGGCTTTGGCGGCCATGCGGCAGCACCAGGCGGCTTCTTCCGCCGAAAACCCCAGTTTTTCCCGGATCCCGGCATCGCCCAGCAGCAGATCCACCTCCGACAGCGTTAAATCACCGGTCCCGGCTGACAGGAGCCGCAACAGTGTCTGATACGACCGCACTTCATCGCCCGGCCGCAGATCGGCAATGGATATCCGCAACGGGGATCCCGGGGCTTCAAAAACCGCCCGGATCAATGGCGCGTAGGTACGCACATCGGGGGTCAGCACCAGAATATCCCCTTCACGCAATGTATCATCCGCCGCCAGCCGGTTCAGCAGGAAATCGTACAACGCCTCCACCTCCCGCATCGGATTGTAACACCCGTGCAGTTGGATCGAATGATCGCATTTACCGGCATAACCGGTCAATTTGTCCGGCGAATTTTCGTGGATCAACTGCTGCACCGCCCCCAGCAGATGGGATGGGTTTTCCGCCGGGACACCGGAAATCTCCGGCAATTCCGGCAGATCCATGGTGCGCCAGTACAATTCCCGCCGCTGACGGGCAAATGAACCGACCAATTCGTTGAACTGGTAAAAATACGATGCCAGCAGTTCCGGCGATGCCGGGGATTGCTCCAGCAGGTGCAGATGGGCGCGCGCTTCCTGTTTCGGGGTCCGGACATCCCCCCAGTAACAACGGCACGGCTCCAAATTGTACAACCGCACCGGCGTTCCCGACTGCGCCAGCAGTTCCAGCAGCCGGAGCATCGGTTCGCCCAATGTCGCCAGCCCGAACAGATGCAGGGAACCACCGGCGGGGAACACCCGCGGCAATGCCGTTTCCCCCGCCTCCACCGCCGCAAACCAGGCGGCAAAACTGCGTTCCCCCCAGGTCGCGCTGATCCGGTGCCACAAACCGGCCAGCATCCGCAGTGCCTCCGGTTCCCGGCCCGCCGGAAAAACGGTTTCCCCGACCGGCTGACGCGCTCCCGTTTCCCAGGCGGCGACCCACCGGGGGAAATCACGGATATAACCTTCATACAATTCGCCCAACCGGGCCGCCAACTGCCATAATGCCGCGGGATCGTGTTCCGGCCGTTCCGCCCATTGTTCAAAAGCCGGGTACTGCCGGATCACCGCCGGTAACTCGGGAAAAATCCGCCAGGCAATGGTGCTCTGCCGCAGATTCGCCTGCCATTGTCCGGGGGTGCCGGTATCGGAATCGACCCCGTTTTTGCTGCCGGAGGCGTGCATCAGGTCCCGTTTGACAAAATCCATCAGATAAACGAAATCGATCCCCGAAACGATCCCGTTGCACACCGCCAACCGCTGCTTCAGATAATTTCCCACCGCCTGATTCGGCACCACGACCTCGGCCCGGTAAAACAGATCACGGCCGCGCAATTCCCGCTCCAATTCCCGTGCGAGCCGGTTCGCCAGTTCATCCAGCGACACCCCGCGGGCGATACAGAACATCGCCGTTTCTCCGGTTGGCCCCATCTGCGCAGTCGTTTCCGTCATTTCACCGGATCACGGCCGGAGCCGCGCCCCCAAATCGGTCAACTGCTGTTGAAGCACCGTCACCGGGATCTGCCGGATATCGCCGTCCGTCCGGGCCAACGCCGCCGCACACCCGGCCGCCTGACCGGTTACAAAACAGACCGGCATCACCCGGATCGCAGCTTCCACATCGTGATCGGCGGCGATACAACGCCCCGCCGCCAACAGATTTTCGCAATTTTTGACACAGAGCGACCGGTAGGGAATGGTACAGCATTCTCCCGGAGCCAGAATATTGGCCGGCTCGCAGAAATCACGGCGGAACCGCTGAAATTCCGCCAGCGAATTGTCGTACGGATGAATGTCGATGTCGTAATGATACACCCCGATCGAATCGGGGAACACCCGGCGGCTGCCGTAATCATCGCGCACCATCCGGTAATCCCCGACCAGCCGCCGCCCCTCCCGGATGCCGAGAGCCGAAGCCGAAGCACTCAATTCACAACGCCCGAATCCCGGCACCCGTTCCCGGTAAAAACGCTGGAATTCCGGCAACAGCCGCCGCCCCTCGATCCAGCCCCGGGTGCGGGCCCGGAAATCCGTCGGGTCCAGACCGAAAATATGGCCGAAATTACCGCATGCCGTCGTTTCTCCGGCGGGTGCCATGCCGGTATGATGCCAATCCGGCTGTTCAAAATAACCGCCATCCTCAATGGCTGTCTTCAGAATATCGAAAATGGCAGCACCGGAATCCCGCCATGCCTGCCAGTCGATGTTGCTCCACAGCGAACAGAGGCTGGATGGCATGATCCGCCCGGCCGGATCACCCAGTTCAAAATCCGCTCCGGCCAGCGCCCCCAATATGCCATCGCCGGTGGCATCGATAAAAACGGCGGCCCGGACCGCCCCGGGACCGGCGACCGTATGGATCACCGCTTCGGTCAGCCGACTGCCATTGCGGTTCACCCCGATCAAATCGGCTTCAAAAACAAAATCGATCCCGCTGTCCGTCATCATGCAGTCGTAAACCCGCTTCAGGATCTCCGGCCGGATGGCGTAATTGCGGTTGCCGAATCCATCGGCCCGGCGCATTTCTTCAAACAATGCCGCCCCGAATCCGCCGCAGGTCAACTGCTGACCATCGGAAACGCCGGCAAAAGCGGGGACCAGCCCGGCCGTCCCCATGCCGCCGAAACAACCGCTCCGTTCCGCCAGAAAAACCCGCGCGCCGCACCGGGCCGCCGCCCATGCCGCGGCAGTTCCGGCCGGACCGCCGCCGGCAATGAAAACATCGTATTCACCGAGGACCGGCAATTCACAGGAAAATGTTACAGTACCGCTCATAGTATGATTCCCCATCGTTTTTCTGCTTGCATCCAACATTTGTTTACAATAACGCCCGGGCGTTTTTTTTGCAACATCTCCGGCCGCATAAAAACAAAAAAAACGGCCCCGGATCACCGGAGCCGTTCTGCTGCCCGGGCCATGCGGTATCCCGGGCGGATCGTTTTATTGACGGGGACGGAATCCGCCGCGTTCCGGGGCATCTCCCTCACGGCCGGAGAAACGGGCACCGGGACCGAATCCGGGGCCCATACCGCCATTCATATCGGGGACCCGGACATCATCTTCCAGATCAAGCAATTGAAGCAACTGCCGGTTCACCATCTGATCCCGATTCTTTTCTCTCATGCGGAGCATGGCTTCGGCGCGTTTTTTGGCCGGAGTATCTTCCATTTTGGCAACGGCTTCCTTCTGGGCCGCCAACTGGGCATCAAGTGCTGTACCGATCTGTTTTTTCAACGCTTCAACGGCGGCTTTGGCCGGTTCGGCGGCTTTTTCCACTTTGGCTTTTTCGGCCTGGATGGCAGCCTCGGTCTTTTCATCGAGCTGGATCGCCCGGCCCGGACCGCGGAACTGGCCGGGAACTTCCCGACCGCCCTCGCCCCGGCGGAGCATGTTGCGGATCATCATATCGGCCGCGGCATCCGGATCTTTTTCCATCCGTTCGATGCGTTTTTTCAGAAAATCCTTCATCCCGCCGTCTTCCAGCCGTTCAACGGCTTTTTTCTCGATCGCGGTGATCGCCGCCTGGGATTGGCGGACTTCCTTTTTCAACGCTTCCATGGCGGCATCGCCGGATTTTTCCTTGTACGCCTCCACGGCCTGCCGGATCTTGGTGCGCTCGGCTTTGACGGCCGCCGCTTCTTCTTCGTTCAGATAATTCCCCGGCATCCTGCCATTTTCCCGCATCCGGAGCTGGCCGCGGCCGCGCTCCCCGCGCGGGGCATCGGCTTCCGGACCGGCAGCGGCAACAGCACTGCCGGCCACACCCAAAACGATCATCCCGGACAACACAAAACGGTTCAACATGATTTCCTCCTTCTGGTTTGGAAAATTACTGTCTCCTGCACGGGAAAACGCATACAAAGGCAATTTATTGTACAACACGTTATTTTTCCACACGGACTGCCGTTTTTTTTCAAAAAACCGCCATGACCTTTGCAAAACAGCGTTCCGGCAGTATATTTACCGGATAACAAACAATCACCGGAAACGATCATGTCACACGCAGTATTAAAAGGCACGCTGTTCGGCATTCTCTCGGCTGTTGCCTACGGATTGAATCCGTTTTTTGCCCTGCCGCTTTACAAAGCCGGGATGCCCCCGGAATCGGTACTGCTTTTCCGGTATCTTCTGGCCACACTGCTGTTGGGCGGCGGCATGATGCTTGCCCGCTGTCCGCTGCGGCTCCCCCGGGAACAGATCCTCCCGACTGTGGGCGGCGGCCTCCTGATGACCATATCGAGCATCACCCTTTTCCGCAGTTTCAGGATCATGGATTCGGGGATCGCGGCCACGGTACTGTTTGTCTATCCGGTCATGGTGGCGGTCATAATGGCGGTCTGGTTCCGCGAAAAAATCACCCCGGCGATCATCACCGGTATCGCGCTGGCACTCGGCGGGGTGCTGCTGCTCTGCCGCCCGGCCCCCGGAGCGGTCGTCTGTGCGACCGGCATTTTTTATGCTCTGATCTCGGCCCTGACCTATTCATTCTATATCGTAGCGGTACGGGAATCCCGGCTGGCCCGGCTGCCATCGGCGCAACTGACATTTTATGTCATGCTTTCCGGCACCTTTTTTCTGCTTGTTCCGCTCCGCGGCGGGCTGGATCTGATGATGCCGCCGGATTGGCGTGCCTGCGGCTGGCTGACAGGGCTGGCCCTGTTGCCGTCGGTAACGGCATTTCTGCTGTTGTCGCTGGCGGTACGGTTTATCGGGGCGACCCGGGCCGCCATGCTGGGGGTGATGGAACCGTTGACAGCGGTCGTGGTCGGGATCTGTTTTCTGGCAGAACCGTTCAGCCGCAATCTGGTATTCGGCATCGTACTGATCTTTGCTTCGGTGCTATGTGTCATCTGGCCGCCGGCCGGTAAAAAAATGCCATCCGGAGCGCATCCGGCAACAATGGAAACACACTGATATTTTATCGGATTCAAAGGAACCTGTTTATGGAAAAAACGTTTTTTCAGGACAAAGTCCGCGGCTGCTGGTTCGGCAAATGCCTGGCCGGTGCCATCGGTATGCCTTTTGAAGGCGTCCCCTACACGCTTTCGCCCCGCGAAGAAGACATCTGCCTGCGGGATGTCCCCAACGACGACCTGGAATTGCAGCTGGTCTGGCTGGATGCCGTCAAACAGCACCGGCTCGGTCTGACCTGCCGCGATCTGGCGGCGTTCTGGCTGAACAAAATCAAACACGGCTGCGATGAATACAGTCTGGCCATCCACAATCTTCAGCACGGCATCATGCCGCCTGCCAGCGGCTGGAAAAACAATTTCTTTGCCAATGGCATGGGGGCGACCATCCGCTCCGAGATCTGGGCTCTGCTTTTTCCGGAACGCCCGGATGCGGCGGGCTATTTTGCCCGGCAGGATGCCGAAGTCGATCACTGGGGCGATGGTGTCCGCGGTGAAATCTTCATGGCCATGGCGGAAGCATACGCCTGCACCCGTTCCGAAATCGAACCGGCCTTGCGTTTTGCTTTTGAACAGCTCGGCGATGACAGCGTGCTGAAAACCGAACTCGGCCGGGTCTTTGCCCGTTTTGACAGCGGCATGACCGAAGCGGATGCCCGCCGGGAATTGCTGCTGACACTGCAGCGGGAACCGAATTTCACCGACTGCATCATGAATCTTTCGTTTATCGTCCACGCTCTGCTGTATGGCGGCGGGGATTTCCTGAAAACCGTGTTTCTGACCATTTCTTTCGGCCGGGACACCGACTGTACCGCCGCCAGTTGCGGGGCATTTCTCGGCATTGCCAAAGGCATGGAGGTATTTCCCGCCAAATGGCGTTCACTGGTCAAGGATCAGTTGTGTTTGAGCGACTTTGTCTCCTGCATCCCGGGGGTTCCTCTGACGCTGACGGATCTGATCGCCCAGACGATCGAATGGCACGACCGGCTGGCCGGGGAACTGCCGCCGGAGCCGTATCCGGCCTACACGCCGTACCAGCCGTCCGGGGAACTGCCGGAGATCGATCATCAGGAATGGCTGATCGTCGATGCCGATGAAGTCGATACGGCGGCACTGGAAGAAGAACTCCGCCGCACCGGCAAATGTCCGGACGGAGTGCGCGGCAATATCGTTGCCTTCGATACGCTTTTCATGGATCTGTCGCCGTATGTCAAAGAATACCGGACCTACAAACTGTATTCGTTCCTGACGGTCAATCACACCGCCACGCCGCCGTCCGCGATCACGCTTTCCGTCACGGCGGACACCGGCACGCGCCTGTTCATGGACGGGGAACGGATCACCCAGCATTATTCACGCCAGAAAATGCTGCCGTCGTTCCACCGGCCGGAGGGCGGCGGTGCCTTCCAGATGCCGCTGACCCATGGCAGCACCCACCTGGTGTGCTGGGAATTCTTCTTTGCCCACGCCCCGCTCCGGGCCTGCATCATGTTCGGCAACCAATATCAGGACCACCTGGACGGATTTGATTTCCGGATCCGGGCCTGATCGGAGATTGAAGTAAAAGCAGTTCATGCTATTGTTCAACACCGGTGCCGTAACAGAAACGCCACCGGACCAAACCATTAAGGAGGTACAATGAAATTCAGATGGATGATTATTCTGGCATTGACGGCATTTCTGGCCGGCTGTGCGAATGTCTGCGGCACCGATTGCCGCGCGACCGAAAGGGCCATTCCCTGCAAAGAAAGCGGTACCCATTACGCCGCCGATGCGATCACGCCCTATGTGGAACGGGGTGAATGTCCCGGTGCCATCAGTATTTTTTACAATCAGGGGGTGCAGGAAACTGCCTGCATCGGCTGGGCGGATGTCGATAAAAAAATCCCCATGTCGCTCGACCGTATGTTCATGCAGTGTTCCCAGACCAAGGGGTTCTGCGGTGTGACCATTGCCATTCTGGTCGAAGAAGGCAAAATTTCGCTGGACGACCCGGTTGCCAACTATCTGCCGGCGTTCAAAGATCTCAAGGTCAAGGTCAAAGACGAACAGGGCAACACCACACTGGTCCCGGCCAAAAACACGCTCACCATCCGCATGGTCATGAACCACACCGGCGGGTATCCGTTTGAGATCCCGACCAAATCCAAACGGGGCTGGTCGTCGCTCTCGAGCCAGGATACAGCACGCGAAGCGGCCACCCTGCCGCTGCTGTTTGAGCCGGGCACCGCGGTCCGCTACTCCAATACCGGTATCGATATCGGGGCGGCGATCGTCGAAGTTGTCACCGGTCAGAGCTGGGATTCCTTCCTCAAAGAACGGGTGCTGGATCCGCTGGGCATGACGGACACTACCTTCAATCCCACCGATGAACAGCTTTCCCGCACCATCTCCATGTACAATGTAAAAGGCGGCCAGCAGGCCCAGTACCGTTCCTTCAACCCGGCCATGCCCCGCCCCTACAACGGCCCGACGGTGTTTCCGTCTGCCGGAGCCGGGCTGTGGACGACCGCCGCGGATCAGGTGAAATTTTACAAAATGCTGATGAATCTCGGCATCGGTGAAAACGGCGTCCGGATCCTCAAAGCGGATACGGTCAAGTCGATCCTTGCCACCAGCACCCGGCCGGATCATCTGGGCGAATATTCGCTCGGCCTGACGACCAACAAAAGCGGCTGGATGGGTCACGGCGGTGCCTGGCAGACCTCCTGCTCGGTCAACTGGCAGACCAAAAGACTGCGGCTCTGGGTCGTCCAGCATTGCGGCAGCAATCTCCCGTGGACCAGAGACTGGCTCAAAGCGAGCGAAGCCTTTTTTGCCCAGAAGGTCGAAGACAGCGGTGTCAGTGAATACACCGGCCGCATGCAATGATCCGTTTCCGGCATCTTCCGGTCCCCGCCCTCCCGGCGGGGATTTTTTTTGCCCCGGCGCGGTCAGAATCCCAACATATGCCCCACGCCGTTGCACACGGCACCGAGAATCTTTTCCAGCACCGTCCCGTTCCGGCGGACCGCATGATTGTTCTGGACCAGGAAACAGCCGCGCCGGATCCGGAAATCAAACAGCGTGGCAGACCCGCACAGATAATGCCAGAATGTTTCGGTGCGGCCCAGCGCATATTCGGATGACATTTCGTATCCGAGGATCAGATTGTCCTCGATCCGGCAGTCCCCGCCCTCCGGGTCCTGCTGACATGTCACGCCCCAGCCGCCGGTCACAAAAATCGTGCCGTTGCCGTACAGCACGATCTGCCGGATATGCCCCGCCACCAGATTGTGGATGTGAAAACTCCATTTGGTCCGGATGCGGATGCCGTCGGACACCGCCACCAGATGGCGCGGCCGGATAACCACCCCTTCATCGCCGCTGACCGTGATCCGGGCAATGAACATATCCGCCTCCGGCGAAGCGATCGTGACCGAACCGTTCCGGCCCGGCAGCGATGACACCTCCAGCAGTTCGACCAGATCCGCGGCCAGCGAAACCAGAGGATAACGGATATTCCAGAAAAACCGGGTGCGGGCCTGCAGATCCGTTCTTTTTTTGCACCAGTTACCGGCGCGCAGATAAAGTTTTTCGCCTTCCGCGAGCGGATACACCAGCGAAAAATCGGATTCAAAAGACCGGATGGCACCGCCCGGTGTCCCCCGGGGGACCAACTGCACAAAGCGGCATCCCTCCACCCAGCGCGCCACCCCGTAAAACAGGCAGATCTTCCAAATGACCGGCCCCAGAAAAATCAGTAGCAGAAAAAAAACGAAACCGGGCAGAAATGATTTTCCGGCGGTTTCCATAGCCAGATCCCGCATGGAACGGCTGGCCGATTTGACATAATCGACCCGTTTCCGCCCCAGTTCAAGATTCAGCCGGAATTCCTGCAAACTGCTGTCGGTCCAGCATTTGACAGCGGCGACATAGTTTACCGGGGACCTCCATACGCCGGCATCCTCCAACTCTTTTTCCGCCGCCGCCCGCTGATCGGCAAAAAGCGCGATCCGTTTTTCCAGCATATCCAGCTGCCGCAAAAGCATGGCCTGTTCACTGTTGCGCCGCGCGCGCTCCTGTCTGACCGCCAGCCCGGTTTCAATTCCGACCGCCAGCAATGCCAGCAGAGCGGCAGCGATCACCCCGGCCAACAGCGATTGACACCATGAATGCAGTCTGTCCATATTAAGCACACCTCCGATGATACGGCAGAACAAAGCCCGGCAAAATGTACCACCTGTCCGGTATTTTTGCAATGCCGCCGGCATTTTTTCTGATTGAAAAAAACGGTTTCCGATGTATATTAAACGACCTTGTTTCTTTATGATCCCGCAGAACATCCGGTTTTGCGGTCCATTTTTTTGTGGGGAATGAAATATGATTTTTTTCATCGTTGCATTAGGCCTGCTGGCCGCCGGTGCCGGTGCCGCATGGATCGGCAACCGGTGTGACCGGTTCGCACGCGCCGCCGGGCTTGCCGGTGCCTGGGGCGGCACAGCGGCGGCACTGGCCGGGGTGATCCGGCAGATCATCGCAGGATTTCCGGCGGCACCGGCGATCGGGCCGGTCGCGGGAGACATTACCGTCCCCGGTATGGACGGATGCTTTTTCCTGATTCCGATCCTGCTGCTGGGGGC
>JAFQLP010000180.1 GCA_017414565.1 Lentisphaeria bacterium | reverse complement strand
TCCCTGCAATCCGAACTTCCGCATGATTCCATCCATAACAAATGCCGCTCTGGACATATAGCCGGATTCCTCCAGAATGGCAATGGCGAAAAAGAGGAACAGAATGTTGGGCAGGAATACGATCACGCCGCCAACCCCGGCAATGATGCCGTCAATGACCATGCTGCGGATGAAGGGCAGCGTTTCCGGATTCCAGAAACTGCCGACAAACTCACCCAACCAGCCGAAGAAATCTTCAATATATCCCATCAAAGGATCGGCACAGATAAAGGTAAACCAGAAAGTAGCGTACATGATTGCCAGAAACAGCGGAAAGCCGAGAAACTTGTTGGTGATAACTTTGTCGATCTTATCCGAAATCTCACGGCGTTTTTCCTGACTGAAGGATATGGCATGACGGCACGCGCCGGAAAGCATCGCATAACGACGGTCTGCCATAAAGGTATCCGCAACGATAGCGTGTTTGTTTTTAAGGTGCAGAATTTGTGCTTCGACTTCTTCCCAAACCGGCTTCATCGCTTCGATTTTCATTGCACTGGAATCTTTTTCCAATAATTTAATAGCGAAAAAGCGGGAGGGGATGTGACCGTATTCTTCAATATTTAAAGCATCGATTTTTTCTGCAACGGCGTGGATCGCATCGTCAAAATCCGCCCCGTAAGAGAGCATCGGCATACCATGTTCATCCAGTTTTGCCAATGCTTCGACCATTTTGTCTTTTAAAGACTGTACCCCGCGGGCGGTATTGCCGACCGTTTGAGCAATGGGAGCACCGAAATATTTTTCCAATTTCGGGATGTCGAATTTCAAACCTTTTTTACGGGCGTCATCGCTCATGTTAAAAGCAAGCAGCATCGGTATATGAAGTTCCGCAAGTTGGGTGGTGAGATACAAGCTGCGCTGCAAAATGGTAGAATCGACCACGTTCACAATGAGGTCAATGCCTTTGGTGGTCAGTTCTTCAAAAACAACGGATTCCTCGGGGGATGAACTGGAAAGCGAATAGACTCCGGGCAGGTCGATCAACTCGATTTCCATGTCATTGAGACGGAATGAACCGGATTTGCTTTCGACAGTTACACCGGGATAGTTTCCAACGTGCTGTCTTGCCCCGGTAAGAGCATTGAAAATACAAGTCTTCCCACAGTTGGGGTTCCCGGCAAGGGCGATGCGGAATTTTTTATTCATTTGAGCCTCCTGATTTTTCCAGCATAATACAGGCGGCATCATCTTTATGAAGTGCCATACTGGTTTCCATCACCTTCACCCGGATCAATCCGCCAAAGGGGGCGTGTGCCTCAATCAGCAGTTCTGTGCCGGGAACGATACCCACATCGGCAAACTTTTTGGCTCCGCGTGACTCCGGAGAAATTCCGACGATCGTTGCCTTCGTGCCGATGGGCAGTTCTGCAAGCGACATTTTATCTGCGTAACATCCGCAACAACACTTTCCTTCCATTTGTCGTCGATCCTTTCTGATTGATTATGACAGTTGGGTAAATTAGTTCAGCCTAACTTTGTTTTCAAAAAAAATACACGCCGCAACATTGGCGCTGCCGGCTGTGATTTTTCATAAGATAGCATGGTTTGGGAGAATTTCAATTAGTTGCGCCTAACTTTTTTTAGAATTTTTAAGATCTTTATGATGTAAATTTCTCTTTTTGCGCTTCTGCATCAGTGACATAACTTCATTTCCAACCCGCGCCCCCCCGGGGAACTGCTTGAGGCGGTAGCGATATCAGAACCTGTCATGTCAGGTCGGCTCTTCTGACGGGATCCGCCCTTCTCTGAATTTCCGTCTTTTCCGGATTCCGGTTTCTCTTTGCTCTTTTTGTGGTTGTGCTTGGCAAAATGTGCGTCAGATGGTATATTTCACCCGATCATTCAGCTGTAAAGATAGCAATTCAGAGAAAATCGAAAGGTATTTGCCGAATGGACCCGTTTGCCAATCAAATCATTTCCGGTGCGCTCCATTATTTCCGGGTGCATCCCGGTCTGTGGGATGACAGACTTGACAAAGCTGTCGCCATGGGACTTAATACCGTTGAAACCTATATCCCCTGGAATCTGCATGAGCCGCATCAGGGGGAATTTGTTTTCAGCGGGATTTGCGATGTTGCCCAATTCATCCGCAAGGCGCAGGCGCATCAACTGCAGGTGATCGTGCGGCCCGGCCCCTACATTTGCGCCGAGTGGGACAATGGCGGTTTTCCCGGCTGGCTGCTGGCGTTGCCGGGGGGGAAACTGCGCTGTGTCGATCCGGTTTATCTCGACGCGGTGGAGAAATATTTTACCGTGCTGTTCGATCAGCTCCGGCCGCTCCTCTGCACCAATGGCGGACCGGTGATCATGCTGCAGGTCGAAAATGAATATGGCTCTTACGGCAACGATCAGAATTATCTGCAACATCTGGTCGCCCTTTACCGCAAATGGCAGATGGATGTGCCCTATTTCACCAGCGACGGTCCCACAACCCTGATGCTGGCCGGTGGAGCCTGCGATGGCATTACCCCCACGGTCAATTTCGGATCGGGGCATGAAAACGCATTCCGCGTTCTGAAAGAATTCCGACCCGATGCGCCGGAGTGCTGTATGGAATTCTGGAACGGCTGGTTCGATCACTGGGGCGAAAAACACATCCGGCGTCCGGCCGAGGAGGGCGAAAATGCTTTTGCCCCGGAATATGAAAAAATGATCGCCCGCGGCGCGCATGTCAATCTCTACATGTTCCACGGCGGCACGAATTTCGGATTTACCGCCGGAGCCAATGGCAGCAGTTACACCGATTACGCCCCAACGGTGACAAGTTATGACTACGATTGTCCGCTTTCCGAGGCCGGTGATCCCACCGCCAAATATCTGGCGTGTCAGCGTATCCTGAAAAAATATACCGGTAATCCCCGTATCCGGCCAATTGAAAAATCCCCCAAAATCGCGCCGCCGGAATGCCAGTTGACCGGGAGCTGCCTTTTGCGCTCCTGTCTGGACCAGATCGCCGCCCGGAGCGGCCAGGCCGTCGTGCCGCCGACCCTCGAGGAATTGGGCGAAAATTTCGGTTTCATCCATTACAAAACCAGTCTGCCGGCGTATGACGAAGATCCCGTTTTGTCGCTGCTGGATGTCAACGATTATGTACAGGTCTGGCTCGATGGAAAATATCTGGGCAGCCAGTTCCGCCGGAAAGATCCGAAAAAATTTGTCATTCCGGGCCGGTCCGATGGTGCCGTGCTGGAACTGCTGGTCGAAAGCACCGGGCGCATCAATTACGGCCCCTATGTCGGCAAAGACCGCAAAGGTATCGGCGGCTCGGTCTGTTTGAATTTGCAAACGCTTTTCAACTGGGAATATTTCCTGCTCCCCATGACCGGCCTTGACCGGGTGCCATTCGAGCCGCTCCGGGAAATCGAATCCGAACCGGCCTTTTATCGCGGGACTTTCGATCTCGCAGAAACCGCCGATACCTTCGTGAATCGCCCCGGTGTCAAAGGCTCTGTCTGGATCAATGGTTTCCATCTGGGCAGATATTGGGATATCGGCCCCACCGAAACCCTCTACATCCCCGCCCCCGTACTTCGCAAAGGTCAGAATGAAATCATCATCTTGGAACAGGAAAAATTGCTGGCCCCAACCATCACATTCACCGCCGAACCCAATCTGGGGGATATTTAGCAGGCAGTGTGTTGTAAAAGACAGTTCGTGCGAGGGCGAAAACCCTTTCTGGAAAAAGGTTCTTTCTTCCTCGCGCTCCCTCTTTTCCAAAGACTTCTGAATCAGCGCGTTTGATTTTTTGTCGTTGAAATGTAAGGGGGACTGATAGGTATTACCCCAGCCATTGCGACAACGGAGCAATGGCCCTATTCCGCTGGCCGTCGCACGGGCCGACCAACGGGAGCCCGCTCTATTTTGAGGGCGACACTCGCCCCGCCACGCGGCCCCGACACGCGACCCCTGCTATTGCGACAACGGAGCAATAGCCCTATTCCGCAGCGGCCGCGCCGCCGTCGCACGGCCCGCCTAACGAGGCGGGCGCGACATTTTGAGGGCGACACTCGCCCCGCCACGCGGCCGGGGGGATTATTTCGCGTGGGTGCGGGCGACTTGATCGCAGGAATCGAATAATGTTTCCATGTTTTCCGGGGTGGTGCTGGCCCATGGAGCGGTCATGAAGCCGAGCAGGTGTTCCGGGCTGATACATTGGGTGCAGAACGGGACCAGCCGTTCATAATTGTATGGCGATGCCCAATCGCTGCCGGTGGGGACCTGATCGTAGCCGAGTTGATCGAGCGTGACAAAGCATTCCAGGATTTTTTTGCAATCTTTCATGTGCGGTGTCAATTCCTGATCCTCCGGAAAACTGTAATCCGCCCAGTAATACCAGTTGTTCTGGACGACATTGCGGGGAACATTGCGGGCAAATTCGGCCGGGTCGCAATCGTGCCAGAGTTTATCGGACCACATCCACGGACGGCATCCGGCGCGGGCAACTTCATCAAAATAAAAATTGAGATCGCTCCACCAGAGTTCGTTGCGGCGGATCACGATGTAATCAAAATCTTTCTGACAGGCGTAGCCTTCTTCATCCATACCGATATGGAAATGGGGCGGCGCATCGAACAATTCGGCGGTTTCCGCAATCAGATCCCGGCACACCTGGTAGTAGAGCGGGGTGGAGAGCATGCGCGAATACTGGCGCAGCCAGGCATCGTGACAACTTGAAAAATTGAGTTTCGGATAAACCGCCAGCCCGAGATCGCGGCACCGCTGCAATTCTTCTTTGAGTTTGCGCGGCGACCAGGCCCCGTCAACCGCGATTTCCGGATGACTGCGGAAAACCACGGCATCGCCGACATCCAGAAAAATGGTGTTGATCCCGGAATTCACCATCCGGCTCAACAGTTGCCGCCAGACCGTTTCATTGAAAGATAGTGAATCGTGCCAGGTGATATCCCGCCGGTAATGGGGGATCCGGTGGTAATGTTCGGGCATGTTTTCGCGCCAGGCCGAGCCGTCGTTTGGCAGAAAACGCTCCGCCGGACGGTTGTCGTTCCACATATTCATCGAAAGATGTACCAGATAGGACCGGATCATAATACCTCCTGTATGGATAATGGGGTTGCGCCGCTATTATAGCATGAACGGCGGGATATTGCAAGAAAAGAGCCGTAAAAATTATCTGCTGTTCCGGTGCGGTCTTGCAATCTTTCCGGTCGTGGTTTATCTTAATTGGCAATAATCATGAAACGATTGACCCCGGAAACAGACAGGAGCAGAACATGCAGTCTTTGATTTATGCCACCCCGGAATCTCTTGGTATTTCCTCGAAAGCCCTTCTGAATATGATGAAGCGGCTTGGCAGTCTGGAATATGTCAACAGCATCATGCTGTTGCGGCACGGACGCGTTGCGCTGGAAAAATGGTATGCCCCCTATGAACGGAACCAGCCGCATCAGATTTTTTCCGTCAGCAAAACCTTTACCTCCTGCGCGGTCGGGCTGGCCCAATCGGAGGGACGGCTGCGGATCACCGATAAACTGATATCGTTTTTCCCGGAGTATGATGATTGCATTACCGATCCGAAGATGCGCGATGTGACATTGCGTGATCTGCTGACCATGCGGAGCGGCCATGCCGAATGTGCCAACAAATACCTGTTCGGCACGGCCGATTATGTCCGTTCCTTTCTGGCATCGCCGCTGGAAATGGCTCCGGGCAGTTTCTTTGTTTACAATTCTGCCGCTTCGTACATGCTGGCGGCGGTGGTGCGTAAAGTGACCGGGGAGAATGTCCGCGAATATTTGATGCCGCGGCTTTTTGAGCCGCTCGGCATTACCCCCGGGCCGTGGGAATGTTGTCCGCAGGGGACCAATCTGGGCGGCTGGGGACTGTATCTGACGACCGAAAGCATTGCCCGGTTTGCCCAACTGTTGCTGCAGAACGGGGTCTGGGAGGGCAAAGCCCTGCTGCCCGCCGATTATCTGGCGGAGGCCTCCCGTGAACAGGCCGATACCAGTCATTGCGAAATTGCTGACTGGCAGCAGGGGTACGGGTATCATTTCTGGCGGTCCACCCACGGGTTCCGCGGGGATGGGGCTTCCGGTCAGTACGCGCTGGTGATCGGCGAATGGGATATGGCGGTGGCCGTGACCTCCTGTCTGCCGGAGATGGAGCGGGTGCTGGAGGTCATCTGGGCGGAACTTCTGCCGGGGATTTCGGATGGACCGTTGCCGGAGGACCCGGCGGCGCAGCAGGAATTGCAGGATTTTCTGGCGCAGGCCGCGCTGCCGGTCATTGCGGGGGATCTGGAGAAACGCCACGCGAATGTGCGGTTTGAATTCCAGCCCAACGAAGCCGGTATCCGGGCGTGTGAAGTCGCGTTCAGTGCCACGGACTGCACCCTGACGTTCCAGACGCCCCGCGGTACCGAACAGATCCGGGCGGGATTCGGGCATTATGAAACATCGCTGGTACAGTTGGCGGATCAATACCCGCACTGGGCGGCGGCATGTGCCGCGTGGCAGAGCGACGGCAGTCTCCGGATCAGCAGTTGCATTCTGGACGGTATTTACCGTGACATCTGGACCATCTGTTTCGATGATCCGGATGAACCGGTGAAACACGAGGGGCTCTGCGGCTGTTTCCGGCCGCTGATCCCGGCCTTGAAAAAAGCCTGACGGGCGGATGACAGGGGATATCGGATGATGGATCATTCTGGAACGGATGCACAGCAGGAGATCCGCGGCATTGCGTTGCTGCCGTTTGCGGTTTTTCTGTTCTTTTATGTCGGCATGTCGATCTGGGCCGGGGATTTTTACCGGCTGTCGATGCCGGTCGCGTTTATTGTTGCCTCGGCCTCGGCGTTTCTGTTGAGATCCCGGGTGCCGTTCAATACCAGAGTCGAGATCTTTGCCCGCGGTATGGGTGAAATCAACATCATGATGATGTGTCTGATCTTTATTCTGGCCGGTATGTTTGCCGCCACGGCCAAAGGGATGGGGGCGGTGGAGTCCGCGGTGACGATCTCCCGGTATCTGGTGCCGGATCAGTTGATGCTGCTCGGGCTTTTTCTGGTATCGTGCTTCATTTCGCTGGCCATCGGCACCAGTTGCGGGACCATTGCCGCGGTGATGCCGATCGCGGTCGGTCTGGTGGAGCCGCTGCAGCTGCCGGGGGCACTGATTTTCGGCGCGGTGATCGGCGGGGCCATGTTCGGCGACAACATGTCCATGATTTCCGACACCACCATTGCGGCCACCCGGACCCAGAATGTGGCGATGCGCGACAAATTCATCACCAATCTGCGAATGATCCTGCCGGCGGCCGCCGCGGTGATCGTGATCTATCTGGTGATCGGGCGCACATCGTCGGTCCCGGCGGCCGGGCCGGTGGCGTTGCGGGATTATCTGACAATATTGCCCTACCTCCTGATCCTGGTGCTGGCACTGCTGGGCTTGAATGTGATGGCACTGCTTTTTTGCGGGACTGTGCTGGCCGCGGTGATCGGTATCGGTACGGGGGCTTTTGATATCTGGGGGGCGTTGGATCTTTGCGGCAAAGGCGCGCTGGGAATGTCGGAAACCCTGATCGTGGCGATTCTGGCTGGCGGGCTTTTGAGCATCATCCGTTACCTTGGCGGGATCGGGTTCGTGCTGAAAATCATCCACGCGGGGATCGCCGGGAAACGGGGCTGTGAATTCGGTATCTGCCTGCTGGTTGCGCTGGTCAATCTGTTTACCGCAAACAATACGGTGGCCATTGTGATCGCCGGTCCGATCGCGCGGGAACTGGGGCTGCGTTTCGGCTGTTCGTCCCGGCGGATCGCCAGTATTCTGGATGTGGCATCCTGCGCCGTGCAGGGGGTGATCCCCTACGGAGCGCAACTGCTCATTGCTGTCGGGATCGCTCAAACGGCGGGGATCCCGGTTTCCGGATTGGGGCTGATGGGCTATCTTTATTATCCCCTGCTGTTGGGCGGGATATTGATCCTGATGCTCTTGATCACGCCGCTGAACAAACGTTGACGGAGGATGCCGGATGACCGGATTGGTTCTGGAAGGCGGGGCCATGCGCGGGCTTTTTACCGCCGGTGTGCTGGATGTGATGATGCAGGCGGGACTCCGTTTCGACGGCATGATCGGCGTATCTGCCGGGGCAGCATTCGGCTGCAATTACAAATCCGGACAGCCGGGGCGGGTGTTGCGTTACAATCTGCGTTTCTGCCGTGATCCCCGTTATTGCAGTTGGCGGTCATGGCTGCGGACGGGGGATTTTTTCGGAGCGGATTTCTGTTACCGGGAATTGCCGGAGCACCTTGATCCGTTTGACAGCGCGGCTTTTGCCGCCGATCCGATGGCGTTTTATCTGGTCTGTACCGATGTGGATACCGGTCAGGCCTGTTACCGCCGCTGTGACCGGGCCGATGCCGGATGTTACCAGTGGATGCGGGCTTCGGCATCCATGCCGCTGATTTCCCGGATCGTGACGGTGGACGGACGGCGTTATCTCGATGGAGCCATCGCCGATTCCATTCCGCTCCGTTTTTTTGAAGCCAACGGATTCCATCGGAATGTGGTGATCCTGACGCAACCGGCCGGATACCGGAAAAAACCGCCGGCCGCCATGCCGCTGTTGAAGATCGCATTGCGGCGGTATCCGGCACTGCTCCGGCAATTGGCCTGCCGTCATGATCATTACAACCGGGCCGTGGCATACGCGGAGGCGCAGGCGGCGGCCGGACGGGGGTTGCTGATCCGGCCGGCGGGACCGCTGCCGGTGGGGCGGGTGTCCCATGATCCTGTCAAATTGCAGCAGACCTACGATGCCGGGGCGGCGGAGGCACGCCGTCTGCTGCCGCAGTTGCGGGATTTTCTGGCAACATGAACGGAACCGGTTGGCAAATAGGGGAAATGGTTTGATGTTACCGGCGGTCGTCCGGTTTTGAACAGGGGAAAAAGAGGGATTGCTATGAAACGGATGGGAATGGTTCTGATCGCATTGACGATGCTGCTCGGATGGCGTGCCGCCGGACAACCGGTCTGGCCGGAGCGGGATGATTTGCTGCGGCAGCTGGTCGATGGGGTCAGAAAATGTCTGGCCGAATATCACCCGGAAACCGGGAAATTCGGTACGGAGCCGTGGATCTGCGACGATCAGAATGTGATTTTTCCGCTGGCGGTGGCGTGGGCCACGCCCGGTGCCGGTAATCCCTATTACCATAACGGCGAACTGCTGGCGGTGATCGCCCGGGCCGGGGATGTGCTGACCGAAACCCAGGACGAAAAAGGCCGCTGGATGTTCCGCAAAAAAGACAATTCCGAATGGGGGATGCAGCACAAACCCTGGACCTACACCCGCTGGATCCGGGCCTACTGGATCATCAAAGATGCTTTGCCGCCGGAATCCCGGCAGAAATGGGAATCCGGGTTGCGGTTGGGGTATCAGCATATCGCAAAGGCCCTCCCGAAGATGAATATCCACAACATTCCCGCCTATCATGCTGCGGGGGTGTATGTGGCCGGATTGGTGTTTGAGCGTGAAGACTGGCAGCGGGCCGCGGCGGATTTTCTGTACCGGGTCATGGCGCAGCAGGCCCGGGACGGTTACTGGAGTGAACACTTCGGGCCGGTGGTCGGCTACAATTTTGTTTATCTGGACGCGCTGGGGATCTATTACCATTATTCCCGGGATGCGGCGGTGCTGGATGCGTTGAGCCGCGGGGCGCGGTTCCATGCTTCGCTTTTGTGGTCGGACGGTACCTCGGTATCGGTGGTGGATGAACGCAACGCATATTCCGCCCGGCGGCGGCTCGGCAATGTGGGCTTCAGCCATTCGCCGGAGGGCCGGTGGTATTTGCAGGAGCAGAGCCGCTGGGCGGAATTCCATTATGACACGGCCGCTTCGCTGTTGTATGAAGGCGGTTCCGGGAATACGGCTTCGCCGTTTCGCAAATCCAACCGCTATGTGGCGAAGGATCAGCAGTATTCGATGGAACGGTCGGGGGATTTTGAATGGTGTTTTTCGGCCTACACCTGCCCGATATCCAAAAGCCGCTGGATCATGGACCGGCAGAATCATCTGGAGATCTGTCACCTTCGCAACGGGGTGATCGCCGGTGGCGGCAACAGCAAAATGCAGCCGTATTTTTCATCGTTCAGTTTTGGTGATACGGCCGCATTTCAGCCGGATTATGCGGTGAAGGAACCGAATTTTTTCCCGGCCGGAAAACTGCTGTGGACCGCCGGTGAAGGCCGGATCAGCGGCCGGAAACTGTTTCTGAAATACGGTGAAAATCAGACCGGAATAACGGTGGTCCCGGCGGGCGATTCGCTGACGGTGACGTATCGGCTGCTGCGGTCGGTGGATGGCCCGGCGGAGGCGCATCTGCCGCTGCTTTGCGGCGATATCGTGTCCGGTTTGAACGGTCGGCTGCTGCCGCCCGGGCAGGCGGTGGTTTCCGGCCGGGATCTGGGTGGCGGATTGCTGTTGTCGTCCGATCTGGCGGTGCGTTTTCCGGATGACGCGGTGATCCGGCCGGGGGTGACGGGTTTCAATCCGTATCACCGTTACGGGAAGAATGCGCCGTCGCGGACCGTGATCACATTGCCGCTGTCGCCCGGCAAACCGGTCGCCGACATCCGGTTTGAACCGCTTCGGCAACGCCCGGAATCGCTGATGCTGTGGAACGGTGACAGCCGCACGGTATCGGCCAAAGCCGTGAATTGTCCGGCGGTCGAGGTTGCGGTGCAGGATGGGGCGTTGTGTGTGTCCGGCCGTACCGGAAACGGGCGGAGCATGTACCTCCGGGCGGTTGTCCGGACTCCGTTGTTTACAGCCGCCGGGAACCGGTTGGCTTTTGATTTGGAAGTGGACGATGCCCGGCCCGGGGATTCCTTTTATGTCAAAGGGGCCGGGGTCGGCGGTCGGATGGTTTTTGCTTACCGGGCCGCGTTGAAAGCGGGGCGGGTGCGATTGCCGGTGGTGCTGGATCTGCCGGATACGACCGGAGATTTCATCCGGTTGGACAATCAGATCGGGGCCGGTCCGGATGAATTGGTGAAGCGGCTGGAATTCCATTACGGCCGGGCTGCCCGGAACGCCGATACATCGTTCCGGATCCGGCATTTGCGGGTGGAGTCCGCGGCTCCGGCGGCCGGAGCACGGGGCCCCGCGGCGGCACATTGATTTTTTTGCCGGAAAAACTCCGGTTCCCGGCTTGAAAATCGGGCGCAAAAGTGATATTTTTTCTTATACGATAAAATTTTTACAGAGAGGGTCGGAAAATGGACGGAAACAAACGCCCTGAAGAAATGGTGCGTATCACAACCCGTGAGTTGGCGGATGCTTTTATCGCCGGGCAGATTGCGGCGATCCGGCAGCAGGTCGGGGACCGCAAGGTTTTGCTGGCTTTGTCCGGCGGTGTCGACAGTTCGGTCGTGGCGGCTCTGCTGCTCAAGGCGATCGGGCAGCAGTTGGTCTGTGTGCATGTCAATCACGGTCTGATGCGCAAAGGGGAAAGTGAGCAGGTCGTGGAGGTTTTCCGGAATCAGCTCAACGCCAATCTGATCTATATCGATGCCACCGACCGTTTCCTCGATAAACTGGTGGATGTGGAAGAACCGGAAACCAAACGCAAGATCATCGGCGGCGAGTTCATCCGGGTTTTTGAAGAAGAAGCCCGTAAACTCGAAAAAGTCGATTTTCTGGCCCAGGGCACGATCTATCCGGATATCATCGAAAGCAAGGGCGTCAAGGCCCATCACAACGTGGGCGGCTTGCCGGATGACCTCAAGTTTGAATTGGTCGAGCCGGTGAAACTCCTGTACAAAGACGAAGTCCGGGTGGTCGGTGTGGCACTGGGATTGCCGGAAGCCATGGTTTACCGGCAGCCGTTCCCCGGCCCCGGTCTCGGTGTGCGCTGTACCGGCGCGATCACCCGCGACCGGTTGGCGGCCCTCCGCGAATCCGATGCCATCCTGCGGGAGGAATTCGATGCGGCCGGTCTGACCGCGAGCATCTGGCAGTTCTTCACGGTGGTCCCGGATTTCCGTTCCACCGGTGTCCGCGACGGCAAGCGGGTCTTCGACTGGCCGGTCATCATCCGTGCCGTGAACACCGTGGATGCCATGAGTGCCGAAGTGCCGGAACTGGATTGGGCCGTGCTGAAAAAGATCACACAGCGCATTCTGGACGAAGTTCCCGGGGTTTGCCGGGTGCTGTATGACTTGAGTCCCAAGGCCCCCGCCACGATCGAGTGGGAATAAGCGGCGACGGAACGATTGCGGCGTGCTTTCCGCGGATGGCGGGAGGCACGCTTTTTTTATGCCGCCGGCG
>JAFQLP010000179.1 GCA_017414565.1 Lentisphaeria bacterium | reverse complement strand
ATGGATGTCGATAAAACCGGGGGCGGCGACCAGCCCGGAGATATCAATGACTTCCGGATTTTTCAGTTGGGCGGGATCGGTCAGCACGCCGTCGCGGATGCCGATATCGCCGATTTGATCGATATGACGGGCGGGATCGATGATCCGGCCGCCTTTCAACAGATATTCGTTTGTCATGCGTTTCTCCTTCCGCAGCCGGAAACCAAAAACAGAACCGCCATGCGGACGGCCAGACCATTGGTGACTTGTTCAAGAATAACAGATTGGGTACCGTCGGCGATTTCGGAATCGAGTTCCACGCCGCGGTTGATGGGGCCGGGGTGCATGACCAGAGCATCTTTACGCAGAAATTTGACGGTGTTCCGGTTCAGCCCGAAGAAGCGGGAATATTCGCCGGTGCTGGGGAAAAATCCGGCTTCCTGGCGTTCCCGCTGGATGCGGAGCAGATTGACCACATTGGCATCGCGGATGCCTTCTTCGAGATCGTGGCAGACCCGCACGCCGATGGATTCAAATTCCCGGGGGACCAGCGTGGCCGGTCCGACAAAGGTGACTTTGGCTCCCAGTTTCAGCAGGCCCCAGGCATTGCTGCGGGCGACCCGGCTGTGGAGAATGTCGCCGACAATGGCCACATGAAGATCTTTCAGGTCGCCGAATTTTTCCCGGATGGTGAAGATATCGAGCAGGGCCTGGGTCGGGTGGCCGTGCGCCCCGTCGCCGGCATTGACCACGCCGCAACTGACATTGCGGGCGATAAAATTCTGGGCCCCGGTGGCACGATGCCGCATGACGATCAGATCGACCTGCAATGCTTCGATGTTGCGGACGGTGTCCAGCAGGGTCTCGCCCTTCAGCAGACTGCTGGAATCCGCCGACATATTGACGATATCGGCACTGAGCCGCTGTTCAGCCAATTCAAAGGAAACACGGGTACGGGTGGAGGGTTCGACAAAAAAATTCACCACGGTTTTGCCGCGGAGTGCCGGAACCTTTTTGACATTGCGCTGGGAAACTTTTTTGAATTCAGCGGCCGTATCGAGAATCGTGGTGATTTCTTCGGCACTGAGGTCGTAAAGGTCCAGCAGATCTTTTTTAGTCCAGGTCATGTAAACTCCGTTATGCTTGGGTTGGAGTCGATTGTCCGGCCGGGGCGGCCGGAACGGTGTAAGCAACGGCGGCGGCCGGGTCATCCGGCAGCGACACCACGATTTTCCGGTCTTCCGGCACTTCGATCCGCATACCGACATAATCCGGCCGGATGGGATATTCCGCGTTGTCGCGGTCGATCAGCACCGCCAGCCGGATCAACGCCGGTCTGCCGAATGCGGTCAGGGCATCCAGTGCTGCGCGGATGGTGCGGCCGCTGGAAAGCACATCGTCCACCAGGATCACCTGGGCCCCCTCCATATTGAATGGCAGGATGGTTTCGCGGATCTGGGGGAGGGTGCGGCGCAACCCGATATCATCGCGGTACATGGTGACATCGAGTTTGCCGAGGACGGGCGGCCTGGCACCCCGCCGGATGATGGTTTCCAGCAGCCGTTCGGCGAGCGGCACTCCGGCGCGGTAGAGGCCTACCAGCGCGTATTCGGGAGCGTCGGGGGAACCGAAGTCGGATACGATGGCATCGGCAATGCGGTCAATGGCGGCCGCAAGGTCGGTGGCGGTGCATAATTGCTGTTCGGTCATCGAAAATCTCCGTAAATAGGTTTTACCGTGCTAATACATTAAATGAGAAACGGTGTTTTTGCAAAGGATAACTGTATTTTCGCAGCATTTTTTTTGCTGACGGCGGCTTCTGCTGCTTGATATTGACGCTGACGCGGGGTATTATATGCCGGTAACGGTTCATTTTTAAGTAACGCCGTACCTCACTCGATCGCAGATACCGGATGCGCGCCGCCGGGGCGGCACGGTCGATGGTGGGCGGTAAATCAGGAAACGGTCTTTTGAAACGGCATGGGATCATTTGGGGCGTGGCGGTATGCTTCGTCGTTCTGCTGGCCGGCAATTTCCGCGAGATTGCCGCTCCGCCGTTCTGGGATGACCTGATGGGATTTCACCGGCAGGCTCTTTTTCTGGCCGATCACGGTTTTGATCCGGCGGCACTGGCGGCATCCGGCGATTTCTGGTCGGGCGGGGCGCGGATCTACCGTTGGCCGCATTTGCCGTCCTGGCTCTACGGGGCGGGATATTTCTGTTTGCCGCCGGTCGCGGTGCGCTGTCTGGGGCATCTGCTGAATCTGGCATTGCTGGCGGTCGCGGCCGGAATGATGGCGCAGTTGACGGAAAAAAAACGCTGGTTGTGGGCGGCCGCCGCATTGGCCAATCCACTGCTGATGAATCAAATGGCATCGCTGGGGCAGGAGCCGTGGCTGGTGCTGGCATTCATGGGGGTGGTCGCGGCGGTCTGGCGTGACCGTTGGCCGTTGGCGTGGGGATGGCTGATTTTCGGGGTGCTGGTCAAGCCGGTCATGGTGGCCCCGGCGGCGGCGTTGGCGGTCTATGGCGGATGGCAATTTTTGCTGCGGCGCGACCGGAAACGCCTGTTGCGGATGACCGGTTCGGTTTTGCTGTTGTCGCTTTTTGTCATGCTGCTGCTGGGCGATTCCGGTGGTTACGTGCAGCAGCACCGTCT
>JAFQLP010000014.1 GCA_017414565.1 Lentisphaeria bacterium | reverse complement strand
CTGCAGATATCCTTTCTGATATTCTGTCGGAGTGCGGACATCAAGCAGAACAGCATTCTTTTCCATTGTGATCTTGCACTGTCCCGTGGAACAGCATCCACTTACAACGAGCAGCATAACGCCGCACAGCATAACGAGTAGTTTTTTCATAATTTACCTCTATTCGGTTGTATTTTTTTCAATTTACTTATTTACGGTAATCCCACATAGCCTGCCTGTAATATAACGCAGAATCTGATGTTTGTCAAATGCCGGATATCAACTCTGCCTACCAGTAAAAGCGCGGCAAACTCCTGCTGTCAAGGATTGGCGTTTACTGCTATTCCCCTGACAGGCATTGCCCTGTAAAAACCAACTTTTTTCACTTCCATTTCTTTCCCTTATAAGAGTCTGAAGCAGAGATTTTCGGCTTCGCTGCCTGTTAACCACCAACAGAACTTATTGATTGCCAATGTCTTATAAATAAAGTCACTGACAATTTTCTTTTTATTTTAATTCAGTCTTTCGTTCAAAAGTTGTAAACGACGGCTGGAGATGCTACATTACTTTTGTGTTGTTGCTTTGAACACGGGGAAACGGAACATGAAAAAGATGAAAATCGGTACTTTCATTTGCTGTCTGGTGGCGATCCTTGCTGCCGGATGCCGCTACTATTGGGTTTACGGGGAGGCAGAAAAATCGCCCTATCCGAATCACCCGAAAAACTTTCATCAGGTCAGCGAAAACCTTTACCGTTCCGGGCAGCCGGATGATGATGAATTTGAATCTCTTTGTACTTTTAACGGCCTCCGCAGTGTGCTGAATCTGCGGGAAAACAACAGCGATAAAAAGACGATCGATGCCATCAACAGCAAACACGCTGTTCCTGCTGTTACCTTGTATGAAATCCCTCTTGACACCGGGGAAATTTCCGAAGCAGACCTGTATAACATCCTGACCGTCATCCGCGATGCCCCGAAGCCGCTGCTGATCCACTGCTGGCACGGCAGCGACCGCACCGGCTGTGCCGTTGCCGCGTACCGCATCGTATTTGACAACTGGAGTGTGGAAGATGCGATTTCTGAATTGATGAAACCCGAATACGGCCATCACAAGCACATCTATACCAACATCCCGGAACTGCTCCGCCGGGCCGATTGGCAGAAGATCAAAGAAACGGTTTTGAACAATGCTTGCATAAGCCGGTGAAATGGAGGATTTTGAGCGCGGAAATGGATGATCGGCTCTTGGCAAAGTTGTAAAATGGACTTTTTCGCTGCCGGATATAAAAAATACGCCATCATCAATATCAGATAAACTTTACCGCCCGGCCGGATTCACCCCAAGCAGCCGGTCAACAAAGATCGCCAGCGGGCACGGTGTTTCGCGGCGGTTTTCAGCGGTACTTTCCGGTAAAAACCTTTGCATATCCTTCTCCCGGCACTATATTTAGAAGGAGGTGTTTGTTTTCAGGCAATATGACAGAAAGGATAACGCATGAAACGAATCTGGGCCATCATGATCCTGATCGTCTGCTGTATCGGCAGCGTGTCGGCAGGAGAAACCGGACTTTTAAAAGACGGCAAATGGATCAAAAAGATCCGTACCGATCACCCGCGGCTCTTTCTGACCCGGGAGATGATCCCCTCCATCCGCGCCACCGCTGCGGCCCAACCGGAACTTTTCAAAAAATTGCAGGCCGATGTGGCCGCTTTGCCGGATGATGCCCCTTATATCGAACTGACCGACCTTTTCACCCGCTCCGAAGACGGCACCGTGGTTCCCAAAATGCCCGGCACGCAGGCATTCCGGCTCCTGAAATACGGCGGGGCCAAAGAAGCGGCTTTGTGCGCGCTGATGTATCTGATCACCGGCGAAAAACAGTATGTTGACAAAACCGTGGCGTATTTGAAACTGGCCAACAAGGCTCTGGCATTCAGCGCAAACGGCAAAATCTGGGCCGATCTGCTCGGTCAGAGCCGCGTCAACGCCATGTTTGCTTATGACGTGATCTACAACGAATTGACCCCGGAACAACGGCGGGAGATCATCCTGCCGCTGCTGGATTATGTCCAGAAATCCCAGCCCGGCAGCGAATACAAATTCCGCCGCACCCACGGGGCTTACAACAATGGCAATTACGGGGAAACCGCCCTGCAGTATTTTCTGGGCATCACGCTGTACGGCGACGGCATTGCCGATGAAGCCGCCGACAAACTCCTCCGCCGCGGCGCGCAACTCTTTGTCAAAATGATGGATCACCGGGACAAAATCTCCGGCGACAGCGGTCTGCTCTCGGTCGCCACGGTAACGTATGCTTTCGGGAATTATCCCTGGGCGACCATTCTCTTTCTCCAGAGTTGGAAATGTGCTTTCGGCGAAGACATTGCCGATCGCTGGAAACAGATGCGCAATTTTCACCGTTTTGCCGAAGGCGTGACCTTCGATGTCAACGATGACGGCTGGGCCCGGATCCACGGGGTCGGCGACTTGCCGCATACCGACAACCGTATCGACCTGTACGGCCTCTACACGCATCTGGCGTGGAGTGTCCATTTCTACGGCCGGAAACACCCCGATGTTGCCAACGAGATCTACCATTATCTCGGCTGTATCCCGCCGCACAAACGCAATATCACGCCCTACACCTATCCCATGACGCCCTTCCTCCTCACCGACTTTGATCCGAACATGGTCGGCAAAGGGAAACCCGGCAAACAGTCCTGTTTCTACAACCCCAATTTCGGGCTCCTGACCATGTGGTCCGGCCGCGGCAAAGACGACACCTACGCCTCGTTCCGTTTCGGTGCCCGGATGGACAACCATCAGCATTACGATGAATTGAGTTTCGTCATCTTCAAACACGATTATCTGGCTCTGGATGCCGGCAGCCGCACCGAAACGGGACATCATCACAATTTTGCCGCCCAGAGCGTTGCCCACAACACCATCCTGATCCACATGGACAAAGAACCCATGCCGAAATTCTGGAAGGCCTGGGGGTACAAGCCAGACGGAAAAACCTATTACAATCACGGCGGGCAGGACAACAAAAAGGCCGCCCGGCCTATCGCGCTGGAAGTCAAACCTGATTATATCTATGCCGCCGGGAACGCCACCGGCAGTTACAACAAGGCCAAGAGCCGCGAGGTGATCCGGCAATTCGTCTGGCTGCGCCCGGATATTTTCGTGATCTACGACCGGGTGAACTCGGTGAAGCCGGATCAGAAAAAGGAATTTCTCCTGCATTTCCAGAATCAGCCCGAAGTCATTGCCCCCCGCACCTGGCGCGCCGATATGAACAAAGGACGGCTCTTTGTGCAGTCCCTGCTGCCGGAAAATGCCCGGGCGGAATTGGTGGGAGGCAAAGACCACGAATTCTTTGCCTCCGGCAGAAATTGGCCGCTGGATACCCTCCGCACCTATTCCTACGCGGGCAACTGGCGTTTGGAGGTTTCGCCCGCGACCGACGGGGAAACGACCCGGTTCTGTCATGTTCTCCAGGCCTCTGACACCGGCGTTGCCGCGCCCGTTCCGGCAAAATTGATCCGGGCTGGCGAAGAAGATGTGGTCAAAGTGGCTGGCCGGACCCTCCGGTTCCGCCGGACCGGCAAAATCGGATTCCGCATGGAGTAGAGCAGCTGTTCCGCAGACAGACTGACGTTCACGGCTATGAACAGAGATGACGGTCACTGGTCCGAACCGGATGTCGCCGGGCCGGATTTTGAACAGAAAGAGCGCGGCGGCATGATCTTTGTCCTGATTGCCGGAGATATTCTGTTTACCGGCGGTCTTTTTCTGGCGTGGAAAGCCGGAGCCTTTGATATTATTCTGGATGGCATCCCGCTCCTGAAATCCGGCTCAAGTTATGATGACTACTGGCGTTGGCGGCAGCGCAATCATCTCCTGTTTTTTCACGCTCCGTGGGTGTTCGGCGCGTGGATGATACAGGCCGCCGTGAAATATTTCTGGAAAAAACGGAAATCATAAAATACCGAAACACTCACAAAATGGAACATCATCATGGAAAATTTTGATCTGTCCGCCCTGCTTCCTGCGCTGACCTGCAACGGCCAAACCGTGTCCGCCGCCGCGTGGGACTGCACCGTTGTTGCGGCCGGAGAAACCGATGCGGGCCGCCGCACCGTGCGCGAATTCACCGCCCCTGACGGGCTTTTGAAGATCCGCGTGACCATGCTGGCCTACCGCGATTTCCCGGCTGTCCGCTATATTCCGGAAATCATCGGCTGCGGCGATCAGGATTCCGCGTTGATCGAAGCATTCCATTCCCTCGATCTGACCTGCCCTCTGCCCGCTGCCGAAGCGGCTGTCCGCGCCACCACCGGCAGCCAAAACCATCCCTGCGATTTTTCGGCGCGCCATTTCGTGCTTTCGGGGATCGAAGGGCAGAACCGCCTCGAACTGATCTGCGATGAAGGCCGTTCCTCGGGTAACTGGATGCCGTATGTCGGGATCGATCTGACACCGGACGAAGGGCTGGAAATCGCCATCGGCTGGAGCGGATCGTGGCGGCTGACCTGCGGGATCGGTCCGGCGGCAGACCATCCCGGCGAACTCCGCTGCCGCTTCGGTATGAGCAACTTTGCCGCCCGGGTGCGGCCGGGCGAAACACTGCGCCAGCCTTCGGTCCTGATCCTGCAGCGCAAAGACATGAATGCGGCGGCATTCCAGACGGTGATCCACGACTTCATGGTCGCGCACAACAGCCCGCGTGACAGCCGGGGCGAAATCCTGAAGCCGATCCTGCCCGTAACGGTCAGCGGCGGCAACCGCCGTCCGGAGGAAATGCAAAAGGTCATCGACTACACGGTCCGGGCCGGACTGCCGGCCGATGCCGTCTGGGTCGATGCCGGGTGGTACGGACCGGAACATACCCCCGATGCCCGGTACAACTGCGGTGACTGCTGGGCCAAATACGTCGGCGATTGGCGCGTCAATACCGGGGTTCACCCATCCGGCTCATTAAAAGGCATTTCCGATGCGGCCCACGCCGCCGGGATGCGTTTTCTGCTGTGGATGGAACCGGAGCGGGTGACCCGGTTTGTGCCGATCCTGCAGGAACATCCGGAATACGCCCGTTCCGTCAATGACGACACAGGGCTTGCCAATCTGCTCGACCTCGGCAATCCGGGGGCGTGGCAGTGGATCTTTGAATCCATCTGCCGCACGATCGAAGAAAACGGCGTGGATATCTACCGGCAGGACTTCAATATGGACCCGGCTCCGGTCTGGGCCGCATTCGATGAACCGGAACGCCGGGGCGTGAACGAGATCCGCCACATCACCGGACTTTACCGGCTGTGGGATGCCCTGCGGGAAAAATACCCGGATATGCTGATCGACAACTGCGCTTCGGGCGGGCGGCGGCTCGATTTTGAACTGACGGCGCGTTCACACTCCTACTGCCGGAGCGATTATTCCATTCCGCGCCCAGGCAACCTGCCCCGGTTCTCTTACACCGCTGAACGCCACCGTTACCAGATCGTGATGGGCCAGAACGCCACGCTCAACACACTTGCCTGGGTGCCGTTCCAGGGCGGCGAAGCCAATGCGGCAAACTGGTTCGATGATGGCGAGATCTTCAGTCTGCTGGCCGCAGGCATCGTCTTTACCCTGCCGGATTGGGACGGCGGCTGTATCCGCCGCGAATTCACGGCCGCCGAAACCGACTGGTTCCGGAAAATGTTTGCCGTCGCCAACCGGGTCCGCCGCCTCCTGACCGGCCGGTTCCACCCGCTCACCCAGCCCCGGACACTCGATGAAACCGTCTGGGCGGGCTACGAATGCGTACAGCCGGAAACCGGCGAAGGCTTTGCCGCCTTTTTCCGCCGGAGCGGAGCCGGACCGACCCGGGTCTTCACGCTGCGGGACATTGATGATTCTGCGGAATACGAAATCACCGATGCCTCGACCGGCACGGTTTCCCGGATCGCCGGATGTGATCTGCATCACTTTACCGTCACGCTGGACAAAGCCCCCGACGGTAGCATCGTCTTTTTCCGCCGCGTGTGATCCGCCCGGCCGTCAGAAGCCGAGACCGCGGAATGTATCCACCAGCCGTTTGATGGAATATCCTCCGGGCGGGGCCAGCAGGGTCCCCGCCCAGTTTTCGCCATCGCTGATATCAACCTCGGTCTGATATTCCAGCATCCGGGGGCACGACCGGAGTTGCGGGATCAACGCCGCCCAGTCGATCGTGCCGTCACCGGGCATTCCGTGATGGTCGGTGTAACCGCTGTTGTCATGGATATGGGTGGTAACCACATGGTCTTTGAGCAATTCCAGCGCGTTGTCCTCCCAGATCAGATTGCCCCGCCAGTTCCGTTCCAACTGCCATTCCGGATACCGGCTCAAATCTTTGCCGGATGCCGGAGCCATGATATTGGCGTGGCCGGTATCAAAACAGACACCGATTGCCGGACT
>JAFQLP010000013.1 GCA_017414565.1 Lentisphaeria bacterium | reverse complement strand
TTGATACCGGCTTCTTCGCCCGGCTGATGGTCGATCAATTCCTCTTTCCAGCCACAGCGTTCAAAATAACGCCGGTACATCCGCAACAACATCTGCGCCCAATCGCAGGACTCCGTCCCACCGGCACCGGCATGAATGGAAAAATAAAAATTCTTGCGGTCAAAAGGCCCGGCAAGAAAACTGTAGATCTCCAAATCGGCTATGCTTTTCTGCAGTTCCACGGCCACCGTTTCCAATTCGGCGGCAAAATCGGGATCTTCCGCCGCCAATTCCAGCCCCACGCTCAAATCATCCAATTTGGCCGTCAACCGGTCAAAGGGGTCGAGAATGCCGCGGCAGGCACTCAACTGCGCCACCGTTGCCTGTGCCGTTTCTTTGTTATCCCAAAAATCCAGTGCCGCCATTTTTTCCTCGGCGGCGGCCTTTTCGGCCCGTTTCTCGTCAATTTTCAGAAACGATCCCAAATGCCCGGTCTTGCCGCGCAATTCCGCCTCAATGCTTTTCAATTCATCCAGAGTCATTTATTCTGTTCCCGTCGAATAAGAGCCATCATCGTCAAAGCCAGTGTGAATGCACCGGCATACAAATACGCGTATTTCAGCGGCAATCCCAGCCCCAGCGGACCGGCAGGCGGCGACACCCACAAAATGTAGGTCAGCACCACAAAGCAGATAAATGCTCCGGGCAACAGGGCCGGCAGGGGCGAAAGCCGCTGTTCTTTCATCCACACGGCAGCGGCCAGCAGGGTGAATACCGCCAATACCTGATTGCCCCAGGCGAAATAATTCCACAAATAATTGAAGGTGCGTGCATTCTGATTGGACCACCACAACAGCAGTGCCACCACCGCCACCAACGGCAGGGTAATCAGCAGCCGCCGGGAGATCCGCACCTGATCGCAATGCAGCATTTCCGCCAAACTCAACCGCAAACTCCGCAATGCCGTATCACCGGATGTGACCGCCAGCACCACCACCCCCATCACCGTGAATCCGCCGATCCAACTGCCGAGGAAATATTTGGTAAGATGTTCCAGCACCAGTGCCGGAGCCAACTGCATATACTGCGGATACAGATTGTAGATCGCCATGCCGCCGGCCGCCCAGATCATGCCGATGATCCCCTCCACGATCATCATCCCGTAAAAAGTG
Organism: Lentisphaeria bacterium; assembly: GCA_017414565.1. Classification (GTDB taxonomy): domain Bacteria; phylum Verrucomicrobiota; class Lentisphaeria; order Victivallales; family Victivallaceae; genus RGIG1931. The sequence goes on along the minus strand of JAFQLP010000013.1, from coordinate 5,032 downwards.
GAACGGGCCTGCCGCTCGCTCCGCATGGTGCGCGCCACGATCGGCGATTGCGTGGCATGGAAGCCGGAAAGGATCCCGCAGGCAATGGTCACAAACAGCATCGGAATGACCGGTTGCCGGAACATCCCCTCCCGGAACGCTCCGGTTTCCACCAGCAGTTGCGGATCACGCCACGCCTGCCAGAGCAGCACGCCGCCCAGAATCAGGGTCGAAATCAACAGAACCGCCCCGAAAATCGGATAAACGCGGCCGATGATCTTATCCACCGGAAAAAGCGTTGCCAACACATAGTAGCCGAAAATCAGGATGGCAAAAACCCAAAAAAAGTTCTGTTCCGCACACCACCGGAGAAACGCGCCCGCCTCCGGCTGTGCCGCGGCACCGGTCACGATCTGCTGCACATTGCTGCTCAACAACTGCGCCGGGATATTGATGAAAACCGCCACCACCAGCAACAACAAGATCACCATGAACCAACTGAAGATCCGGCCGGTGACATTGCCCAGCATTTTGGAGATCAGCGACGGCAAATTCGCCCCGCCGTTGCGGAGTGACATCATCCCGGAGCAGAAATCGTGAACGGCCCCGCCGATCACATTGCCGATCGGGAGGATCACAAATACGATCTCGCCGAATTTGATCCCCAGGATCACACCGATCACCGGCCCGATTCCGGCAATGTTCAACAACTGGATCAGCATGTTTTTCCATTGCGGCAAAATCACATAATCCACCCCGTCGGCCTTGGCCAACGCCGGTGTATCCCGGTCATCCGGCCCCAGCAAACGCTCCAGAAACCGTCCATAGGTCAGATAACCGATAACCAACAGCAGAATCCCGAAAACAAACAATCCCATTTCTCTTTCACACCCTACTTCAGCCTGTTTTCACCGCAAAAACCGATGCGGTAAATATACCATTTTTCTGACAAAAAACAAGGTTCAGATCAGGCATCCCGACAGACCGCCGCGGCCGCCAGAAGCAAATATTTTGCCACCAGATTCTGCCGCATTTCAAGCGGGGCTTCGCCCGCGTCCATGTATTTCAGGAAATCATCCCGAACCGATGCAAAATGCATTTCATGGGTACTGCGGAGTTGTTCCGGGATCAGCAGCCGCAGACCGTCTTCACCGGCTTCGGTCCCGATCCCCCGCCCGGCGCACCAGGCCAGCAACGCCTCCCGGGCCGCTCCGTCAGCCGGAGCCACGCTCAATTCCGTGCGACCGCCGGTCTGCGGGCTCTGACGGATCGTCAACACCGCGCGGCTACCCCGCACCCGCTGCAACCACAGGTCGCCGCCGCCGGGTTCCGCTTCCAGCCCCCAGATCACCGTCAGTTTCGCCGTCACATCGCGCAGCCGGAACCGGATCTCGCCGTTGCAATTCAACTGCAATATGTCATCGACCACATCCGCGGCGACCGAATCCGGAAACGCGCTCTCGCCGGTGGATGCCGCAAATTTCGCCAACGGCACACCGGTACACCAGCTGCGGGCACTGTCGAGGACCAAATCTTTACCGTAGGTAAAACCGCCGCCGACCATCCACTGCGCCTGATCCACAAAGTGGGTGCTGACATCCGCGATCCCGGCCCCCTGCCGGCTGACATCAAAAAACCACGGCGGCCGCACCAGCGGTTTCCCGTCAACGATCTTGCACAGATAATGGACACTTTCGATTTCGATGGCCGGTTCTTCACCGCTGCCGGCAAAATCACCGAAAATCTCCGGAATGCCGACCAGTTCATGCTGCAGCATGGCGGTGATCTCGTTGCGCTCGGTCATCATATCCAGCAGAACCGGGCCGCCGCTGTTCACGATCCGCTCCAGCACCGCGGCACCGTCGCGGTCAATGCACAGGGGTTTGTCGCCGAAGACGCACATCCCGCCCTGATGCAGTTTTTCAATGTCGTAGATCTTGGTATCATTGCGCCCCGACAAAACGGCGATATCGGCTTTGCCATCGGCCAGAGCCTGCTCCACGCCATTGTCACAGATGCACACATGGAAAATCCAGTCGGTGGGATTCGCGGCCCGCTGATTGAATCCCTCCACCGTTTTCATAAACTGCCGCAATTCCGGCCCTTCCGGTGCGTAGATATAAACATCCCGACTGAATGACGGATGGCGTTCACGCAATACCAGTGCCGCGTGAAAATGACCCGGATTCAAAATCATAAGGGTATGCTGCATAAAACTATACCTTTCTGTTGCATTTGAAAAAAAAGGGCAGCCGACATGGCTGCCCTTGCGATCGTGGTTGCGCTTATTCGTAGCGGCCGATGCGCGGAATGCCGCGTTCCACCCGTTCCGACGGGAAGAAAGGCGTGCCGTCCGGCTTGACCAGTTTGCAGGTCATGAAGATCAGGAGATTGCGCTTGGTGGCCTTGGTATAACGGCTCTGGAACAGACGGCCGACCAACGGCAGATCACCAAGGATCGGAATCTTGTCATCCAGCACTTCGGTGTTGTCTTCGACCACACCGCCGAGCACCAGCGTTTCGCCGTCACGCACCGTGACCGTGGTGTCGATCTGCCGCAAAGCGATGATCGGCTTGCGCATCATTTCAACGTTACCGCTGGGATCGACCGTTTCAAAGGTCATCCATTCCACGAAGGAGGAGACCCGCGGGGCCATCTGCAGCGTGATCGTGCGCTGTTCCTTGTCAACCGACGGGATCACGTCCAGCACGATACCGAGCTGTTCGGCATCATCGAGGTCGCTGTCCGGGAACGGGCTGATGTACGTCCAGGTCTGCAGATTGGAGTACTGATTGTCAGAGGTATTGCTGGTATCCATTTCGCCGTCGTCATAATCATCGGCAAAAGGCACTTCACGGATCATCTTGATCGTGGCTTTCATATCTGGCAGCGTGGTGATCCGGGGCGACGCCAGCGAGTCGTTGGAGTCCATCTGGTTGACCGCGTTGACCGCCACAGAGTAATTGAACCCGTCGGCCCCGCCGATATAACCGGTGACATTGAACAACTGGGAGGTGTTGCCGGTACCGTTGACCGTGCCGTAGTTGCGGAGCAGGCCGGTACCGCTTTCGTCAAAGGAAAGACGATGCGAACTCTTGCCGGGAACGGCATCGACATTGTTGGCATTGTAACTGACCGCGTAGTCGAAACCCAGTTCCTTCAGGTCGTTCTGCGAAACTTCGATGAATTTGGCAGAAATTTCGACCAGCGGTTCGGCTTCGCTCTGCAATTCGGCGATGACATTATCGATCTGCTGCAGATTATCCAGCGTATTGGTCACGATCAGACGGCTGATATGACCGTCATAAACGATCTTGGAGCCGGTCGGGAACGACACGCCGTAGTCACGGAAGAAAAGCTTCAGACGGGGAACATCCGTTTCCGGATCGAAATCCGAGAAAACCGATTTTTCCAGCGGGAAAATCTTGGTCTGCAATTCATCCAGAGCTACATTTTCCGGAGCCAGAACGACCGCGTACCGTTCGACCCGCATCTTGAGTTTCATTTCCTTGCAGAGCAGCTGAAGCACATCGTAGAGCGACATTTTGGTGATGGACATGCTGACCATCTTGTCTTCCGGCTCTTCGCCTTCTTCACCATCCTGCATCATCGGGTCCTGCATCATCGGGTCCTGCATCATCGGGCCCTGGGTCCGGGCCAACATCGGATCCATCATCATGGCACCCATCATCGGATCAGCAGCAGTCGCCGCATCCGTTTCCGTTTCTTCCGGACCCAGCACCGGAGGCCGGCGCAGGAAAAGGTTCACGCCGATCCGTTCAGGGTCATTGCGTTTGCTTTCCGCCTGCAGATACTTCAGCGCGGCGGGAATGGTGATTTCGTCAAAATCGACCCGCGGCAGAATGATACTGCGGAGTTTGGCATTCAGATCCCCGGCTTCCGCCGTATCTTTGGTGATCGGGGCATCCAGGGAGTTTTCCACATTGCCCGCGTTTTCCGCCGAAATCTGACCGGCCCAGGACCATTCCAGTTCCGCCATCATCTTTTTGTGGGTATCTTTGTACCGCATATCGGCGATGTTGATGCTGCGTTTATTGATGGAGCGCAGGTTGTGCAGCGCATCCGCATTGTACGGATCGATCATCAGGATATCTTTGTACTTGCGTTCCGCCTGCGAAAGATCGCCGACCCGCACCAGTTCCTTGCCCTGACGCAGCAGGATCTGGATCTGATATTCCTGGGAATTCTGTTCCGGCAGCAAAGCATCCTTGCCGACACTGGCCCGGTAAACCGCCGCCGCCTTGCGTTTTTCGCAAAGCGCGATCATCTTGTCGGCCGAAGCCGCCATTTCCGGACAATATTTCTTGACTTCGCGGTATTCCTTGATGGCAGCATCAAAGTCCTGCTCGGTCAATTTCTTCTGGGCAACTTTCATCGCCGCTTCGGCTTTTTCGATGTAGCACTGCTTGATGCACTCATCGCACGCGGCGGCTTTCTTCTGATAGCCTTCGCCTTTGTACTGGACAAAAGCCTGCTTGGCTTTGATGTAGAGATCCCGGGCTTCATCAAAGCGGCCGTCCACAAAAAGCGCGTTCGCCTTGACAAAAAGTTCCTCACCCTTGCCCACGACCTGCTGCACACCGGTCACATGCCGCGGCACGGTATCCAGCACCGCTTTTTCCGCCGGTTCCCCGGCGGACTGCTCTGCGGCACTGGCAGAGGCTTCGGCAGCGGTCGCCGGAAGCATCGCAAACAAGCACGCCGCAACCAACAAAGTCATTTTGATTTCATTGTTTTTATACATTTCCTATGCCTCCGGCATTAACGTCTGAAATCCGGAATACCACGATCCGCAGAGCGGCGCATCGGCATGCCGTCGTTATTGATGAGTCTGGCCGTCACAAAGACGAGCAGATTGCTGTTGTCTTTCGACTCGTACTGGCTGCAGAAGAAGCGGCCCACCAGCGGCAGTTCGCCCAGAATCGGCCAACGGTCGTACAGGGTGGTCGTCTTGTTGTCAACCATACCGCCAAGCACGATGGTTTCGCCGTCATACACCTTGATATCCACTTCGATTTCGCGGACACCGAT
>JAFQLP010000012.1 GCA_017414565.1 Lentisphaeria bacterium | reverse complement strand
GGTTTGGTACCCGGGAGAGGACGCGAAGCGAGCCGCCATGCGGCAACTGAACCGCAGGTTCCGGCACGAAGGGCCGACATGGAGCCAACGGATCCATGGTAATTCCGAGCCAAAGGGGATCAAAGCAAACGACTGTTTGGTTTGGTACCCGGGAGAGGAATTGAACCTCCGACCAAAAGTTTAGGAAACTTCTGCTCTATCCACTGAGCTACCCGGGCATACACAGCAACCGCTTTCATAATGTACATGCGAAGCCGAAAAATGTCAATGGCATCAGAAAAAAAGCAGATTTTCTCCCGGAAAAATTGCATTGGCCGGACTCCGGTGTTATCTTTTGCGGTCAGGGCGGCGCGGCCGCGATCGGATGGTTCGGGTTCTTACGTTGCGGGGTACCGGTGAAAACGCTTTACGGATGGCTTTGCGGTCTTGCCGCCACGGCTGCGTGGGGCAGTTTTTATATCGTCGGCCGCTGGCTTTTTGGGGAAAGCGGCCACTCTCTCGATCCTTTGTTCTTCACCTTTCTGCGGCTGCTGCTGGCAGCGGCAACGCTGTCGCTGATGCTTTTCCGGCCGCGCTGCCGTCAACTGGCCGGACAGGCGATTCGGCAGGACTGGCGCGCGTTTCTGCTGATTGCTCTCACCGGGATCGTGCTTGAGACTTTTCTCTCTTTTTACGCGCTCAACTTCACCACGGCCGCCCGGGCTTCTCTGATGGCCAATTGTTCACCCATCGCCACGGTCATTCTCGCCTTTCTGATCCTGCGGGAAAAAATGCCCCGTTCCGGTCTGCTGGGCATGGGGATCGGATTCGTCGGTATCCTGCTCGCCGCTTTTGCCCGCGGCGGCGATATTTATGCCGATACGGGACTCCGTTCCCTGATCGGCGACGGACTGGCTCTGGCCTCCGGCTTCTGCTGGGCGTATTTTACCGTCTGCGGCGCGCGGCTTTCCCGTCAATACGGCGGACCGGTCTGCATGTTCATCTGTTTTCTGGCCGGTACGCTTCTGATGATCCCGATCCTGCCCTTTGTCACCGGCGATCTTACCGGCGTGTTCCATCTCCGCTTCTGTCTGGGACTTTTTTACACCGGTATCGTTACGCTGGCTCTGGCCAATGTCTGCTGGTACACCGCGTTGCGTTATCTGAAACCGGGGGTGCTCGGAGCATTCGGCTATCTTTCCGCCGCCATCACCTTTTCGCTTTCCCTGATCGTGCTGCGGGAACGGTTCACGCCGGTTTTTGTGGCGGCGATCCTGCTTACCATCGGCGGTCTCGCCCTGATGCTGCGGACCCAGCGGCAATAAAAAAGCACCCTGCCGGAGGGCAGAGTGCCGGTTTTCCGCTATGCGTTCTTAAAAGAGCCGCGCCATGACCGCCTTTTGGACATGAAGCCGGTTTTCCGCTTCATCAAAGACGATCGACATGGGGGAATCCATGACTTCCGCCGCCACTTCTTCGCCGCGGTGCGCGGGCAGGCAATGGAGGAATTTGACATCCTTTTTGGCGGCCGCCGCCACCTTGCCATTCACCTGATACGGAATAAAAATCTTCATCCGTTCCGCGCGTTCTTCTTCAAATCCCATGCTGACCCAGACGTCGGTGTAGAGATAATCCGCATTTTTGGCCGCATCCACCGCATCGGGATTCCAGCTGATATTGGACCGGCCGCCGAACCGGGCTTCATCCGGACGGAACGATTCCGGTGCCGCGATCACCAGTTCAAAATCAAACAGCCGCGCGGCATTGATCAGGGAATTGGCGATATTGGAACGCCCATCCCCGAAAAAGACCAGCTTGGTCCCTTCGATCCGGCCGGAATGTTCCAGCATGGTGTAAAGGTCCGCCAGGATCTGGCAGGGGTGGTAATCATCGGTCAGCGCATTGATGACCGGGATCGAACCGCAGGTCGCCAGCCCTTCGATATCCGACTGGGCAAAGGTCCGGATAACGATCCCATGCAGGTAACGGCTCAAAACCCGGGCCGTATCCGGAATGGATTCCCCGCGGCCGACCTGCATTTTGCCCTGATCCAGATAAAGCGGCATACCGCCCAGTTCCGACACCCCGACTTCAAAAGAGATCCGGGTACGGGTGGAGGACTTGGCAAAAATCAGCCCGATGCTTTTGCCGGTCAGCGGCCGCCAGGTATCCCGGCCGCGTTCACGCTTGAGTTTCTCGGTCAAATTGAAAATGTCTTTGATCTCTTCCGCCGAAAAATCAAGCAGGGTAAGCAAATCTTTTTTCATAAAAACACCTCATTTCTCCGGCCCGAGGCCGGCAGCATATTCCGCCAGAGCCTGTGCGATCGTATCAAGTGCTTCATCCGCTTCGGCGCGGGTGATCACCAGCGGCGGCAGCAGCCGCACCACATTTTCTCCAGCTGTAAGCACCACCAATTTTTTCTTCAGGATCAGCCCGGCCAATTCCTGCGGGGCCCGGTCAAGCACGATCCCGATCATCAAGCCTTTGCCGCGGACGGCCCGGACAAACGCGTAGGGAGCTGTGATCTCCCGGAGCCGCTGCATCAGATATTCGCCCTGACAAACGCAGTTTTCAAGCACCTTTTCCCGGTCAAATGTTTCCTGCACGGCCAATGCCGCCGCGCTGACCAGCGGCGTACCGCCAAAGGTGGATGCGTGGGTCCCCGGCGTCAACACCCCGGAGAGCCGGCGCGATGCCACGACCGCACCCATCGGCAACCCGTTGGCAATCGCTTTGGCCATGGTGAAAACATCCGGCTCCACCCCGAAACTCTGCCACGCAAACATGGTCCCGATACGCCCCATGCCGCACTGGACTTCATCAAACAGCAGCAGGATATCGTGTTCATCGCAAAACGCGCGGAGTTGTTTCAAATAGGCCGCATCCGCCGGCAAAATACCGCCTTCGCCCTGCACCGGTTCGAGCATCACCGCGCAGGTACGCTCCGTGACCGCCGCTTTCACCGCTTCAAAATCATTGAACGGGACCTGCACAAAACCGGGCATATCCGGTTCAAATCCTTTGCGGTATTTGGCACGGCCGGTGGCCGCCAGCGTGGCCAGCGTGCGCCCGTGGAACGAATCCTCCATGGTGATGATCTCGTTCCGGCCGGTGGCAGAACCGTATTTCCGCGCCAGTTTGATCATACCTTCATTGGCTTCGGCACCGCTGTTGCAGAAGAAAACCGTACCGTCAAAGCCGCGGGAGATCAATTTTTCGGCCAGTTTCGGCGCGACTTCGTTGTAGTACAGATTGGACACATGCACCAGTTTGCCGGCCTGTTCGCAAACCGCCGCGGTAACGGCCGGATGGCAATGCCCGAGATTGCACACGCTGATCCCGGAGGCAAAATCCAGATATCGCACGCCGTCAGCATCCCAAAGCTGCGCGCCTTCGCCGCGGACGAACAAAGCCCCCGGGGCATAGGTGTGCATCACATACCGGTCAAACCGGTTCAACGTTTCCTGACAGATCGTGTTTTCCATATCCGGCACTCCTTAAATGTACTTAAAGAAAAGACCTAATATAGCAGACTTTTGAAAAATGTCAACTCTGCCCCGTCAGCGTTCGGGACGCCGTCCGCGCCACGCCTGGATCAGCAGAGCCGCCACATAACAGCAGACCGCGATCACCACGATCACCGGCCCGCTGGGCAGATCCAGCCAATAACTGCCGAGCAGTCCGGACCCGACAAATCCCCAACAGCACAAAACCGCCAGTGCCATCATCGACCACAGCCGCCGGGCAAAACACCCCGCCGTGGCCGCCGGCAGCGTCAGCAGTGCGATCAGCAGGATGATGCCGACAACATAAACCATCAGCACGATCGTCAATGCCGTCATCACCAACATCAGCAGGTAGATCAGCCGTACCCGCACCCCCCGCAATTCCGCAAAGGTGCTGTCAAAAAAGACCGCCTGCAAACTGTTGAAGAAAAGCC
>JAFQLP010000178.1 GCA_017414565.1 Lentisphaeria bacterium | reverse complement strand
GGCGGCATCAGCACGATCCCGGCCGGTTCCGTCCAGTCACGCTCCCAGGAGCGGAGCAGCAGCGGATCGGTGGGCGCGCCCCACGGATTGAGGTCAACGATCAGGATATTGTGTTCGCTGGTGAAATAGACATCCATGACCAGAGTCCGGATGGGGAGCAGCCAGGCAATGCTGTTGACAAAGGCTTCAGCCTCCTGCCAGAACTGCTGTTTGATGCCTTCGAGCCGCCGGAAATGCCGCACCAGATGGTACTGGCTCATGGCGGTCAGACGGCCGTCGTGGATGAACAGCCGGAATTCGCGGGTGCGGTTCATGCGGCGGAACGGCCGCAGACAGATGTTGGCCACTTCGCCCCGCGCGGCCGCTTCCCGCACTTTGGCACTGCGGGCCAGAAAACGCCACGCGCTTTCCGGCGAATAGACCGCGCCGTGTTTACCGGCGAACCGCTCGGTATCGGTGGGCGCGCAGGTATCGACCGCGGCAAAGCAGTTGCCCGCGATGGCCTGCATCGGGCCGCGCAGATCGTTGATGGCGGTTTTGACCGCATCATTGCCGGCGGCGGATTCGATTCCGTCGGCCAACGCTTCGACCGCTTCCGGACGGAGGCGGACAAACGAGGTCAGAAAGGTGTGTTGGGCAAGTACCGGATACCAGACCGGGGTATGAAGAAAATCAGTTTCAGACATGAGGATCATCTTTCGTTTTGAGGGGAGAGATTATTACCGCCATTCCGGCGGGAGAATTCTATGTAATTGACGATGAAGAGAAAATAGCCCATGGTACCGAACAGATACGCCGTGGAAAAGGGCAGCAGCGGCAGATCAAACACCGGAAAACAACACGCGACCGGCAATACCGGCAGACTGGCATAAATGCCGGTGAGCAGATTTTCCCGGTAGGTCATGGTGCGGTTGCTGGGGCCGCCGAGCAGGGAAAACAGGCCGATGAAAAACACGAGAAACATCAGCAGACTGGTGCATTGTTCCAGTGTCAGCCAGCCGAAAAAGACACCCCCCATCATCCAGGTCATCATCTGCCCCGCGTTGACCCGGACAGCCCCGGCCGCCGCCGGGTCGGGCAGCGGTCCGCTGTTGTCGGCTTGAGCGGCGAGCCGGGCGCGGAATTCCTCCCACGAAAGCGTCCGGCAGTCCGTGACAGAGCCGGTGTGGCTGAATTCGGTGAACAGGAATTTGTCATTGCCTGCCGGTTGCAGCATCATGATCTGCCGGGGAAGCCAGAAAAAGTACGGTTCACCGGATTCGCCGGGCGCAGTCAGTCCGGGCGCGGCCTGCAATTCCCGGCAGGAGGGGCTGTAGAAGATCCGGATCAGTTCCGGATAGAGCAGCATCCGGGTCGCGGCCGGGTCAACGGCCGGGATCACCCACTGGTCGCCGATAACGATTTCGCCGAATGTCCGGGAGAACCGGTCCGCCTGGCGGCGGATCTCGCTGCGGGTGTCCCAACAGCGGACGATGGTCCCGGCGACCGAACACAACAGCACCATCAGCAGCAGATGGGCAAACGCCCGCCACATGCTCTGACGGAGCAGGCGGGGGAAGATCGCCCGGCCGCGGCACGCCCCGGCAAAGGCCGCGGCAAATGAAGTTTTTTCCGGCGGCATTATGGTTTTTCTCCCGTGGCCGGTGCGGGTGATGCCGCCGCCGGTGCCGGATCGGTGGCGGCGGCGTTCAGGGTAGCCAGCACGGTATCGGTCAGGTCCACCGACTGGGGCCATACGAGGACCGGCGGGATATTGTTGGTGGTGTTGCCGGAAACATCGAAAACGAAGTCATATTTTTCTGCGGCGGCTTTGCGGGAGACCGCGTTGCGGATATCGGCAATGATCTCTTCGCGGCGTTTCTGCTCCAATTCGCGGAGCCGGGCGGCGCGTTCCCGGGCGTAACGGCGCAGTTCGGCGGTTTTTTCCGCCAGTTCCTGTTCTTTGGCGGTACAGGCGGCCTGCCGTTCGCGGCGGTATTCATCGGTCAGGGCGACATTCTGGGCTTCTTCGCGCAGAGCGGCGATCTCCTGCTCCATTTTTTTCAATTCCCGGTTGCGTTCAGCCAGGTAGTTGCGGTATATGTCGGACTGGCGGGTCAGTTCTTCTTCGGCGATCTTGCTGCGGTAGTACTGCCGGAAGATATCCGCCATCCGCACCACGGCAAAACGCTGGGGGGCGGGCGGGGCGGCGAAAACTGCGGCCGAAACCATCAGGGTCAACAGGATCAGTATTTTTTTTGTCATGTTTTTGCTCCGTTGGAAAAAACCGGTATCTGCTTACAAAATAGCACGGAAACGGGGATTTTTCCAGTCAGTGGGGCAATTTTAAAAATGTTGCCGGAATACTTGCAGGAAAAGCTCCTGCGGTGTATAGTATATAGAACAGGGCGGACGATCCGCTTTTCACGCGCACAGACGGGTGCGCCGGTGCCGGTCCGTATCCGGTCGATCACAATGTATTGCATGGAATTGCGGCCGTTCGGGCCATTGCAGATTTCCGGCTTCTGATTGCCGGTGCGGTGGCGGCTGCGGGGCGATTCCGCCACAGCGGAAAGATGCTTGAAAATGACGAAGATCCACCCCACTGCGATTGTGGAACCGGGCGCCGTATTGGGCGAAAATGTTGAAATCGGGCCGTATTGCTATGTCGGTCCCCATGTTCGGCTCGGTGCCGGATGCCGTCTGATCGCCCAGTGCCATCTCACCGGGTACACCACATTCGGCGAAAACAATCTGATCCACCCCTTTGCCACGATCGGCGGGGAACCGCAGGATCACAGTTTTGATCCCGCCAGCGTTTCCTACCTCAAGATCGGCGATCACAACGTGTTTCACGAAAATGTGACCCTGCATCGCGGGACCAAGGCCGAAAGCGAAACGGTGGTGGGCAATCACTGCCTTTTCATGGCCGGTTCCCATGTCGGTCACAACAGCCGCATCGGCAACAATGTCATTCTGGTCAACTGCGCCATGGTCGGCGGTTACGGCCAGATCTTTGATAACGCGATCCTGTCCGGGCTGGTGGCGATCCATCAGTTCTGCCGGGTCGGGCGTTTTGCCATGGTCTCCGGCGGTTCGGTTTTTTCGGTGGATGTGCCGCCGTTCATGATCTGCGAAGGCCGCAACGGTCATGCCCGTGCCGTCAATCTGGTCGGTCTGCGCCGTGCCGGTTTCACCTCGGAAACGATCCGGGTGATCCGGGATCTTCACAAGATCTTCTTCCGCAATGGTCTGTCGGTGTCCAATGCGATCGCCGAGGTCCGGGCCAAACTGCCGCAGATCCCCGAAGTCCTGGAATTTATTGAGTTTTACGAATCGGCATCCCGCGGTATCACGCCGCCGGAACGGCCGGATCACCGCTGACAGATAAAGCCGCAGGGGGGTGTCTGCCCGTTTTGCGGCCGGAGAAAGAGGAGAACAGCATCATGGAAGCACTTAAAAGAAATCCCAAATTCACCCCCCGCCGCGGACCGCTGGTTCTGGCGATCCTTGACGGCGTCGGTTTTGGCGAATACACCGACGGCGATGGCGTTTTGCTGGCCAATACGCCCGAATTCGACCGTTTGATGATCACCTGTCCGTTCACCCAACTGAAGGCGCACGGTACCGCCGTCGGTATGCCGTCCGATGCCGATATGGGCAACAGCGAGGTCGGTCACAACGCCATGGGGTGCGGCCGGGTCTTTTCGCAGGGGGCCAAACTGGTGGAGGAAGCGATCGCCACCGGCAAACTTTTTGAAGGTCAGGCCTGGAAAGAAGAAGTTGCCAATGTGCTGGAAAAACAGACGGTACTGCATTTCATCGGGCTTTTTTCCGACGGCAATGTCCACAGCAATATCGCCCACCTGAAAGCCATGATCGAAAAAGCCGATGCCGCCGGGGTCGCCCGGATCCGGGTGCATATCCTGCTCGACGGCCGCGATGTGCCGGAAACATCGGCACTGGATTACATCGATCCCTTTGAAGAATTTCTGGCGGCGTTCAACAGCCGCGGGCGCGATTACCGGATCGCTTCCGGCGGCGGGCGCATGGTCATCACCATGGACCGTTACGGGGCCAACTGGGATATGGTCCGCAAAGGCTGGGAAACGCATGTGCAGGGGCGCGGGGAATATTTTGCCAACGCCCACGATGCCGTGGTCGCGCTGCGTGAACGCACCGGTGCCATCGATCAGGATCTGCCGCCGTTTGTCATCAGCGACAATGGCGCGGACCCGGTGGGGCCGATCCGGGATGGCGATTCGGTGATCTACTTCAACTACCGCGGCGACCGCTCGCTGGAGATCACGGCGGCATTCGAGGATGAAGCATTCGATCATTTCGATCGCGGTCAGAAACCCGCTGTCTGCTATGCCGGTATGATGGAATATGACGGCGACCTGCACACCCCCAAACGGTATCTGGTCAGCCCGCCGGAAATCACCCGTACCATGGGCGAATATCTCTGCGCCACCGGGATCCCGCAGCTGGCGGTCAGCGAGACCCAGAAATACGGTCATGTGACCTACTTCTTCAACGGCAACCGTTCCGGGAAATTCGACGAAGTCATGGAAACCTATCTGGAGATCCCCTCCGATGTGGTCCCGTTTGAACAGCGTCCGTGGATGAAGAGTGCCGAGATCACCGATGCCGTGGTCGAAGCGATCGCCTCCGGCAAATACCGGATGATCCGCCTCAATCTGCCCAACGGCGATATGGTCGGTCACACCGGCAGCATGGAAGCGGTGCGGGTGGCCATGGGGGCGGTGGATCTTTCCCTGACCCGCATCCGTCAGGCGGTGGAAGCCGCCGGTGGCGTGCTGGTGGTCACGGCGGACCACGGCAATGCCGATGACATGCTCGAACACAACAAGAAGGGCGAAGTGAAACTGGATGAAAACGGCCAGCCGTGCCGCAAGACCAGCCATTCGCTGAACCCGGTTCCCTGCATCATCTTCGATCCGGAGAGCAAGGGCGAATATTCCCGCGAACTCAAGACCGGTTTGGGGATCAGTTCGGTGGCCGCCACCTGCATGGAATTGCTGGGGTACGAACCGCCGGCGGATTATGATCCCTCGGTGTTGAATTTCCAATGATGACAGATTTTCTGCTGCGCCGTTTTGCGCCGGATGCCGGACGGCAACAGACCGGGATCCTGTGCGGCGCGGTGGGAATTGCCGCGAACCTCATTATCTGCGCCGTCAAACTGGTGCTGGGGGTGTTCGCCGGTTCGGTGGCACTGGCTGCCGATGCCATGAACAATCTGTCGGATGCCGGCGGCGGGGTGGTCACTTTGATCGGATTCAAAATGGCGGCCCGCCCGGCAGATGACGGACACCCTTTCGGACATGGACGGAGTGAATACATTGCCGGGGTGGTGCTGGCGGTGCTGGTGCTGGCGATCGGCCTTGATTTCCTCAAAGAATCCATTGTCCGGCTGCTGCATCCCGCGGCGGTGACGGTGTCGTGGGTCGGGATCGCGCTGCTTGCCGGCACGATCGCGGTCAAAGTCTGGCTGTTTTTCTTTTTCCGGACGGCGGGGCGGCGCACCGGTTCTCCGGTTTTGGCGGCTTCGGCACTGGACAGTCTGTGCGATGCGGGGGTGACATCGGTGGTGTTGCTGTCGCTTCTCACTGGTTCCGTGACGGCGTTCCCGGTGGACGGCTGCATGGGTATCCTGGTGGCGGCGATGATCCTGTACAGCGGCGGGCGGGTGCTGAAAGACACCGTTGACCCGCTGCTGGGTACGGTTCCCGGCCGGGAGATGGTCGAAGAACTGAAAGGCCGGATCCTGTCGCAGCCGGAGATCATCGGGGTGCATGATATCATGATCCACTGTTACGGGCCGGACCGTTTTTTTGCCAGTGCCCATGCCGAAGTGGATTCCGCCGGATCGCCGCTGGATATGCACGATGTGCTGGAGGCGGCCGAGATCGAAGTCGCCCGGCACATGCCGGTCCGGCTGGTATTGCATTGTGATCCGTTTCAGAGCGATGATCCGTTTGTGAAAAACTGGCGTGCCCGGGCCGAAGATCTGGTACAGAAGATCGATCCGGTACTGAAACTGTATGATTTCCGGGTGGTCGTCAAAGAGGGGCCGCAGTTGTCCTTTCACCTGTTGATACCGCGGGATTTCCGGTTGTCGGAAAACGAGCTGAAAGTGATTCTGCTGACCGGGTTGCAGCGGTTTTCTCCGCAGGTGACATTGGATATCCTGTTTGTCAACAGTTTTGTGTGATGGCTGAAACGCCGCCGGGGCGGTAAAAAAGGCTTTATTTTGGCTGTGACGGCGGAAAAAAATTTGCATTTCGGGAAAAAAGGGGCATATTTAGTCCCTCGCGAAAAGAAAAAAAATCTGTATGGATTGTGGCAGATCTGTTTTCTTACTTGAAGGGAAAAGCAAGATGCGTATTGAACCGTCGGACTACTATTCCAGTGCAGACTGGTCGGTGATCCGTGCCGAAGCTGACCGGCACGAAACACCCTTTCTGATAGTCAACCTTGATATCATCCGGGATAAGTATCAGGAATTGATACGGCTTTTCCCCTTTTCCAAGATCTACTACGCGGTAAAAGCCAATCCCGCACCGGAGGTCATTGCCCTGCTGGCGGAACTGGGGGCGAATTTTGATGTGGCCTCCCGCTATGAACTGGATCGGGTGCTGGCTCTGGGGGTCGGCCCGGAACGGATCAGTTACGGCAATACCATCAAAAAAGTCAAGGATATCCGCTATTTCTACGAAAAAGGCGTCCGGCTTTTCTGTACGGACAGCGAAGGCGATCTGCGCTCCATTGCCAGAGAAGCCCCCGGTTCTGCGGTTTTCTGCCGCATTCTGACCGAAGGGGCCGATACGGCCGACTGGCCGCTTTCGCGCAAATTCGGGTGTCACCCGGATACCGCGATCGACCTGATCATGCTGGCGCGGGATCTGGGGGTGAAACCCCGAGGTATTTCGTTCCATGTGGGGTCCCAGCAGCGCGATATCGGTGCCTGGGACGCCGCCATTGCCAAGGCCCGTTACATCTTCGATTATCTGCGGAACGAAGGCGTTACGCTCGATCTGCTCAACATGGGCGGCGGGTTCCCGGTCAATTACATTTCCAAGACCAACCCGATGGAGGTCTATGCCGCCGAAATCACCCGTTATCTGCGGGAGGACTTTGGCGAAGATCTGCCGGAAATCATTTTTGAACCCGGCCGGTCGCTGGCCGGGGAAGCCGGGGTCATGGTCACTGAAGTGGTACAGGTTTCCCGGAAAAGTTCGGTCGGCGTTGACCGCTGGCTTTATCTGGATACCGGGAAATTCAACGGCTTGATCGAGACGCTCGATGAATCCATCAAGTATCCGCTTTACAGCGAAGCCCGCGGGGAACCGGCAGAAGATTTCATCATTGCCGGGCCGACCTGCGACAGTCAGGATATCATGTACGAAACTTCGCGCAATCCGCTGCCCTCTTACATCAAACCGGGCGACCGGGTGTACTGGTTCTGTACCGGGTCCTATACCGGCAGTTACTGTTCGGTGGAGTTCAATGGTTTCCCGCCGCTGAAGACCTATTTTGTCCGGCGGCCGGAGGAAGCGTAATCCCGGTACCGGCGGGGCGGTGTGAAACGGCCTTTTTATCCATCGGATGTGCCGCACCGGCCCGGCGTGTATGTTTACCGGGACCGTTTCGGGCAGGTCATTTATGTCGGCAAGGCACGGGATCTGCGGCGGCGGATGTCGAGTTATTTTCAGCCCGCCCGCGCGGCCCGCGCCGATGCCAAATTGCGGTCGCTGATCAACTCCATTGATGATTGGTCGTTTCAGGTCGTCCGCAACGAGGACGAAGCACTGATCCTGGAATCGCGGCTGATCAAGGAATACGCCCCGTATTACAATATTCTGATGCGGGATGACAAGCGATATCCGCTGTTGCGGACCGATCCGCGGGAATTGTATCCGACATTGAAACTGGCGCGTTTCCGGCGCGATGACGGCGCGCTTTATTTCGGGCCGTTCCCCCAGAGCAGTGCCTTGCGGGCGACGATGGAGTTTCTGCTGGCGCATTTCGGCCTGCGGGCCTGCCGTGATTCCGAGCCGAATGAGGAAACCCGCAAGCGTTGCCTCAAACGCATTGTCCGCGACTGCTGTGCGCCCTGCACCGGGGCGGTGTCGCCGGAAGCGTACCGGGAGCGTTACGAGCAGGCTTTGGCCGTACTCAATGGCGATATTTCCGGCGTGCTGGAGGCCGCCCGGGAAAAAATGACGGCCGCCGCCGCCGCCCAGCGTTACGAAAAGGCCGCCGCCTGCCGCGATATCATCGTCAACATCGAATCGGTTTTTGCCCACCGCAACCGGAGTTTTGACCGGCCGGAATTGCCGCGGGTACCGGCCGGCCGCGCCGCCGCCGAAGAATTGCAGCGGGATCTGGGATTGCCCCGTTATCCGGAAACGGTGATCTGTTTCGACAACTCCAATCTGCTGGGGACGCTGGCGGTTTCCTCCATGGTGGTTTTCCGGGACGGCAAACCCGACCGTTCCTCCTACCGGCGTTTCCGGGTGCGTACCGTGGAGGGGGCCGATGATTTTGCCACGATGAAAGAGGTGTTGACACGCCATTTCAGCCGGTTGCTGGCAGAGGGGGGCAAATTACCGGATCTGACTGTGATCGATGGCGGCAAAGGTCAATTGTCCGCGGCGATATCGGCATTGGTTGCCCTGCGGTGTCCGGCGATCCCGGTGATCGGTTTGGCCAAGCGGGAGGAAGAGGTTTTTCTGCCGGGGCAGACGGAGCCGGTGCGGCTCGACCGCCACGGGGCGGCTTTGCGGCTGTTGCAGGCGTTGCGTGACGAATCCCACCGGTTCGCCATTACCTACCACCGGCAGTTGCGTTTGAAAGCGTTGGAACAATCCCGGCTGGACGAGATCCCCGGCATCGGGCCGGTCCGGAAAAAACAATTGCTTCAGCGATTCGGTTCGGTGCGGGCGATCCGGCGGGCAACGGCGGAAGAGCTGGCCGCCGGTGTGCCGGGTTTGGGATTGGCTGCGGCGGAACGGGTTCTGGCGGAACTGAATCCGGATGGCGGGACCGGCGGGACTAGCGGTCGGAACTGATGTTGCGGCCGCGGGTTTCGCGCAGATACCGGGTGGCCGGTACCGCCGTCAGGGCCAGCGCGGCATAGACGGCGAACAACAGCCGGTATCCGTTTGGCTCCACGGTCAATCCGGTGGACCGGAAGCGGTCAAAGAGGGCCCCGCTGAATTGACTCAATCCGATGATCAGCAGATCTCCGGCCAGATTCACCAGACCGATCGCCGTTGCCGCCAGTCCGGGCGGCATGATTTCGCGGACCGCCGTGATGTTGATGCAGGTGAAGCCGTAGCCCGCTCCCAGCATGGCCAGACCGAACCAGGTGAGGATCGCGGCGGCGTGGCCGGAGCAGAATGTGCCGGTCAGGACCAGCAGAAGTGCCGACGCATTCAAAACCGCCCCCGTGATCTGGAAACATTTGCGCCGGTTGCCGCAGAGAAAACTGACGGCTCCGCCGCCGATCATCTCCACCATGGCGATCAGATTCATAAGGGCCAGCGGCCCGGAACCGATACCGGTATCGGCCAGATATTTTCCGGCGGTCCCCACCAGCATGGACCAGTACAGCCCCAGACTGGAGGCGGTGACCAGAAAAATGGCCAGACCGGGTTTGGTGGCAAGGCGGCGGCCGAGTTCCCGCCAGGGTATCGGTGTCCGGCGGCGCGGCAGGGCGGATGTTGCCGTTGTCGCCGGCTTCCCGGACAGGAACAGCCCTGCCAGCAGGACCATGAGCAGCAGGGTAAATCCGCTGCCGCCAAAGAGGATCTGCTGCCAGGAAAAAATTGGCAGCAACCCGGCGAATGGCGTTGTGCCCAGCAGTGTGCCGCCGTAGCCGAAGAGATAAAAGACCCCGATCATCAGCGAGAAACAGCGGGATGGGAATTCCGCATCCAGCAATTTCAGCAGTGACAGATAGGTGATCGTCATGCCGGCTCCGTTGATGAAGGCTCCGGCGTAGAGCATGGGGACACCGGTGCCGCCGCCGATCAGCAGATACCCGGCCGTTTGCATAGCCGCGCCGGTCAGGAGCCATCTGCGCCAACCGCCGGTGTCGATCAGAAAGCCGGAAAAGCCGATAAAGAGCATGGAGCCGAATGTCCGCCAGCTGGCAATGCCGGAGGTCCGGGCGGCGGAAATGCCGAACTGCTGCCGGATCAGGTCGAATACCATGCCCGGTATGCCGGCACGGAATGCCGTTGCCACGCCATAGATCATGGCACCGGTAAGAAAGATCCACAGGATGCGTTTTCGGATGGGCATGGTAGGATGTCCGTTGATTTTTTTCATCAATATACCTCCGTGTGCGCGGGATTGCAAATTTTGTGATTTGACAAAAAACCCGGGATGATGTATAATGTTTGGGATGTTATCTTGGATTCGGATTTCAATTCACCGGAAAGGAAAAACAGGAATGAAAAAGTCGTTTTGGAAAAGTGCCGCGTTAAGTGCCATGCTGGCGGTGCCGTTGCTGAATGGTTGTTGCTGTGAAGCTGCGGATGGTGATTTCAAGGATCACGGCATACCGGTTCCGGTGAACACCTATTTCGGCTGTACCTCGGCATACGGCGACCGGGGGCAGAATGTCGCGCTGATGCTGATGGCCGATTATCGCGGCCTGCGCGGGTTCTATCATTTTGATCTTTCGGACCGCTCCCAGTATTATGTGCCGCTGCCGCAGGATGACAAAGTCAAGGGCGATACCATTTTTTCCAGTTTGTATTCCACCAGCAACCGTTATTACATCCAGACCGGTACCGCTTTGTGGGAATACAATCCGGTGGACCGGCGCGTCCGTTACTGGCCGACCGAATGGGGCTATGGTATGTCCATGGCCGAGGATGACGAAGGCCGCGTCTGGTGCGTGTGTTATCCGGACTGCCGCCTGCTCTGTTACGATATCAAAAGCGATACATTCCGGGATTACGGTTCGCTCCGCAAAGAATCCTGGCAGCAGTACAGCCGTACCATGGCCGCCGATGATACCGGGATCATGTATTTCGGGATCGGCATTACCAAAGGGCAGATCTGCGCCTTCGATCCGAAGACCGGCAAACTGACCGACCTGCTGCCGGAAGATGAACGCACGCCGCAGACCGACCCCGCCGTTTTCCGCGCCACCGATGGCAAAGTCTATGCGGTCGCCATGCCCCATTACGATTTCCGCACCATGGAGATCATGCTGAAACAGGCCCGCACCAGAGGTGTCGGACCGTGGTATTGTCTGTATCGCGGCGAGATCACCAAACTGGATTCCCCGCCGGATTTCGAGCTGAAGCCCTGCACCACCGGGGCGCAGGTTTTCACCAATCTCAAGTTTGCTGACGGTTCCCGGATCATCGATCCCAATGTGGTTGAAAAAACCATCACCTATGTCCAAAAAGGTAAAGAGGAATCCGCCGTCATGGAATACGAAAGTGGCGGGGCGCATATTTCCAGTTTGCTCGCACTGCCGGACGGCCGGATCACCGGCGGATCGGCATTCCCCATGCGGAATTTTGTTTTTGATCCCGCCGACGGTTCCGTGGTCCACCGTCATGCCTGCGTCCAGTGGAACACCATGTATGTCTGGAAAAATCATCTGTTCGTCGGTGCGTACAACGGCGGCTGGTTCGTAGACTGGATGGTGGATAAGCCGTGGGTGGAGATGCCCCGGAATCTGCCCGATGCCAAAATCAATCCGGTCTGCCTCGGCAATGCCGGTGCTCCGCTGATCCGCCCCCATGCGCTGTTCTGCACGGATGACGGCCGTTATCTGGTCATGGGCGGCACCCCGGCCTACGGTGCCACCGGTGGCGCGCTGGCGATCTACGACCGGGAAGCCGGTAAAGTCGAGATCGTGCCCAACGAAGAACTGGTGCATGCCCAGAGCATTTATTCGATGATCCTGCTGCCGGATGGCCGTATTTTCGGCGGGACCACCATCGAAGCCGGTACCGGCGGTGCCACGCGGACCACGGATGCGGAAATTTTCCAGTTTGATCTGAAGACCCGGAAAATGGTGCGCCATGAACCGGTCGTGCCGCGTACCTACCGGTTGCGGGAAATGAAATTGCTGCCGGATGGCCGCATCCTCTGCATCGCCGATCTGAACCGGTTGATGATCTTCGAGCCGGATACCTGGAAGATGACTGAACTGCCGCCGATCCCCGCCGAAATGGATGGCATCGTCTGGCAGCAGGGGCCGCGGTCGCTGATCGAAGGCGATGGCCGCATCTTTGTACTGGGCCGGAAAGCGCTGGGCGAATTTGATCCCGCCACCGGTACGGTCAAGGTGATCTGCCGGTTCCCGGTCCAGGCGGGCAGTGCCGGTGCCTATACGAACGGGCGCATCTATTTTGCCTCCGGTTCCCGTCTCTGCAGCGTCAGCGTCAGGAAGTGATCACGAATCCCGGCGGGCCAGGGCAAATTGCAGCACGCTGACAAATAACAGCAGCAGCACCATTTG
>JAFQLP010000177.1 GCA_017414565.1 Lentisphaeria bacterium | reverse complement strand
TTTGAATACATGCTTCAGGTTCCGGCCAACCGCATCGGACACAACGGACATCTGGAGGTCGCCCAGCTCAAAATCATGCAGGAAGTCATTGCGCTTGGTGTATTTGTGCCGTTTTCGATTTTCTACATGAAAGAAACGCTCCGCTGGAATTTCCTGTGGGCGGCCCTGTGTATGGCGGGGGCTGTGTATTTTATTTTCAAAAAATAGCAGAATACCGCTTGCAAAACCATGATTTGGTGATATTGTATAGGTACACTGAAATGAATCATGTGCACCCATAGCTCAATTGGATAGAGCGTCTGGCTACGGACCAGAAGGTTAGGGGTTCAAATCCCTTTGGGTGTACCATTTTTTTGTCTGTAAAGCCAACCGGAAAAACGGTTGGCTTTTTCTTTTCCCCGGAAAAAAGTCATTTCGGAACACAGAGAGGCAGTTTCCGGAAACCTCTCTGTCAAGCCATCAAGTACCACCGAGTACCACCTGAAAGACTTTCGATATATCCCGACAGCTCTCTTTGGCTACTGAAGATACTTGAATATATTTACCGGAAAGTGCTTCAATTTATCTTATGTCATGGAAACAATCAACCAAGGTGTTATCTATGGCAAGCAAAACTATTCGTTTGAGTACCGGATCGATTTTCCCAAAAGGTCCCGGAAAAATATACTTTTACCGTTATCAAGTTGACGGACACCGCAAAACCGTCAGTACCCCGGCATGAGGAGTTTCGGGAACCCACCTGGTGGAGTTTGCTGAACGCCTTCACGGAAACGATCAAGAAGTACACGCCCGCAAGAGTGGATGCCGCCTATCGGCAGCTCACCACCGGGTTTGGTCTGAACGGTCAACCGGCGCAGTTGTGGAACAGGTAAATCGAAAGGAGAAAAACATGGAAAATGAAGTAAAGCCCCCGGTAATAGTTGACAAGCCTTCTGTCCCGATCATCCGGCGGCCGTATCCTTGTGACAGCATCATCAATGCCATCCTGGGCGCTTTCTCGGCCGGTGTTGCGGCCACGCTGGTGGTCATCAAGTTCATCGGCGGCAAAAAGTAAATAGAAAAGTCTCCGGAGCCTAACCGACCCCGGAGATTTTTTTTGAAGGTAAGCTTAGGGCTTACAGGATGCCGCCCCATTGGTGCTCCACTCGTTGCCGAGTGCGCCGTATTCGGCCCAAGTTGTCGCGTCCGCCTCCGTAATGAGGGCCGCGCGTCCGTCCATCCGCCCCATCTTTCTCCGAAAAAACTCAATTTCATGCAAGATTCGCCGTTCTTCTCAAATTAAAATAATAATGAGTTGTGGCACGAGTGTGCGTAATGATTGAAGAATCACCGATGCGAAAACAAGGAGAAAGAAAAAAATGAGTGAAAAAGATTGGAAAGTCGTAAATTATTCAGATTTTGCTGGCCGCGGCGTAATTGAGCAACTGTTACGCGCCCGTGCGTCTTTTCGTGTCGAACAGGTGAATTCGCAGTCAAACGCGGTCGAGAACATTGAAAAGATCATCGAACGGTTAGGCATGACGTGCCGGGTTCGCACGAACAATCGGGGATGGGTAGTCGCCGGAGCGTCTTTGCTGACTCTCGGTGGAGCAGCAGTTGGCGCGGCCGCCATCGGCGCGCACAATCTAGCAACCCACGACCCGGATTATGAAATCGTCAAAGATATGTTTGGACAGGATCTTTCCGTCAATTATATGAAGTAGCGGCGCTGAAGGAGCGGAAAATCGTGACGTTCAAAAAAAAGAGATGAGGAAAACAACGTGTTCAGACTTCCGTACCGCTTCCGCAAGAAAAACGAACCGCAGTTCTACCTGCTCACCTGCCCGAAATGCGGATTTAAAAAGATGTATGAGCAGGGCAACTACGAGGTGGTCGTCTGCGATCCCGACTGCGCCCCATCCTCCTCCCCGGAGGTCGTGGAGAAACTCCCGACCGCCTGCCCCGCCTGCGGCGCCAAACTGAAAAAAGAAAACCTCCCCATCAAAATCAACTATTGAATAACATAAGGAGAGAAAAAAATGGCTAACTCTAAAATTATAGATAGTAGTCGCATTTTATATGTTAAAACGAATTGAACTATAAAGAAAGGAGGTTTGATGGGATCAAAGTATTAAAGTATTCATGAGATCAAAAAAACACCATAATCAAGGAGAAAAAAATGACAGAAGAACAAAAAAGCAAATGCCATGCCATCATACATACTCACGCGGCTGCGTGCGGCGCCGGCAATCTTGTTCCAATCCCCGGCGTTGGCATTGCAGCAGATTTGGTAACGATGACGACGATGGCCATTGCCCTTGCTGGAGTCTTTGGTGGTAACATAGGTGAGGAAGCCGCCAAAGGCATGGCGGTTGCCGCCTTGAAAAGAACTGCGCTGAAACAACCAATCAAAGTAATCTCCAAAGAGTTTGCCAAACTCATTCCTTTTGCCGGATCGATCATTGGCGCCGGCGTTGGAGTTGGATTGGCGGAGGCGGCCGGATGGGCCATTGCAGGCGACATGGATAGAAAATTCAACGGCAATAAATAATACGATTCTATGAGCAGGAAATTGTCACATGATGGGTTCCTGCTTATAAATTGATACTTTCATCCATTTGAAGAGAATATAAAACATATGGCGGGAAGAATGGCGCTTTGGACCAATCTGGATCGGCCGGTCTGCTGCATGTGCGAGTACTGGATCGGCGAACGGGAACTGCAATTCATCGGCGGGGTGAAATTGAACGGCATCATCGCGCAGGTGATCCCGCAAGGAAAATGTCAGGCGAAGAACAACTGTCTCAGCGGGTTCAGCAATCCCTGCGCCGTTTCCTGCTTCGCGTATAAAAAATGGCATAAATTGCCGTAAGAGAGGAAGCAGAAATGTATGAAATAAAAAAAGAAGAAACAAAGGCCGACAAACTTGCAAACGTCGCAAAGATCGCCGATCGATGCTGCAAGTGGGCGAGCTGCATCATCGCTGCCACCATCATTCTTTTATTCGTCGTTCAGATCATGCCTCTGACGGATCGTTTGCCCGACTGGTTAACGACCGGAAGTTGGATAAAAAAATATGCCATTCCGATCCTTGCTTCCGCAGCGGTCGGCTACGGCACCAACTGGTTCGCGATTTGGCTGCTTTTCCGTCCTTATGAAAAACATTTCGGCTTCCTTCAAGGCGTGATTCCAAGACAGAAAAAAAGTTTCGGACACGAACTGGGCATCCTGATCCCGCAACACCTCCTCCAGCCGGAAAAGATCTCCGTCCAAATCGGCAAAATCGCGCTGAAATACTTGAAAGACAAAGCATTTATTCAGAAAATACGCGACTATGTGAATGTGCTTCTCCTCAAGAACAGCACGAAACTCACCGGAGTCGTGCTGCCCTATGTTCGCGACCTGTCGATTCAGGCCATTCAAGAAACTGCGACGCCAGAGAAATTCAAACAGTTCTGCCGGTTCGTAACGGAACAGTTCCTAAAGGACGCCGACACCCGGATAAAAACGGTTCAATTCGTGGTCGTTCTGTTCAAAGAAGTGATGCCGCAACTCTCCGATGATCTCAAGGAAACCGTCGCGGAACGAGTGGCGGAATCATTCCGCAAAGAACACGGCATTATCAACTGGTTCAAGGAAAAATTTTCCACATCTGTCAAGGATGATGTCAAGGATTTTTGGGAAAAAGGAGAAAGGGAACTGCTTGAATCTTTGGAGCGAAAAGAAACTCAGGAGCAGATCGCAAAATATTTTTCCGATGCGTTGACGATGTTCAGAAATTGGCTTGAACGACCGGCAAATACCGGGGCGATCGAGCGTTTCCTACAGGAGTGGCGCCAATATGCGGAAGAATATGTCGGTCAATATCTAGAAGAAAAACTTCCCTCGCTGGCCGATGATCTGCTGAGCAGCGATTTATTCTGGAAAATGCTTGAGGAAAAAGCGCTTCCAACGGTACAGTTCTATGTCGTCAAACAACTGCGCGGCGGAAGGGGCAGTCTGCTGGAAAAGATCGACATTCCCGGAAAAATTGAAAAAGCCGTGGACAACATGGATATGAAACAGCTCCATGAATTCATCCTTCAGGCGTCGAACAACAATCTGACCATCCTGCAGGTACTCGGTTTCGTTCTGGGAGCGGTTGCCGGATTTTTCATGGCGTTCGTCATTTGATTTTGGAAACGTCGCGATTGCGGGTGGGACATTTGAAATCAAAGTATAAAATGCTATATTAGGCTGGGGACCAGTGAGAAAGAAAAATCGTCGGAGGTGGAAGATGAAGTGGCCGTCAAACAATCAGCCGGTGCGGCACGGTTACACCACCCGCCCCTCGCACATCGAACGGCTGCGGCGTCAGGAGGAAAAGGCGTGGTGCGAATTCTATGAGAAATATCGCGACATGATCTATGCCATCGGCGCCAAACACCATCTCTCCGACGAAGACTGCCGCGACCTGATGCAATCCGTCATCATGGTCTGCTGCGACCGGCTCAAAACCTTCGTATACGCCCCCGAACGCTGCCGATTCCGTACCTGGCTCGCACAGGTGGCGCGAAACGTGGCTTTCAACATCCGCCGCCGCAACGCCAAAGCGCAACCGCCCGCCACGGAACCGCCGCCCGTCTTTGAACTCCCCGAGATCGACCTCGTCTTCCTGCGCGAATATGAGTTGTTTCTGCTCGAACACGCACTCGACACCCTGCGCCAAAGCGTGGACAGCGAAACTTACTGCGCCTTCGAACTGCTGGTGATCCAGGAACGGTCGATCCCGGAAACGGTTCGGATCACTGGCAAAACGCCGACCGCGCTCTACTCCATCAAATCGCGCTGCATGAAGCGGCTCCGCGAGATCATCACTCGCCTGATCCAGAATCCGGAAATTCCACCAGAAACTGATTCGCCTGCTGGATCCGGCAAAACGTCCCGTCGTTGAGCGCCGGCACATATAGCGAAGGCGAAGGATCGACGATCTGCCCCGCCCGCGGCAACGCCTCCCTGATCGGATGCCCGCTGCTCATCCAGTACAGTTGGCCCAGTTTCCAAACGCCGCCAAGCGGGATCGGCCCGTCCGCACAGGACTGCAGCCGCGCCGCCAGCTGCGTCCGCGCTTCCTCCGTCTCCGGCTCCGGCAGCCGCCCGCCGAGGATCTCCGCGTACCGCCGCAGCAACCGGATAAAAGCCGACTGTCTCCGATCGCGCATGAACAGGGCGTAACGTCTGCCGTTCAACTCGAATTCGGCGAGGGCGAACTTGCGCCGTTCCGGATCGACACGCCATTCGCCGCGCTTTTGCCACTCCTCCTCGCTCCATTCACAGAAAAAGCCAAGGGCGCCCTGCTGCGGCGTCAGTTGAAATTCCCCGCCTCTCAAAACGAGTTGTTCTCCCGGACGCGGCGCCGCCGGCTCCGGCTCCACCCGCTTGCCGTTCTCCCAGTACCAATGCCCATCGCGGAAAACGGCCCCGGAGCAGATCGGGTAAAAACTCAACGCCGAAGCATGCTCGCACACCGTCTTCAGCAGTTCCGGGCTGTCCAGCGAGGCGACGTGCCCGCCTAAAAACGTGCAGAGGGCGACCGCGTTCTCGTGGTTGAACGTGTTGTTGAGCTGCCCGAAAAACTCATAATGCCGCCCCTTGAACACCACATGATTCGGCACGCCGATGCGGGTCTCCCGCTCGTACAGATCCGGCGAGCCGGGGGCAACCGCCATTCGAGCGCCCACGTTGGTCATGAAGAACTGCGGATAGAAAATCTCCCGCCGCCTTTCAACCTGCTCCTTCCCCAAATCTTTGAAGGATTTGCCGCGGATGACGTAATTTTCGGGATGGTGATCTTCCGAAAACACCATTTCGCGCACGTTTCCCAGCATGTCGTACAGCCCGAAATGGTTGGGCTTGCAGAGGGCCACCGGATGAACCTGTAACCCGCTGTTCTCCCGGCTCCATTCCCCCGACGACGCGCCGCGCATGCCTCCCAGCGCGCAATATTCCCACTCCTCTTCGGTGAGCGGGCGGACGATGTACCCCGGCGGAAGTGCCGCCAACGACTCCAACCCCTGCATCTTCCTCCAGCACCCATAGATGAAATCGTTCCACAGGATCCGCGTGGCCGGAAGATTCAGGTCACTCTCGTCGCCGGGCAGGAAACCGCAGATGCTCGAAAATTGCCGCCCCGTAAGTTCCGTGGGGCTGACCCAGAACGGATAGTCGATCCGCACAGGCTCGCCCGTCCGCGGCGAAACGAATTCTCCCGGCGGAATATAGACAAAGGAGAACGCGTTGTCGCCGCCGCCCGGCAACCAGCGCTCGCCGGGGCGGGGCAGATGCTCCCACGATTCGAGGTTTTCGCGCTCGTCCGCGGCCAGTTTTTCCCGGATCGCGGCCAACTGCTCCGCGGAAAGCCATTCGGCCAACGGAGAATCGAGAAATCCGCGAACCGCGCCGGAACGCCGCCACGCATCCGCGACCGCCCATGCCGCCGCTTCTTCCTTCAGCGCCGCATGCGCCATCGCCGCGCACACCTCGGCGCAATGGCGCTTCACCGACGCCGGATCGGTCGGCAACGGCATAGGCGTCGTCAGCAGTTCTCGCGCCCGGTCGGCGCCGACGTTCCGCTCCAGCTCCATGGCAAGCCGTACGCCGCCGGAATCGATCCGTTGCCGGATATCCTCCGACTCCCGTCGTGCCGATTCGACCGCGGCGGCGAACCGCGCCGCCGCCTGCCGCCGGTGCCACACCAGCGCGCTGCCCAGCAACGGCAGGATCAGCAGCGAGATCAGCAGCGCAAGCCACAACTGGTGGTGCATCAGTCGCCAGACCCGAAAACGCTCCTTTAAAAGCCACCATTTCCCCGGCTGGGGCAGATGCTCCGGCAGGGCGCGAC
The DNA here is from genome assembly GCA_017414565.1 of Lentisphaeria bacterium. GTDB lineage: Bacteria > Verrucomicrobiota > Lentisphaeria > Victivallales > Victivallaceae > RGIG1931. Next base: position 22,906 of record JAFQLP010000177.1, on the reverse strand, counting down.
GGAAATCCGCAACGTCGGCGTAGCGCCGCCGCTTTCTGGCGTTGCAGGCTTTCATCATCACCGGCAGCAATTTCCGGCATCGGGCGGGGTCGAAATCGCACGGCAGATGCGGAAACCGCCCCGGCGTCTCGCCGGTGAGGATGCAGTAGAGGAGTTTGCCGAGCGCGTAGATGTCGCTCTGGCGGGAATTGCGCTCCGCGCCGGAAAGAACCTCCGGTGGCAGAAAACCGAACGTGCCGGCGAGCGAAACGGTCTTTTCCGTCGAACAGATCAGCCCCGGATCGGAAAGCATGGCGACGCCATCGACAAAGACGACGTTGTCCGGCTTGATGTCGCGGTGGAGCAAATCGGCGCGGTGGAGGACTTCGACCGCGGAGGCGAGCCCGCGGATAATCTTCAGCGCCTCCTCCGGGGCGAGCCGCTTATGCGAGCGGAGCCGGTTGCCAAGCGTGTCCGCCAGATACACCGGCGTACCCGGCATGGGATCGGCCGCCGCCATCAGGTAGAAGAGTTCGCCGCGTTCGATCCCCACGTGATACACTGGCAGCAGATAGGGAGATTCCGGAACCCGCTCCATGTAACAGCGGAGCCCTTGGATTTCCCGCTCCTTGTCGGTGGTGTTGATGATCTTGACGGCGACTCGCTGACCGAGGGCGTTTTCCGCCAGATAGACCACCCCGTAGCCGCCCTTGCCGCACAGGTACAATACCCGACATCCGGCGAAAATCTCTCCTGACCGAAGTTGTTTCATAGTCCTCGCGGCATTTTCATCCGTGCCTGCCCCTAGGCCGGATAGTTTTTCCTCAACAAATCGGTATAAAGCGTCTTGAATTACTATACCTATACCCGCTGCCCGTCCCTTTTGCAAGCCAAAAGGTCGGAAAAATGCGGGAAACATGCCGGAATCCGATTCTCCGGCGATCCATTTTTTGGGCAGGAGCGGTTTGAGATAAGATCAAAACAAAAAAGTCTCCGGAGCCCAACCGACCCTGGAGATTTTTTTGATGCGAAAGAATGCGGTTGCCCCCAAAAGTTGGACTATTTGAAACGGTGTAAACTTCCGAATTTACACAAAATTCGACTTGCATACCCCCAAAGCACCCCCACAAGTTAGAAAGGGGGATATACACGCGGATGGCGGCAAAGCCGCCCTCCGCGTGCAAATTTCACCTTGGCTTGGAAAGAATGATATTTAAAAATATGAAACGTTCACGGTCAGGGATGGGGCGCGTGACAGCCGGGCCGCCGGGAATTTGTTTTTTCCGCTTGCAAAAAACTGTTCAGCATGTTATATTAGCGCATCCGGAGCGGGATCACCCCGGATCACCGGAGAATGTTTTTGACAGCCGGCAGACAGCGGAGGACGGAATTTGAAAAAAACAATCGGCAGAATCGTATGGGGGTGTCTTCTCCTGATACTCGGCAGTACCGGCTGTACCACGCCATCCGGCATCCCGGAAACCAAAGATTTTCAGGCCGTCGTGCGCCGCGCCAGCGATGCGGTGTTTCCGGCGGTCGTCTATTTGCGGGCCGTTTCCGAAAACCGGAGTCAGGGTAAAGAAAGTGCCAATATCGTTTCCGGCAGTGGTGTTCTGATCTCGCCCGACGGCGAAGTGCTGACCAATTACCATGTCATCGACAAAGCCCGCGACATCCGTTGCCTGCTGCACGACGGCCGCGCCGCCGATGCCACCGTGATCGGCAGTGACAAAGATCTGGATCTCGCTCTGCTGAAACTGGATCTGCCCGCCGATACCCCGCCGCTGCCATTTGCTGAACTGGCGGACCGGCAGGTGCAGGAGGGCGAATTCGTCATGGCCATGGGGGCCCCGTGGGGGCTGGCCCGGTCGGTGACGATCGGCATCATTTCCTGCGCCAGCCGCTATCTGCCGGATCACGGCGAATACACGCTGTGGTATCAAACCGATGCCTCGATTTCACCGGGAAATTCCGGCGGCCCGCTGATCGACACAAACGGCAGGATCGTCGGCATCAACACATTGGGCAACATGATCGGCGGCCAGGTCAGTTTCACCATCCCGTCGTTCATCATCCACGAAACGGTGGCCCGGCTCCGGCAATACGGCAAAATGAACTGGGCCTGGACCGGACTGCGGCTGCAGGCACTCCACGATTTCGATCTCAACATCAAATTCGATGCCGATCAGGGCGTGATCGTGGCCGGGACCGATCCGGACAGCCCCGCCCAGCAGGCGGGATTCCAGCCCAATGACCGGATCATCAGTTACCGGATCGTGACGGGGGGGCCGGGGTGCGATCCGGTACCGGTCCACGCCCCCACGCCGGAAGCATTGCCGGCCATCCGGCGGCAGTTGGGCATGCTGCCATTCGGCATCGAGGTGGCGTTTTCCGTGATCCGGGACAACCGCCCGCTCACGATCACGGTCGCTCCGGCGGAAAAAGGCAAAGTCGAGGGCTCCAGTGCCGTCCTGAAACGCTGGGGCTTTACCGCCAAAGCGATCAACCGCTTTGACACCCCGCAACTGCATTTCTACATGCCCGATGGCGGGCTCTTCGTCTTCGGGGTGGACTGGTCAGGAATTGCCGGCGGCACCCTGCAGGAACAGGATATCATTCTGGCCGTCAACGGGCAACCGGTCCGGACACTGGACGAACTCCGGCAGGCTTACGAAGCGGCCCTGCAGAATATCGACCGCAACAATCATGTGCTGCTTGATGTCATGCGGAGCGGCAGAAACCGCCAGATCGTCCTGCAATTTTCCAATGAAGCCACAACCAGATAACAGGGAGCCTCTCATGACTATCAAACGGATCACCGCCATCATCACCGCACTGGCCGCCATGTTTGCCGCCGCCACCGAACCGACAGCGGAAAAAATCCGCTTTCTGACCGGCAAACTGGGGGCATCCACGGTGCAGGTCCATTATTTTTTCAAAAACGATGATTCCGGCCGGGAACCGCCGTTCTCCATCAAATACTGGTGCAGCAACTGCAACGATTACCATCACGGCGATATTTCCCGTAACATCGCCAACCAGCGGCCGCTGATCCTGCCCGGCTTCATCACCGGCGAAACAACCATCATCAGCAGCAACACCGGCATCCTGCCCGGCTGGCTCGACCGCATTGAGATCCGGCAGAACGGCCAAACCATCCCCCTGACAATTTCCGGCTTTTTCCCGGAACGGCAGGCGGTGGAACTGACCGCCCCGTCCCCCCTGCCCGCTCCCGCGCTGGCATTTCAACCGGCGGAACCGGGCGAAACCTGTTACTATTTTTATGTAACCTCTGAAAACGGGCTTCTCATGGCCGGTGCCAGACCCGCCTCCGATCAGGTGGTCCGTTGTCTGAACAACCGGACCGATTACGCGGTCGGCGGTGCCAACGCCCTGCTGACCGATGCCGACGGCAACCCGGTAACAGCCCATTTCCGCCATCACCGCCCCATCGAACAGATCGGCAATACGCCGCCCGGAGAATGGTCCCGGGTCCCGGCCGATGCCTATTTCCGATCGCTGAAAGCGCGGGAACAGCAGGCCGCCCAGTCTTTCTACCCGATCCATATCCGTCTGTTTGCCCAGGAAGAAGCCAATCAGCAGTTGCGGCGGCGGTACAGCGGCGATGGACAGAAAAACGACTTTTACAGTGTCGGTGTCCTGATCGCCCCGGATCTGCTGCTGGTCCCGGTGCTGCTGGACCCCATGCAGACCGCCCGGCTGGAACGGCTGGATGTTTCGCTGCCAGACGGCCAAAATGCGGCGGGCCAATTTGCCGGTTCCCTGCGGGAATATGGGGCGTTTCTGGTGAAGATCCCGGTCCCCGGCAAACCGCTTCCGGTGACTGCCCGGCCGTTGGACCGGTATTTTGAAACCACCGTTTACCGGGTCCCCGCCAAAAACAACAACGGCAAACTGCAGTTGGATCTGCTTCCCTGTCTGCTGGACAATTTTGAAACAGGGCGGCGCGGCGAAATCCTCCCCGAGCCGGACAGTTTTGACGCAGACGAAGAATTTCTCCTCAATGCCGCCGGTGAATTGATGATGATCCCGGCCGCTTTACGTTCCGCCCAAAAATACAGCCGGTCCAGCGGGGTGCCGGCGGGCAATCTGCTGGCGGCGGTGGAAAGGCAGGAGCTCGATCCGGAAAACATCCCCCGCGCACCCGAAGAACGCTCCGTTATCGCCTGGCTGGGCGCGGATTTCCAGGAACTGACCGAAGAACTGGTGCGGGTCCACAACGCTTCCACCCAGACGGATGACGGCGACAACGGGCTGCTTGTCAGCCGGGTCCGTCCCGATTCCCCGGCGGCCCGGGCCGGTCTGATGCCCGGCGATATCGTGCTGTATGTGCGTGCCGCGGACTCCGGTCAGCGGATCGAACTCGATGGTTCCATGCTGGGGTATTTCCCCTTCGATGACACCCCGTTCCCCTGGGACAAACTGGATGAACTGCCCGAGAAACTGTTCGACCAGTTCCCGCCGCCGTGGGATACGGTGGAAAATGAAATCAACCAAGCCCTGACGACCATCGGTATCAATAAAGAAGCCGTGCTGGGGGTGATCCGCAAAGGCGAATTCTCTGAACACAAAATGATCGTGGAAAAAGCCCCGGCTCATTACGAAAATGCGCCCCGCCATACCGCCGCCGCACTGGGCTTGACCGTGGCCGATCCCACTTTTGAAGTGCGGGAGGTCATCCGTCTGGCGGCCGGTGCGGCCGGCGTGATCGTTTCCAAAGTCGTCCCCGGATCACCGGCCGCCGTGGCCGGTATCAAGCCATTTGAAGTGATCGTTTCGGTCAACGACAAACCCGTGCTGTCCACCAAAGATTTCGCCGCCGCCGTAAAGGATCAGAAAAATCCGGTATTCGCGGTGCGCCGGATGGCGGCCGTCCGGACCGTGAAGATCGCCGCCGGTACCGCGGCCGATTGATCCGGCAGGCAATCGCCGCTCCGCCATCCGGGACCATCCCCGCGGAGCGGTGCCGCCGGAATCACCGGCCTGTCAACGCCAGAGCGTACCGTCCATCAGCGACGGCATCTGCCAGCCGCTCCGGGCATTCAGGGATATCTCCAGGATCCGGGGAGCCTCCGGCGCACAGTTGCGCTTGAACTGCTGACTGATGAACCGACGGCAGAAGGTCGCCCATGCTTTTTCCAGATCCGCCCGGTCATCCCGGTCGCCGAATGCCGCCACCGCCAGTTCCAGCAGTTCCTCCGGCGTTCCCCCGTACTTCAGGAAATGATAAAGGTAAAAATCGTGCCATTCATAATGGCCGAGGATGGATTCGGTATGCTGAACACCGGGCAGCAGTTCCGGTGACACCGGCGTGGCACAGATATCCCGCAAAATGGCGGCAATATTTTCCGGCGACGATGCGGCGGCATGTTCCAACAGGGGGCGGATCAGTGTTTTCGGTACCCCGGCATTGACACTGTACATCGCCATGTGATCGCCATTGAAGGTACTCCAGCCGAGGGCGATCTCCGACAGATCCCCGGTCCCGATGACCAGCCCGTTGACGGCATTGGCCAGATCCATCAGGATCTGGGTGCGTTCCCGGGCCTGACTGTTTTCATATACCACATCGTACTGCGTTTCGTCATGGCCGATATCGCGGAAATGCTGTTTGACCGCATCGTGGATCGGGATCACCCGCACTTCAGCCCCCCAAAATTCCGCCAGTCGTTCCGCATTGCCGCGGGTACGGCCGGTGGTCCCGAAACCGGGCATCGTCACCGCCAGGATCCGGTCCGTCGGCCAACCGAGACGGCGGCAGGTCTCCACACACGCCAGCAATGCCAGCGTGGAATCCAAGCCGCCGGAGATCCCCAACACCATCCGTTCACTCCGGCACGCCGTCAACCGCTGCGCCAATGAAACCGACTGCACCCGCAACACTTCGGCACAGCATTCCCGCCGGGCGGCTTCATCCACCGGCACAAATGGCTCCGGATCGGGTTTCAACCGGCCGGTCCCCGCCACCGTCGGCAAAGGCGGCATGGCGATCACCGGCAGAGCCGCCGCATCGGTCAAACCCGTCATCCGGCGGGCGCGGCGGCGGTATTTCAGCCAATCCACCGGCAGATCCGTCGCAATCAAAGCGTTGCTGTTGTCGCATGTTTCGGCGGTCAATCCGCCATCGACCGCAATCAGGGCATGACCGCAATACGCCGTTTCACCGCCGGATGCGGTTTTGTCCCAACCGGCCGCCAGATACGCCGCCGTCAGACATTCGCTCTGACCGCAGACGGCGCGCCGTCTGGCTCCATTCTGCCCCACCCCGTCCGGATGGGTCGCCAATGCCAACACCGCCGTTGCACCATTGGCCGCCAACCGGCGGGCCCGCGGCACCAGAGCCCACGGTTCGTCTTCAAATGCGATCCCGAATACCAGCGCGCCGTCCGAAAAAACCGCCGACCGGTACAGCGGGAATGTCATCCCAGCATACGCCAGATGGCCTTCCGGTAATGCCGATGCCGGGGTGAAACCATCGTCCCCCGGTCCCGGCTCTTTGGCCACGGCCCCGATCACCGCACCGCCGCGGATCACCAGAGCCGCATTGGCCACGCCATCCCCGACCGGCAGCGGTACGCCAACGATCAACACGCCGGGGATTTCACGCGCATCCGCGGCCAACCGGCCCACGGCATCTTCGACCGCCGCCTGCAAATGCCGGTTGCCCAGCAAATCGCCGCATCTTCCGGTCATTGCCAGTTCCGGCGTGACCGTGACCGCCGCGCCATCCGCGGCCGACCGTTGAAACAATGCCAGAATGGCGGCCGCATTCGCCGCCGGATTCCCCGGTGTCAATGACGGTACTGCCGCTGCCAGCCGATAAAGATTTTTCATGCTACATACCCCCGATGCCCGATCGTGTATTACTTCTGTATTTATAGAATAAGATATCACCGGTTCACCGGTATTGCAACCGGGCTTTGCCGTCAATGAAAAAACGGTCCCGGACCGCGTTGTCAACGCACGGCTGGAAATTTTGTGATTTTTTTTGATTTTTCATTTGCATTACCACCAAATACATGTAATATTTATTTGAAAATAAGATAAAAGCACGGAAGCAGCATGGAAACAGAACAAAATTTTGCCGCGCTCTGCCGAGCCAACGGTTGGAAGCGGACCCCCCAGCGCATGGCTGTTTTCCGTTACATGCACGGCAACCGGCTGCACCCGTCGGTCGATCAGGTGTGGAAACAGGTCCGGACAGTTCTGCCATCGGTCTCCCGGGAAAGCGTTTACCGTATCCTGAACGAATTTTCGGGGGCGGGCGTCATCGTCCGGCTGGATCAATTTGAACAGGCGCGGTATGATGCCGAAACCGGCACGCATGGTCACTTTATCTGCACCATGTGCAAGAAGATCACTGATTTTCCGCTGTCTGAACCGATCAAAATCCCTCCCGAAATTGTTCCGGGCGGCGTGTGTCATATTGAACTGCGGCTTGCCGGGATCTGCTCTGCATGCCGCCGGAAAGAGTCAGAATAAGGAATAAAAATGGACTCAAAAGCGTTTTTCAAAATTGAATACGGTCTGTATGTGCTGACCGCCCGGGAAAACGACAAAGACAATGGCTGCATCGTCAATACCCTGATACAGGTGACAGCCGTTCCCAACCGTATCAGTGTGACCGTCTGCAAAGAAAATTACACGTGCGGCATGATCCAGCGCACCGGTCAGTTCAACGCCTCGGTGATCGCCAAAGATGCCGATTTCGCGCTCTTTGAACGGTTCGGATTCCAGAGCGGCCGGAGCGTGGACAAATTTGATGCCTGTCCCTGCACCCGCACCGCCAACGGACTGCTGGCCGTCACCCGTGGAACGAATGCGATATTCAGCGGCAAAGTCCTCCAGACGGTGGATCTGGGGACGCATCTGATGTTCATTGCCGATGTGGAAAACGCCGAAGTCATTGCGCCGACCGATTCTGCCACCTATGGCTATTACCACCGGGCGATCAAACCGGCGGCACCGGCAGAAGATGTCAAAATCGGCTGGGTCTGCCAGATCTGCGGCTTCTTTTACGAAGGCGAAGACCTGCCGGCAGATTACATCTGTCCGCTCTGCAAACACCCGGCCCAGGATTTTATCAAAGTAAACCGGAATACCCCGAAAGAAACCAAAGGAGAAAAGAAAATGGAACTCAAAGGCAGCAAGACCGAAGCAAATCTCATGTACGCGTTCGCCGGTGAATCGCAGGCCCGCAACAAGTACACCTATTACGCCAGCAAAGCCAAGAAAGACGGCTACGAACAGATCGCAGCCCTCTTTGAACAGACCGCCAACAACGAAAAAGAACACGCCAAACTGTGGTTCAAAGCCTTCCACGGCATCGGCACCACCGCGGAAAACCTGCTGGATGCCGCCGCCGGTGAACACGAAGAATGGACCGAAATGTATCGCAAGTTCGCCGAAGAGGCCGCCGAAGAAGGCTTCACCGAACTGGCCGCCCAGTTTGCCGCCGTGGCTCTGATCGAAAAGCGTCACGAAGAACGCTACCGCAAACTCGCCGCCAATCTCGAAAACGGCGAAGTCTGGGTGCGCGTCGGCGAAAACCGCTGGGAATGCCGTAACTGCGGTCACATCCATGTCGGCGAAAAGGCCCCGGATGTCTGCCCGGTCTGCAAACATCCCCGCGCCTACTTTGAAATCGAAGCCAAAAACTACTGATCTTCCGGTCAGAACAGCCGGTCATGGGACAGCGATCCTTTGAGTGGCAGGAACGGTTCTGCCGCGAACAGCGGCCGGAACCGTGCCGGATCGTGATCTTCGGCGCATCCGGAGATTTGGCGAAACGGAAACTGTTTCCCTCGCTCGCCGCTCTGGATGCCCGCGGATTGCTGGCGCCGACAAGCCGGATCACCGGCTGTGCCCGGCACCCCTACACCACGGATTCGTTCCGCCGCCATCTGGCGGACTGTTTCCCCGCACCGCTCCCGGCGGACGGGGATATTTTTTTCCGGCGGACCGGTTACATGCCGCTCGGCTACGACTGTCCGGATGATTACCGGCAGCTTGCCGGGGAATTGCAGCGGCAGGGCGACGGAACGCCGGTGATTTTTTATCTGGCCCTGCCGTCACACCTGTATCCGGTGGTCGTCAACCGGCTGGCCGCCGCCGGATTGCTGACAGAAACCCCGTCCGGCGGCCCCCGCCGTGTGGTCTTTGAAAAGCCGTTCGGCCACGATCCCGCCAGCGCGGCGGCTCTGGATGCGGCTCTGCGGCAGCATCTGGGGGAACACCAGATCTACCGGATCGATCATTATCTCGGCAAAGAAACGGTGCAGAATATTTTTCTGCTGCGGTTCGCCAACCGCATCTTTGAACCGATCTGGAATGCTTCGCAGGTGGATTCGATCCAGATCACTGTGGCCGAACAACTGGGGGTGGAACAGCGCGCCGGGTATTTCGATCAGGCGGGACTGCTGCGCGACATGTTCCAGAACCACATGCTGGAGATGCTGTCGCTCGTGACCATGGAATGCCCCTACACCTTTTCCGCCGATGCCGTCCGCGATGAAAAAATCAAACTGATCCGTTCCATCCGGCCGATCGCCTTCACCGATACCGTCCGCGCCCAGTACGACGGCTACACATCCGAGCCGGGCGTGGCCCCGGATTCCCGCACCGAAACCTATGCCGCGCTCAAACTTTACATCGACAACTGGCGTTGGCAGGGGGTGCCGGTCTATCTGCGCGCCGGCAAAAAACTGGGCATCCGCCGCACCGAACTGGATATCATCTTCAAACCGGTCCCCCACTCCGTTTTTCCGGGCATCCCGCAAACGGCACTGCAACCGGATATCCTGCATCTGCATGTCCAGCCCGAAGAAGGGATCGGTCTGACATTGCAGGCAAAAAAAGCCGGTCCGAAACTCTGTATGGGGGCTCTCACGCTCAATTACGATTACCGGGAATCCGGCGGTGAATCGCTGGATGCCTACGCCCGGCTGCTGCTCGACTGCCAGTTGGGCGATCAGACATTGTTCATCCGCAGCGATGTGATCGCCGCCGCCTGGCAACTTTATCAACCGCTGCTGGACCATTGGGCCGCCGATACCGCCACGCCGATCCCCCGTTATCCGCAACGCTCCGACGGTCCGCCGGAAGCGCATCAGTTGCTTGCCCGCGATGATCGGGAATGGACCGATGATCTGGCCGTGCCATTGTAGATCTATTCTTTGCCGCCGCTTTTCCGGGGCAACTGTACCAGCAGGACCGCGGCAAAAATCACGGCACATCCGGCCAGTTCACGCCCGGACAGCCGTTCCCCCAGAACCAGCCAGCCGCCCAGCACCGCAAACACCGATTCCAGACTCATGATCAGCGTTGCCACCACCGGGTGAAGATGCTTCTGACCGGCGATCTGCAATGTGTAGGCAATGCCGTTGGAGGCCACCCCGCAATAGAGCAGAGCCGCCCCGCCCTGCCGCAGGGCCGCCCATTCCCACCGTTCACCCATCGCCAGCGACCACGCAAGTGCCATCACGCCGCCGGAGAAAAATTGCAGGCACGACAGCCGCAGACAATCGGTCAACGGCGCGAACCGGTCGATCGCCAGAATGTGCAGGGCGAACACCGCGGCACACGCGATCAGTAGCAGATCACAGCCATTTAGTGCGCCGGATGCCCCGGGAGCACTCAAAAGCCACATCCCCGCCAGTGCCAGCAACACCACCAGCCACATGCCGCCCCGGGTCCGGCGGCCGCAGAACCATCCCAACACCGGCACCAGGATCATATACAACGATGTCAGGAATCCGGCCTTGCCCGCCGATGCCCCGGCCAGTCCCGCCTGCTGCAGTACCGAAGCGACCGTCAGGGCGGTCCCGCAAAGCCCGCCGCCCAGCAACAGCCGTTTCCGTTCCGCCGCAGTCCCGGCACCGCCCCACACCGACACCCGCCGCCCGACGATCCGGTCGGCTCCGAGGATCACCGGGATCAGGCAGACGGCCCCGATAAAAAGCCGGACCGTCACAAATACCGCAGGCGGCAACGCCTCCGCACCGCTTTTCTGGGCGGCAAACGCAAATCCCCAGATCAAAGCGGCCGCCAGCACGGCCATTTCGCCCCGGATAAAACGAAAATCCATTCCAACTCCCTGTTTCTGCGGAAATCACATCCGGATATTGTAATACCACTCCGGCAGAAATGCAAATCTGTTCAACGATTTGCATTGCGGCAGATTTGTGCTACATTCTTCCCGGATCATCAACCGGAGTCGAAAACATGCGTATCGCCGTATTCACCATCATTTTATTGACCTTGCTCCCGGCCGCGCTGCCCGCAACGGAACGGCCCGCCGTCGTTCAGGATCTGCTGCCGTCACTGGTGGCGGATCATCCCAATCTGCGGTCGCTGGCGGACAAAGGCATGGCCCCCGCGCCGCTGACCGGCGGCTGTTTCACGCTCATCTCCGCCAATCAGGAAAACGCCCTTGTTTTCGGCTTCCCGGCGGCGGGTGATGCCTTTACCCTGCGCCCGGCCGGACTTGATCCGGTGCGTCTTTACGACATCACCCTGCTGGTTCCCGACAGACTGCCGTCACTGCCGGGCATGGTGGTTTCCGGCGCAGAATTGCTGGAATCGGGTCTGCCGCTCCGGCTTGCGCCCGGCACCGGCACGATCGTTCTGCTGCTGCACCCCGCGATCGCCACGCTGTAAAACAGCCGGTCCCGGCAGGCAGCGCGGCGGCCCGATCCAACCTTGACAAAATAACTTTGCCGTGTTATCTTTTCTATCATTTACGAACCAAACCGAAACCAATACCAAGAAAGGCCCCTCTGTCATGCGTTTTCTCCTCTCATTTGTCATCATGCTGGGAACCGCGCTCTCCCTTCCGGCTTCCGGCCCCCTACTCCAGCTTTATGTTGCTCCTGCGGCGATCGGTACCGGCAGCGGCGCCTCGTCTGCCTCCGCCGCCGATATCCGCGATGCCGGTTTCTGGAAACGGGTCAATGCGGAATTGCAGAAAACCCCGGTCACGGTCCATGTCCTGCCGGGCGAATACATCATCACGCATGACCGGAACAATCCGAAAGCCACCAACAACATCACTCTGACCCAGGTGGGCGATCCCCAGAATCGGCTGACCATCCGCGGGGCCGACCGCAACGCCACCTGCTTCAAGCGCAACGACAGCGACAGCATGGAGATCCATGTCAAAAACTTTGTGAACCTCATCACGCTCCGCAGCTGCCGCAACATCCGGATCGAAAAACTGTATTTCACCGGCAAAGGCATCTGCGGCTACGCGCTCCAGATCCGCGGTTCGCAGGATATCACGGTCAGCAACTGTCACTGGAAAAACATGTCCGGCATCAGTTACGGTGCCAGCGGTGCCAACGGCCGGGTCACTGGCGGCCTCCCCAGTACCAAATGCTCGGACATTACCTGGGAAAACTGCATCTTTGATACGGTCGGCTACGACTCCCACGCCCACATGCTTTACAATGCCAATGACTGCCGCAACCTGACCGTCCGCAACTGCGTCATGATCGACTCCACCGGGGATTACATCCGCTTCCGCAACGGCGGCGGCAATTTTCTGATCGAAAACTGCTCGCTCACCGATACCGGCAAATATCAGAAAATCGCCCCCTTTATCTCGGTCCCGATCTTTGTCTATACGCAGGACCCGGCCAGGCAGGAACATTTTGCCAACAACATCATCATCCGCAACAACACATTCAAATTCACCAAACCCGGCCCCCGCAACTGGCTTCTGCTGTTCCATATCAGCGGCTACAATCCGGTCGGCAAAGAATACTTTTTCTCGGCCACGGACGCTGCGGATTTCGCCGCGCTTGCTCCGGCGGATGCCCGTGCGTTCTTCCTGCGCCGCACCGGCATTGACCTGACCGGCGTGCAGTTGCAGAACAACACCATTTCCGGGCATAAAGATACGGCCGTCTATGAATGCTGGCCGAACTACGGTTCGGAAAGCACGTTCCAGAAAACGCTCTCATCGCTCACCAGACTGTTGGTCCCTGTCAGAAAATAATATTTCACCTGTACCGCAAAAGGTCCTGCCGGAATCACCGGCGGGACTTTTTTTTGCCGGGCGGCGCAGTCCCCGTCCGTGAAATATGAAAATAAAAACCGGAAAGCCTATTTGAAATTCCCCCGGAGGGGCATATATTATCCGGCAAAACGGAATTTTTTCCTGAAAACAAGCAACCATTTGATTAGAAAATTTCAAGGAGCAATCATGCAGGACATTCCCAGAAGCGAACATCCGCGCCCCCAATTCGTCCGTCAGGCCTGGTGTAACCTCAATGGCACCTGGACCTACGAATTCGACTTCGGTAAAAGCGGCATGGACCGCGGTCTCGCTCAAAGCACCGGCTTCCGTGATACCATTACCGTACCGTTCTGCCCGGAAAGCCGTCTTTCCGGCGTGGCTTATACCGACTTTGTCGAACAGCTTTTCTATCACCGTAAGATCACCATTCCGGCAGAATGGAGCGGCTGCTCGGTCCTGCTGCACTTCGGCGGCGTGGATTACGAATGCGAAGCATTCATCAACGGCCAACCGGTCGGTCTGCATTACGGCGGTATGGCGTCGTTCACCTTTGACATTTCCAAGTTTGTCGAAGCCGGTAAAGAATACGACCTGGTCGTCCGTGCCAAAGACGAACTCCGTTCCAACCGGCAGCCCTACGGCAAGCAGTGCCCGGATTACAAATCCCGCGGCTGCTCCTACACCCGCGTGACCGGCATCTGGCAGACCGTCTGGATGGAAGCCCTTGCGCCGACCGGCCTTGCCTTCTGCCGCATCACGCCGGAACTGGATGCCCATGCGTTCAGCTTCCAGCCGCGCTTCCTGAATGCCTCCCGCGACCAGCAGCTCCGCGTGACCATTTCCGGCGAAGGTCTGCCCACGGTGACCAGCACGGTCCCGGCCGTGACCGGCTTGCCTTTTACGGTTGCGCTGGGCGATCAGATCCGCCCCTGGTGCCCGGAAGATCCCTTCCTGTACGATATTGTTTTTGAAGTGCTCGATGCCGACGGCAAGGTGATCGACCGCGTGGAATCCTATGGCGGCCTCCGCAAGATCCATATCGAAGGCAGTCAGATCTACCTCAACAACAAACGCATCTTCCTGCGTTTCGTGCTTGACCAGGGCTATTACCCCGAAGGCATCTGGACCGCGCCCTCCGATGAAGACCTCAAACGCGACATCGAACTTTCCATGGCGGCCGGCTTCAACGGGGCCCGTCTGCATCAGAAGGTCTTTGAAGAACGCTTCCATTACTGGGCCGCCCGCCTCGGTTATCTGACCTGGGGCGAAACCGCCAGCTGGGGCTTGGCATTCGGCCGCTACATGGACCCGGATTCGCCGGTGGCCTGGCAGAGTCTGGCCTGTATGCAGCAGGAATGGCGCGAAATCGTGGAACGCGACTACAACGCGCCCTCCATCATCGCCTGGACACCGCTGAATGAAACGGTGCCCTCCTTCGACCATGCCGGCAATCCCACCAACCTGGCGTGCTTCCACCGGGTCCAGACCATGATTTACGATCAGACCCGGGCACTCGATGCCACCCGTCCGATCAACGAAACCAGCGGTTATTATCACAGCAAGACCGACCTGTGGACCGTGCATCTGTACCGCAAGAACCGGGAAGACCTGCAGGCAGCCCTGCATCCGGAAAACGCCCCGGTCTCCATCAAAAAAGGCGAACAGGGCTACCATGGTCAGCCCTATATCAACGATGAATGGGGCGGCTTCATGTTCATTCCGCCGGAACGCCGGACCTTTGCCGACAACTCCTGGGGCTATCACGGCATCCAGATCAAAAACGGCGATGAACTCTGCGAATTCATCCGCGAACAGGCGGAACTGATGAATCTCGACCCGACCCTCGAAGGCTGGTGCTACACCCAGTTGACCGATGTGGAACAGGAACAGAACGGCGTTTACAACTACGACCGCACCTGGAAGGTCGATCCGGCCAAACTCAAAGCCGCATTCACCTGCGGCCTTGACAAACGCGAAGCGTAACCGCATCATTGCTGTACCGGCCCGTTGCTTTCTCCGGATCGCAACGGGCTTTTTATTTCCGGCGGCGGAAAATTTGCATTTGGCGGCAACCGGCAGTATGGTATAAAAAATCCGCGCATCACCTGTTTTCAAAAGAAAGGATATGGATTATGCGTAAAGCAGCTGTTCTTCTGTTATTTCTTTGCGGACTGATTCTTACGGCCGGCGATCGTTTCTGGGAAAAAGCCGAAACCGTGCAGCGGGGGACCCTGCTCCGGCGGATCGAACGCACCGACCCCCGGCTGATGAAGATCTGTATGATGCGGATCGACCTGACCCAGCCCGGGTTGACCTTCACCGCCACGCCCCGCGATGCCGACTGGGGCAAACCGATGCCCGATTATCCCGCCCTGACCATTGCCACCGACCGGGTCAAGACCCGGGATTTCATGCTTGCGGAACGGGCCGCCGGTAAAAACATGATCGTGGCCGCCAATTCCGCCCCGTGGGAACCCTGGGTGCGGCCGTTCAATCACCGTTACGGCAATCCGCTCGGCATCATGATCCTCGACGGCGAACTGATTACCGACCGTAAACCGACCGGGGCGGAATTCGTTGTCTGGAAAAACGGCAAAATTGATATCACCGACACAATCGCGCCCGAAGATTACAGCAAAGTCAAAGTGGCCGCAGGCGGTTTTGCCCTGATCATGCTGAAAGGCGAAATCCTGCCCGGCGGCCGCTATGAAAAACCGTTGATGCCGCGCATTGCCTACGGTCTTTCCCGCGACCGGAAATACATGTATATCATCACGGTCGATGGCCGTCAGCCGGAGTGGAGTCTGGGCGCGACCGGACGGGAACTGGCCGAAATGCTCAAAGAAGCCGGAGCTTACGATGCCATCAATATGGACGGCGGCGGCTCGGCCACTTTGTGTTACTGGGATCGGCAGAAAAAAGAGCCGGTCACCGTCACCCATCAACCCAAAAATGTGGAACGCAATGTCGGTGCCAATCTCGGCATCTATCTGAAATGATCCATAACGGAGGCAACCATGAAACGACGGCTTCTTTTGTCGGTCCCGGTGGCTCTCGTGCTGTTGACGGGCTGCGCCAGCAGTGACCGCATGATCCGGAATTCGGCCGGTGTTTTTGCGGAATATTCGGCTCCGAAAGAATCCCGGCTCCGCTCCGAAAAATATCAGAAAATCAGCCGCAATCTGGATTCGGCCGTCCGGGCAAACCGGGACAATGTTGCCGGGTTGGATGATACTCTGATCAATATCTGGCCGTTCTTTTTCCGTTCCAACAACTATTGGAGCGCGCTGTGGCCGCTGATCGACAAAGATCCGTACGGATTTGCTTTCCGCCCCTTCTACAATCACGAAGGCGACGATTACAGCATTCTGTTTCCGCTTTCGGCCTGGAATCCGGCCGACCGGAATGGCTGGGTGACGCTCTGGGCGTGGAACCGGACCGGCATGGGACTGCTGCCGCTTTCGTGGCAGTGGCGCGACGGCAAAGAATCCGGCGGCTACTACACGCCGCTCTGCATCTGGCGCAGCAATCAGAACGACCTGTTTTACGAGTCCCCCCACAGCTCCCGCAACCGGACCGACCGGGATGACTATTACTGGTTCTTCTGCCTCGCCTTCGGGGCCAAAGAAACCTCCGTCCCCTACGACGAATGGGGCTGGCTCCTGCTTGACAGCCCCACCGAAAAACTCCGGAACCGTTGGAATTACCATTTCAAGGGGACCCGTCCGTTCCCGGAAAACCCGGCGGAACTCAACCGGGTGCGGCAGGAGGTCTTTAACGCGATCCCGCGGCAGATTTCGCGCACCAGCGGCTTTTTCCCGCTGTGGTCGCGCACGGCGGACAACCGGGGCAACAGCCGCAACTTCTTCCTGCTTGGCGGCAACGAACAGCGGAAGGACTATTTCCGCTGGCATCTGCTCGGCCCGATCTTGAGCAGTTACGAAGTGGAAAAATCCCCGGACAAGATCTGGTCACGGTACAAAGAAGAGCGTTCCTACACCTCGTTTGCCCTGATGAGTTCCTTTACCACCAAAATGCGTTATCAGGATTCGGAACTCCGGCAGAAATTCTGCCAACTGCGCGACCTGCTCGAATACGACAAATCCTTTGACCAGCAGAAACCGGCACTCCAGGATGCTTTGAAAAAACTCGATCCTTCGCAACCGCTTCCCGCCACGGTAAAGGATTGGAATACCTTTGAACGATTCCTGCAGGAACTGGCGGCAAAATACGATTTCCCGGTCTATCCGGTCCGCAACGGTCTGATCGTACCGCTTTTCTCTTACGATATCGACGGCGATGACTCCTCCTGGGTCCTGCCGTCCCTGCTGACCTGGTGGAATCACCGGGGCCGGAAATACACGTTCAACTCCCTCCCGTTGATGACATTCCTCTCCCGTTCCCCGGCGGAGGATCAGAGCATCGTCTTTTCGCCGCTGGCCTATTATGCCAAAACATTACGCCGTTCCCGCCCCGATTATCCGGTTTTCCACCGGCAGGCCTTTAACGCGCCGGAACGCGACTGTGCGGAACAGCGCGACATTTACGCGGCGTGCGGTCTTTTCTACCGGGGCCGGTTCGGTTTCAACATTGCCAAACCGGGCGTTGATGCCGCCGCTGTTGAAAAACTGCGGCAGGAACTGCGCGCCCTCCCCCGCTGGCAAACCACCCTGCAGGAGCAGTTGGCCGAAATCGAAGATGCCACCCGACGCACTGACCGCTGGCAGACCAAAGGAAAAATCGAGCAGCTGAAGAAACTGATCCGCTACGAAGAATTGAAAATCGAGCGGGCCGATTGGCAGAACCGGCAGACCAAGTGCCAGATGCGGCTGGCTGACGCGCTCCGCCTTGCCGGTCAGCTCGGTCTGCTGCTGACGGCCGAAGATCTGGCCGATCAACGCCGGGCCGACCTCAAACGCGCCGAACTGATTGACCGCTTCACCGAATTGCGGTTCTATGAAGATATCGGCAACGGTACATTCTTCCACAAACAAAAACTCAGCAATGGCGATTACGACTGGCATTTCTGTCACCTGCTGGCGGGCGGCTCCAAAACCGGTGAACGGGTATCCAGCCATATCCTGCATTTTCTCTACCGTTACCGTCAGGAGGGGAACCGTTCGGAACAGCTGATCTTCCCGTTCATCAGTACGGTGCGGGATGGCGATGACTCCCGCTTCAGTTTCCTGTGGCGGGTTTTCTCGCTGGACAAACGCGGTGGCAAAACCGGCGGCTATCTCTTCTTCGTCCCATTCGGGGATCTCTGATCCCGCCGGATGCAGCATCGGCACAAAAAAACGGCTCCGGCGGATTCCACCGGAACCGTTTTTTTGCGTTCCGCCGGGCGGTCACGGCAATTCGTAGCCGCCCTCAACGCTCTTGAGCAGACCTCTGCCGACCAGTTGATCCAGCAATCTCCGGCAGGCGGTGTCCCCCAGAAACGGGAATTCTTCAAAAGCATCCAGCCCGGAAAAAATCTCCAGAAAAGAACGCCGTCCCCCCGCTGCGATCTGCAGGATCTGCCGCTGTGTTCTTGAAAGACCATCCTGATCCGGCACTTCATCCGCGCACCGGAGCAACGCCGCCGCCATGGCAGGTAAACGCGCAAAATCCGCCTGTGCCGCCAGTGCCCGCATCCCGGCCGCATCGTGTTTCAGGAAATATTCCCAGGCTTTACCGGCAACCGCCAGATCATGGGACAACAGCCGGATCTTCTGATCGAATCCCTGCTGAAAATCCTGTTCTTCCAGACAATTCCCCTTGCAGCAATACAGAAAAACCTCCGGCATACCGTTTTGACGGCGGCCGAGAAGATACAAGATCCGCATCAGAATGGTCTGATCGAAGATGCAGGAATCAAACCACAGCATCAAGGCGGCATCCGGGGGCAATGTCAGCACGGCATCGTCCATTTTCTGCAAATGCCGATAGAGCCGTTCCGCCCCGATCCCGGTCAGTTCGTCAAAAGATGCCAGATAACCGGCTCTGGCCGTCCGGAACACCGACAGGTCATCCGTTTCCGGCAGCGGTCCCTCCAGATACGTTTCGCGCCAAACCAGACTTCCGCCCGAGAATCCGGCTTTTTCCCAAAGATCCCGGGAGAAATCACCATTCAGAATATGCAGATACGCGCGCCCGTCCCGCTTATTCGTATTTGGCAAGGATCTCCGCATACTCCGAGATTTCCCTGTCGCCATGAAGTTTGACGTATGCCCCATCCTGCCGCACGGCAAAGGTGGTGAAATGACGGATGCCGAGCGAAGTGTAAAAGCGGACATCCTCTTCGCAAATTTTCTTATTGAACGGCGACGGATGTCTTTCATCTGCTTTGCCCCAGAGCGAAGCATCGAGCCAATACTCCAGAATATGGATCTTTTCCGGTCCGTAGAGGGCAAGCTGATCCATAAGATATTTGACATACTGCCGGTTGGCAGCACTGCGCCGGTCACAGATGGCGTAATCCAGACTGCGTGAATAGGGCGCAAATTCGCAGAAAACATTGCTTTCCGGTTTGACCAGCTGCGGTGCGGGCATGGTGGCGTAATATGCCAGATAGGCGATTTGCGCTTCCGGATCATCCTGCCGGAGCCGCCGCGCCATAGCATTCACCGAAAGCAGATTCTGCTCGCTGAATGAATATATGCTGCACGCGGGGCAATGGCACCAGTCGCGTCCCGGTGCGCTGTCGCATCCCCAGAAAAAGTAATTGTGGGTGGAACTGGGCAGCGATTTGGCCAGTCCGGCGGCGTTTTCCGCAATGACATTCTCCAACACCCCCGGAGCGGTAACGCACCAATTCAGATTTTGGGTGCGGATCTTGGAGTGCAAGGCCTGAACGAAATATTCCGGATGGGTCTCAAAGAGCGACTCCGGAAGCAGATTTTTGGAGGCGTGCAACTCATATTCATAATCCAGCCCGGCATCGGCGACCTGCTGACGGAACTCCGCCTTGCCGTATTCGCCGAGGACCGCAAGTACATCGCGACCGTTGCCGCCGCCGGAGTGGATGCCGAGCGTATTCAATCCATTCGCTTTGAGTTTTTCTATCCAGTTGACTCCGTTGAAGTCACTGGGACAGACAACGATCCCTTTCTTCCCTTTTTTCATCTTTTTGCACTCCTTGACTATCAACAAAATTTGCTATCCATCCGAGGTAATTTCAAAAGTTTTTAATTAAAATACTGGAAAAAGTTGGACAATGAGTGCATTTTATACTCTGGGTGTTCAAGCCGGAGGTAAAAATGAACAGATTGACCGATATATACCATACAACCGAAAGTTATCTTTTTCCAATGGTGGAAGAAGAAATGGGCGAAATAACTGGCAAAATGAAGGAGTTTTTGCGGATATTGGAAGTTGTCCGCCCGTCCCGCTTCCTGACTGACGCTTTGCGTTGGTGCGGATTGGGGCGTCCGATGCAAGATCGGGAAAAGATTTTTCGTGCATTTTTGTTGAAATCGGTTTGCGATTTTCCAATCACGAAGCTGCTGATTGAAAATTTAAGAACAAATCCGGGGTTACGCAGACTTTGCGGATGGGAATACAGCGGAGCAGTACCATCTGAAGCGACTTTTTCCAGAGTTTTTTCTGAATTTGCAACTGAACAGATACTTGAAGAAGTGCACAGCAGCATCATCAAAGAAAACTGTCAGAAAAAGTTGGTGGGACACTCAAAACTACTCCTACAAGGATTATAAATAGTTGATATAAGTCCTTCCTGAGCAATTTACAATGAGGCAAAATATGAAAAAAAGATTTTTTTTACTATGGCTATCAACTTGGTCTTTTTTTGCAACCGCCGAATCGGGCATGACTATGCAAACCGTCCCTTTTAAGCTTCTGAATCCATTACGGGAACACGAACGTGAGCCTTGGGGAATCGGTCATTCTTCCATTGGGAATTTTTCTTACAGTTATAAAGGAAAAATCAAATTCGACGGGATCGTCACTCGTGGCAATTTCACCAAACGCCCAATAGTTGTTGTGAAATACCGGAATCGCTATTACTTCATTTGTGCAGTGACATGGTCGCGCAAAATAGATTTTTACCTTTACGAAAACGACTCATTGCGCAGTATAAGTGTAAAAGAACTTCCGGATGAATTGTTGATATTCAGCTTTCCTCGCGATTTGCGAAATCGTGATGAATGGCAGAACAAATATTGTTTATATATATTGTGCGAATTGTTGAAAACCGATCAGGACAAATTTCAAAATGTATTGCATTATTTTCTCTCTCAAAAAGATCTAAGGTCTTTCGCATATGCGCCTGATTCTGATTATTTCAGAGGGGAACTACGGCACTTGGTGGTGTTTGAGATCAAGTCGAATTTGAAAGATGCGCTCTTCCAAGATGTCCGAGATATCATTTGGCTCGCATTGACAGAAGAACATTCCGAGCAGAAATTATGGTCATTTTTTTTCATTCTATGTTGTTTGGATTATTCCAAGGCGGTTGTTTTTGCCAAAGAATTTTTGCTGAAATACGAACAAGCCGACAAAGCTGGCCGACTGAAATTATTCGATTATGGATTGAAGCCCGGTCATCCCGGCCGCCCCACTGGAGCGAAGTCAATAAGGGCAATAAATCTAACCATTGCCGATTTTGAGGAGGATCTCAAGGATTATAAGAAACGCACTGCCGATTTTGAGGAGAGGCTTAAGAATCGCAAGGTTGAAAAACCTTTGTCTCTATTTAAATAAAAAATTATTAAAAATTGTTCTCATTCGCCTTGACAATGCTTTGACACCATGATAAGACAAAAATGTCGAATAGGGTTGTCAACAGGGAATCTTCCTGACTGTACGGCAAGGACTTCACAATGAGCGTGAAAGACACGGTTCGCATTTTTTCATGCAAGGTATGGTTGCGGAAATCCTTCATTTTGTTCTCCCGTTTGGAGGGTTTCAGAGATAGGCCGGAAGGATGACCTGCCATTTTGAATTTGATTTTGATCTTCGAATGGACTTTTTGTAGAGGTCGGCTCTGCCATTTTTTCTGAAAAAATCTTTTTCTCCTTGACAAAGACTTGATGCCGTGATAGGGTCAGAAAAGGCGATTTTGAGGTAAAAAAATGGTCGGAATGGCGGGATTCGAACCCGCGCCCCTCTGCTCCCAAAGCAGATGCGCTAGCCAGACTGCGCTACATTCCGACAAAAATCGCCGGAGCCATTCATCATGCCCCCGGCGACAGTTTTATGATTTACTTGCGGAGCCGTTCGTTGGTCATCGTCAGGAAACGGCTCTTGGAGATTTCAGACTGCATCTTTTCACCGTTGAAGAAGCGGTTGAATTCATCCAGCAGGAACGGGAAGAACCGGTCGCGGCCCGTAAAGCCCGCATCGTGGGGCGTCAGGATCACATTGTCCAGTTCGTAGAAGGGCGAACCGGCCGGCAGCGGTTCTTCGTAGAACACGTCGAGAATGGCGTTGATCCGCTTGGTCTGCAGGGCCGCGATCAGAGCCGCTTCATCGGTCAGACGCGCCCGGCCGCCGTTCACAAAGGTGGCCCCGTCTTTCATCATCGCAAATTCCGCGGCACCGATCCGCATGTAGTTCTTATCGTTGACACCGACCAGGCAGTGGAAGACATCGGATTCACGCAGCAACTGTTCCAGCGTGGCTTTCTGCGCGCCCAGAGCCGCCAGTTCTTCTTCGGGACAGTGGTTGGAAGCGACCAGGATCCGGCCCGGACGCAGCGGAGCCAAAAATTTCAGCAGGTGGCGGGTGGTGTCGCCCATCCCCCACAGACCGATGGTCATCTTTTTGATATCCTGCATCGAAGCACCGCGCGGCCAGTCCATCACATCACCCGGACGCAGCGTGGCATAGCGGAGCATATCGCGCTGGGCCAACTGGGTGGCCATCAGCGACCATTCGGCCACGGCT